>JBGAPN010000259.1:0-7366 GCA_044221235.1 Limisphaerales bacterium
CCCTCCGGCTCGTACAGGATGTTCTTGAGGCTGACCACACCCACGATCCGACTTCCAGGCTTGCGGGCGTCCCAGACCGGGAGGCGCGCGTGACCGTGTTCGCGACAAATGCGGAGGATCTCTGGGAGGGTCGTGCTGACGTCGACCGTATCGGCCAGGGACAGCGGGCGCGCCACCTGTCCCACCGTGCGGTACTGCAGGTCCAGGACCCGGTGGATCAGGTTCCGTTCCGTGGTGGAGAGGGAGGCACCCGAATCACGGACCTGGGCCCGGAGTTCATCGCGGTTGCCAAACAGGAGGCCCGCGTTGCCATCAGGTCCGCTGAGCCGCAGGAGCCAGGCGGCGAACGCCTCCACCATGGCGACCACCGGGGACAGCGCGAAATGGACCACCCGAAACGGCCAGACCAACCGCAGGGCCAGGCGGTTGGGAAAAGCCCGGCACAGGGCCTTGGGCAGCAGGTCGGCCACCACGTGGAGTGTCAGAGCCACCACCACCAGGATCGACCAGAACAGGATGGGCCGGTGGCTGAACTGACCCGAGGCCCACGCCACCACCAGGGTGACCATGACAAAATTGGCGAGCGTGTTTCCCACCAGGATGGTCCACAGGAAATTCTCCGGCCGGTCCAGATACCGCTGCAACAGACGGGCACCCGCCCGCCCCTCGCGGACCCACTGGCGAATTCGCAGCCGGCTGAGCGCCATGGCCGCCCCTTCCTGTCCCGACAGCAAGGCGGACAGTAACAATGCCAGAACGAACGTGATCCATTGGACGTTCAAGGTCATGCCGCCGGTTCCCCCTCCCGCTCAATCCACAGTTCGCGGACACGCCGCTCATCCGCGACCTTGACGGTGAATCGTAGCCCGCGATGGCTCACCCCTTCTCCGACATCCGGCACCACCTCACACAGCTTCACCACCAGGCCACCGAGGGTATCGACATCCGGGTCCGTTCCCAGCGACGGATCCTCGCGCGCAAAATCGTCCAACCGCATGGCTCCGCTGGTCCGCCACCGGCCCGGTCCGAGCCTCTCCATGACAAAGCCCTCCGCCTCGCCTTCCCCGCGGATCGGACCCACCACGGCTTCCAGAATGTCCTCCACCGTCACCAGTCCTGCGGTGCCGCCGAATTCATCCAGCACGATCGCCAGCCCGCGGCGCTGCTGCTGCAGGGCACGGAACAGCTGAAGCAGGTTCATGCTTTCAGGCACGAAGGATGGGAACTCCACGGCTTCGTCCAGTCCCGCCTCCGGGTTCAACAGCAGGATCCGCGTGTTGAGGATGGCCACGATGTTGTCCGGCGTCTCGTCATAGAGCGGGATCCGCTGGTGCCGCAACCGGCGGGCGGACTCGATCAGTTCCCCCATGGGAAGGTCGTCCGGCAGGACTGCCACCTGGGCGCGCGGCTTCATTGCGTCTCCTGCGGTCCGCTGCTCCAGCGCGAGGATCCGGAGGATGATGTCGCGTTCGCTGGCCGCGAGGGCCCCATGTTGGTGGGCCAGTTCGATGAGGTCGGTGTACTCCTCGTCGGAAACACCGGCCGGCGGCGGGATGCTTCGACGAATCAGGGGCTGGAGAACCCCCTCCACCAGGCCCTGTGACAGCCGGCGGACGGGCTGGGAGGCGGGAACCATCCAGCGCAGCGGCCGGACAAACCGCAGGGCCCAGGATTCGGGGGCCCGCACGGCAAGGGCCTTGGGCATGACCTCGCAGCCCAGCACCAGGACCACCAGCAGGACGGCGAGGGTCAGGAGCCGTTCCCAGCCCCCATCAATGGCCACCAGCAGGCTGAGGGCGACGAGGAAGAAATTGGCGACATTGTTGCCGAGAACCAGCGTGGCCAGGAGATCATTGGGTTCGGCCAGCAACTCCGTCACCCACGGACCCCGCCGGGGATCGCGCTCGACCAACCGCCGGGCCCTCCATGAGCCGAGGGAAAAAAAGGCCGTCTCGGCGGCCGCGAAGAAAAAGCTCGAGGCCGCCAGGATCACCAGCAGGAGAAACACCCACGGCAACGGCAGATTCACTGCCCGGCAGCATGCCCCGGCGGAGGACCCGGTTCAACGAAAGGCGGTGCCCACCTATTTGAGTGTCGCCACGTGTCCGTCCCCGTAGACGGCATTCTTCGACCCGGTCATGCCTCCCAGATGGAAATTGTCGTAGTCGTACAGAATCCGCTGCTTGGAGGGGTCCAGGTCGGTGAACACGCGGCTGCGGCGGCGCCCCAGCTCGCGATTGTTCAGTTCCTCGGGCCACTCGTAGCTCGACCCTTCCTCCTTGAAATAGCGGAAGGCGATGACCACGCCGTTGGACGCCCCACGGTCGAGGGGGCATTTGAAGACCGAATTGACCGGCTGATTGCTGCCGGAGGCATACCCGAGATACGGGGCGAGAATGTCGCAGATGCGGGGATCCGGATTGGCCGGATCGGTCGGCTGGGTTGGGCGACGTTCCGCCACGGGTAGCCGGTCCCGATTGTCGCCGGCATAGGTGATCAGGGACACTCCGAGCTGGCGCAGATTGTTCAGGCAGAAGGTATCCTTGGCCTTTCGCTGCGCCTTGCCCAACGCAGGCATCAGCATCCCGGCCAGAATGGCAATGATGGCGATCACCACCAGCAGCTCAATCAGCGTGAAAGCCCGTAGACGGGTCTTTACAACGGTCGTTGGGAGGGGTTTGTTCATTCTCAGGTTGTTTTTCGTCGATCCGGGGCATCGTCTGCCGCGTCACCGGCCGGGCCCACCGCCTGGGGCTCCCCCGCCTCCACCGGGTCCGCCACGGCCACCCCCCGGGCCGCCACGCCCGCGACGACGATCCCGTTCGGCCCGCTGGTCCGGGGTTGAGTTCAGCAGGTTTTTCACTTCCCGCTGCTCCATGCGTTGCTGGAAGTCCGGGTTGGCCGCCATCTGCTGGAATCGCTCCCGCATCTGGTCCGGATTGAAATCCGGGCGCTGGGTCATGTCGCGCGGCATTTCCGGACGCGGCCCACGCGCTTCGTCCAGGATGTAGAATTTGGCCCATTTCCGGTTCACCGCCTTGGCCAGCCTGGCAACCACGGCATCCATGGGAGCATCCTTGAAGTCCAAGGTGACCGGAATCATCGTGCCATCCTCGGGCACCACCTTGACCGTCCCAAACCGCCGGAGACTGAATGCCGCCACCAGGGGTTCGCTTTTCTCCCAGGAGACGGTGACGGGTCGGATCTCACCATTGCCGTCGCCCATGAACCCGCCCGGACCGCCGAAGCCTCCGAACCCACCAAACCCTCCGGGGCCCCCTGCCGGACCGCCCGCCGGGGTGTCTCCGGTCGGCGGATTGGTCGAAGCCGCCCGAAACAACGCCGCCAGTGCTGCCATGTTCGGGCGGGCATTCCAGTTCGTCCAGCCAGGCTGCGGTTGCGGGACCTGCCCCGTGGCGACTTTCTTGGCCAACTGGAGCCGCGCCTTGGTGGTGTACAGCGGATATGCGGCAGACCAGCGGGTGTTGGCCTGTTCCGCAATCACTGTCAGCACGGCTTCCAACGGCTGATCCTCCACCCTCAACGTGATCCGACCGTGGGCGTTCGTACCCAACTCAATGTCCTCCCAGGTCTGCCACCGCAACTGCTTCACGACCTCCTGCACTGGGATGTCATTCGCCTCCAAGCTGACAATATCCTTGTGCGCCCGCCACGCCCGGCGTCCCCCATAGGCCAGCAGCAGGCCGACGGCCAGCAGGCTAAGAATCACCGGGCGCTTCATCATAGTCACAGGGGAAGACGATTCGTCGGTGCCTTGGTTACACGGGCGCGGGAAGCCCCGAGAGAATCCTCCCCGATCCAGCACCCCGAACCCTGACATATGGCCCGGAGTGGAGCGGCGTCAGGACCCAAAATTCATCCTAACCCGACCGCGGATGCGGATGCCACCGCCAAGAGGGCCGCAGCCTACTCGTACCGAAGCGCCTCGATGGGATCGAGTTGAGATGCCTTCAGCGCCGGGAAGAATCCGAACACAATCCCAATGGCCGCCGCCGACCCGAAGGCCAACGCCACGGAATTGGAGGCAATCAGCGTCGGACTTTCCATCAGTCCAGCCAACCAGTCGGAAGCCCCCCAGCCGAGGGCAATTCCCAGAAGTCCGCCGATGACCGAGAGGGCCAGCGCCTCGATCAGGAACTGCAAGAGAATGTCTCTTCCCCGGGCTCCGACCGCGAGCCGCAGCCCGATTTCCCGGGTCCGCTCCGTCACGCTCACCAGCATGATGTTCATGATCCCGATACCCCCGACGACCAGGGAAACTCCGGCCACGCCGCCCAGGAGCAGGGTCAGTACACGGGACGTTTCCGTGGCAAATTCGCTGATCTCCTGCTGGGTCCGGACCAGAAAGTCGTCGTCGCGACCCGGTTGGATCTTGTGCCGTTGACGCAGAAGCTCGCTGATCTGCTGCTGGACGGAGACCAGCAACGTGGGCTTGGTGGCCTGAACCAGCAATGAGCGGAAGGAGGTGTCGCCGGTCAGGCGCTTCATGGCACTCGTGTAGGGAACCAGAACGACGTCATCCTGGTCGCTGCCCATCATGTTCACCCCCTTGGGTGCGAGCAGTCCGACAACGCGGAAGGGGGCGTTCTTGATCCGGATGATCTGGCCCACGGGGTCCTCGCCGCCGAACAGCTGCGTGGCGGTCGTCTTGCCGATCAGTGCCACCTTGTTGGCGCTGCGGACGTCGGCATCGGTGAAGTTGTCCCCCGATGCGAACCGCCAGGTCCGGATATTGGCGTAATCGGAACCCACGCCCATGACCTGGGGATTGGCATTCTGGTTGCCCACGGCGACCTGGGCGAAACTGCGGACCTCGGGGCTGATGCCGGCCAACCCGTCCACCTCGTTGCGGATGGAGTCCAAGTCACCATGCGTGAGAGTCCCGGCCGTGCCGAAGGCCATCCGGAACCCGCCACGGCTGGCGGCGCCCGACATCACCATGACCACATTTTGTCCCAGTGTGGAAATCTGCTTTTCCACCTGGGCTTTGGCCCCGTTTCCGAGGCTCACCACGGCGATGACGGCAGCGACACCGAAGATGATGCCGAGCATGGTCAGGAGGGACCGCAGGAGATTTCGGCGAAGGCCAGTGAAGGCAATCTTGAGAGCGGCAAAGATGATCATGGGGATTCCCTCTCAGTCCAGTTTCACGGCGGCCTGTTCCTCCTGGAGACGGGCCAGTTCCTGTTTCGCATTGAGACGTTTCAACACCGGCTGGTCGGTCACCACTCGGCCATCGCGCATGACCACCATCCGGGTCGAATAGCTGGCGATATCAAGTTCGTGGGTGACCATGACGATGGTGATGCCGGCCGCGTTGAGCGTCTGAAAAATGTCCATGATCTCGATACTGGTCTTTGAATCGAGGTTGCCGGTGGGTTCGTCGGCCAGCAGCAGCTTCGGTTCGTTGACCAGCGCCCGTGCAATGGCCACGCGCTGCTGTTGGCCGCCGGACAACTGGCTGGGCGTGTGATCCAACCGCTGGCCGAGGCCCACCCGTTCGAGGGAACGGGCAGCCCGCTCATGCACGTTGGCCCGCCGGCCGGCACCACGGCTGTACAGCATGGGCAGTTCGACATTCTCGATTGCCGTGGTTCGAGCCAGGAGATTGAAGCCCTGGAAAACGAATCCGATTTTCAGGTTCCGGAGATCTGCCAACTCATCCCGGTTGAGCGTGCCCACGTCCACACCGTCCAGCAGATACTTGCCTCCGGTGGGCCGGTCCAGGCAGCCGACCGTGTTCATCAGCGTGCTCTTGCCCGAGCCGCTGGCCCCCATCACGGCCACAAATTCCCCTGGAAGAACGCTGAGGTTCACACCGCGGACGGCATGAACCTCCACCTCGCCGGTGGTGTAGCTTTTCTTGAAGTCGATGAGCTGAATGACGGGAGTCATGCCCTGGGTTCGCGCAATTTCTGGAGGTGAGGGAGGGTCAACGGATGCGGGGTCCGCCGAACGGGCTGCCCCCCAGCGGTGAACCACCCGGCCTCGGTGTCGAGCTGGGCGCCACAGCGGTCGTCTCAGCCACCACCGTTCCCGTGATGACCACATCCCCTTCGTTGAGTCCTTCCACGATTTCAGTGTTGGTGCTGTCACTGGCGCCGGTGCGGACACTGACCGCCTGAAGAACCGGTTCTCCCGGCGCCGACGCCGCCACGTCCATCAAATACACGGTGCGGATGCCCGGGGAATCCGCCCCCGAACCTCCACTGCGCCCGCCGAAGGAACCCATTCCCCCGCCCCCGCCACCGCCGCCTCCTCCCCCACCTTGGGCCATCTGCGCCCTCATTCGCTCCCGGAACTGGGCCATCTGCGTCCGCTGCTCCGGCGTGAGGGATTCGTCGAATTTCTTCCGTTCCTCATCCGTGGGCCGGCGTCCCTCCGCCACCCATGGCGGGATGGGCAGGTCACCCGACGGACGATTGCCGGAGGGTGCATTGGTGCCCGCCGCCTTGGCGACGGCGTCATTGGTGGACGACACTTTCACTCCTTCCGGCGGACGGAACCTCAACGCGGAGTTGGGAACCTTGAACACATTGGTCCGTTCGGCCGTGATGATCGAGGCATTCGCCGTCATGCCCGGCCGGAGCTTCCGGTCGGCGTTGTTGACGTCCACCACGGTCGTGTAACTCACCACATTCTGATTGGTGGTGGGGGCGAACCGGACCTGGCGCACCTTTCCGTTGAACTGACGATTGGGAAAGGCATCGACCAGGAAGCTGACCCGCTGGCCCTCCTGGACGCCGCCCACATCCGCCTCGGACACCGCCGCCTCGATCTGCATCCGCGTGAGGTCGTTGGCGATCTGGAACAACTCGGGTGCGGTGAAGCTGGCGGCGACCGTCTGACCGGCCTCCACCCTCCGCGAAATGACCACCCCGTCAATGGGGGCATAGATGGTGGTTCGGTCGAGGTCCAACTTGGCCTCCTCCACGGAAGCCTCGCTCATCTTGACCGCGGCATCCGCCCGAAGGAGGGCGACATTGTTCTGCTCGAATTCCGTCTGGGAGATCAGTTTATTGGCCAGCAGCTCATGGGCCTGTGTTTGGTTGAACTTGGCAAGGGCCAGGGAGGCCTGCGCACTCGCCAGATCCGCCTGGGCCCGGGCCAGTTTCCGCTCATAGCTGGCGGGATCGATCTTCGCCATGAGCTGCCCCTCCTTCACAGGGGAGTTAAAATCCACGGCAATCTCGGTGATAATTCCGGAAATCTGGCTGCCCACGGTCACCATCTTGACTGGGCTCAGGGCCCCGTTGGCCGTCACGCTCTGGATGATGTCTCCCCGCGTCACCCGGTTGGTTCGGAACTCCGGCACAGCGGAGGCGGTGGCGCCGGATTTCTGCTT
>JBGAPN010000260.1:0-7348 GCA_044221235.1 Limisphaerales bacterium
CGAGAGACCGGCGATGTGACTCCTCCACGGCGGGGACAGGGAGAGTTCATAGGGGGACGGTTCGTGTGTCCTCCCCGGCCTTTGATGTGTCAAGCGTCTGTTTTGAAGCAACGGCCCGTTTTGTCGGAATAGCGAACCGGGATTCGCGTACATTATCCCGGACCCGCTTCCGGTCCTTCCATCCTTCCAAGCTAAGAATCCCGCCTGCCTTGGGCCCCACGACGGAGAACGGTTTGGGGTGAGCGGGACTCGAATCGGTCCTTGAGGCGCGCCGACAGCATGCCTAGCCTCCGGAAGAATCTCCCCGATTGTACCATGCGTTTGACCGGTCAGGCCCTTGTTTGGCTCTTCGCGGCGGCGGGCCTCCTCGTCGTCCGTGGCGCCTCGCCGTCGGCCGACAAGCCGGTGCCCCCCAAGCCTCCGCTGCCGGCCATTCAGGCGCTCCGACTGGAGCCGCCCGCCTTGGAGATAAGGGATTCCCGCGATGCCCGCCGGGTGTTGGTGCTTGGGCAGCGCGCCGATGGAGGATGGATGGACCTGACGGAGGAGGCCGTGATGACGCCGGCGGACTCCAAGGTATCCGTGGGGGAGGATCAGTATCTCACCGGAGTGGAAGTGGGCGATTCCCGGGTGAGGATTTCTGCGGGAGGGCAGGCAGCCGAGTTGCCGGTGGCCGTGAAGGGAACTGCGAACCGGCCGGTGGGTTTCGTGCGCGACCTCGAACCCATGATGTCCCGGGCTGGGTGCAACCAGGGAACCTGTCACGGTTCCGCCAAGGGCAAGAATGGCTTCAAACTCTCCCTGAGGGGATACGACCCGGAGTATGATTACCAGGCGCTGGTGAATGACCTGAGCGGACGCCGCTTCAACCGCGTCGACGTCGACGACTCACTGATGCTGCAGAAGCCGCTGGGCGACGTACCCCATGAGGGAGGGCAGGCGATCCGACCTGGGTCCCGCTACCACGCGCTGCTCCGGCAATGGATCACGGAGGGCGCCCGTTACGAGGAACCCGGACCGGCACGGCCGACCCGCCTGACCGTAATCCCAGAGGCGGTGGAAATCGATCTGCCCGGCCGGCACCAGCAGTTCATCGCCCTGGCCACCTATCCGGACGGCAGCACCCGGGATGTCACCCGGGAAGCGATCTTCTCCAGCAATAACGAGGAAATTGCCCTGATCAAGGGCAGCACACTGACGGCACTCCGGCGGGGGGAAATGTCCGTACTGGTGCGGTACGAGGGCCTGTATTCCGCCCGCGAAGTGGTGGTGATGGGAGATCGTTCGGGGTTCGCGTTCAGTCCGATGCCGGAGAACAACACCATCGACCGGTTTGTGAATGCAAAGCTGGAGCGGATGAAGATCAACCCGAGCGAACTCTGCACCGATGCGGAGTTCATCCGGCGGGTCTCGCTCGACCTGACGGGGCAGCCTCCGTCGGCCGACACGGTGCGTGCCTTTTTGGCCGACTCCACGCCCACCCGGGAGAAGCGGGATCGTCTGATCGAGGAGTTGATGGATTCCCCGGCGTACGCCCAATTTTGGGCCAACAAATATGCCGACCTGCTGCAATGCAATTCGGAGAACCTGGGCAAAAAGGGCGTCTGGGTGTTTAGGAGCTGGATCGAGCAGCAGTTCGCCCGGAACCGTCCCTATGACCAGTTTGTTCGCGACCTGCTGCTGGCCAAAGGGAGCACGTTTGAAAACCCGGCCGGAAACTACCTCCGTGCGCTCCGGGATCCGGACAAAATGACGGAGGATGTCTCCCAGACTTTTCTGGGAGTGCGCTTCAACTGCAACAAGTGCCACGACCATCCGTTTGAGCGGTGGACGCAGAACCAGTACTACGAGTTCGGCGCCTTTTTCGCCCAGGTGGCGTTCAAGCGTGGGACGCTGGGCCGGGACGTGCTGATCCGGGGCAATGAGACCTACGCGTCGGAACAGGTCTCGGAGGAAATCGTCTATGTGAACTACAACGGGGGCGACTCCAAACACCCGAAGAGCGGCCGGGTGGTTCCTCCGCGGGTGCCCTATGGCGAGGCGAAGGAGCCGGCCTCGGGACGCGACCGTCGGGAAGTTTTTGCGGAATGGCTGACCTCACCCGGGAACCCCTATTTCGCAACCTCCGCGGTCAACCGGTTTTGGAGCTACTTCCTGGGTCGGGGCATCATTGATCCGGTGGACGACATCCGGGCGGGAAATCCCCCGTCGAATCCGGCCCTCCTGGAATCCCTGCGCGCCGAATTCGTGGCCAGCGGGTTCGACGTGAAGAAATTGATCCGGCGGATCTGCCAGTCCCGGGCCTACCAGCTGAGCATTGTGCCGAACCGGTGGAATGAAGACGACGCGGTGAACTTCTCGCATGCAGTGCCGCGTCGACTCAGCGCGGAGCAACTGCTGGATGCGGTGGCGGTGGCGACCGGGCACCGGCCCCGGTTCAAGGACCTTCCGAACGGGCTGCGCGCCGTTCAGTTGCCCGATGGCATGGTGGGAGGCAGCGACTTCCTCACCCTGTTTGGGCGGCCGAAACGTCAAAGCGCCTGCGAATGCGAACGCTCGAGCAACGTGACGCTGTCGCATGCTCTTAACCTCATCAACGGACCCACCCTTGGCGAATGTGTCAGCAGTTCGGACAACCGCGTGGCGGCCCTGGTGGCGTCCGAGACCGATGACCGGAAGGTGGTGGAAGAGATCTATTTGAGCTGCCTCAGCCGTCCGCCGACGTCGCGTGAACTTGAGACGCTTCGACTGGGGACGGGGGCCCAGCGCCTGGAATCTGCCCAGGACCTGACCTGGGCGCTGCTCAATAGTCCCGCCTTTTTGTTCAACCGTTGACCCCATGATCTCCATTCCCGGAAAATTTGGCGCCACCTGTGACGGATTCAGCCGACGCGAGTTCCTCCGCCTGGGCGGAGCGGGGCTGGTGGGATTGAGCCTGTCCGATCTTCTCAAGCTCCAGGCGGAACAGTCCGCCGCAGCAGGGCCGGCGGTGGGCCAACCCAAAAATGGGTGGGGCCGGGCCAAGTCAGTCATCATTCTCTACCTGCAGGGCGGGCCCAGCCACATCGACATCTGGGATCCCAAGCCGGATGCGCCGTCCAATGTCCGGGGTGACTTCAAGCCTATCCGCACCAAGGTGCCCGGGACCTTCCTGAGCGAGGTGATGCCCAAGCTGGCGCAGCAGGTCGACAAGGCGACGCTCATCCGGTCCATGAGTTACACGCCGGTGGGGCTCTTCAATCACACCGCTGCGATTTACCAGATCATGACCGGGTATACGCCGGACCGTGTGTCGCCTTCGGGCCAGTTGGAGCCGCCGGCACCCAATGACTTTCCGCACCTGGGTTCCCAGGTGGCACGGCTGCGTCCGCCGGAGGTGCCGATGCTTCCCTTCGTCATGCTGCCACGTCCGCTGCAGGAGTCGAACGTCATTGGGAAGGGCGGAACGGCCGGATTTCTGGGTGCCGCGTTTGACCCCTACTATTTTTACCAGGACCCCGCGAAGGAGATCAATCTGGCCGACCTCACTCTCCGGCAGGAAGTGAGCAAGGAGCGCCTGGGGCGACGGGAGAATCTGCTTAAGAACGTCAACGAGGCGATGCCCGACATGGAGAAGGCGGTCGCGAAGTACGCGTTGGACCGCTACTATCAGAAAGCCTTTGACCTGGTGAGCAGCGGCCGCGCCCGGGACGCCTTCGACCTGGCCAAGGAGCCTGACTCGCTGAGAGACCAGTACGGACGCCACACTTTTGGACAGGGCTGCCTTCTGGCGCGTCGCCTGATCGAGGCAGGGACACGCGTGGTGCAAATGAACTGGCCGGCGGTGGCCAACGGGGATCCGACGGTGGATGCGTGGGACACCCACGCCGCGAATTTCGGGCCCCTTCGGAACCTGCATTGTCCGAAACTCGATTCCGGATTGAGCGCGTTGATCCAGGACCTGGACCAGCGGGGATTGCTCTCCGAGACGCTGGTGGTCGCGCTTGGAGAATTCGGACGGAGCCCACGCCTGGGGGTGAGCACCAGCGGCAACACCAATTCGCCCGACGGACGGGATCACTGGCCGTATTGCTATACCGCGTTTATTGCCGGTGCTGGTATCAGTCGCGGCGCGCTGTATGGGAAGTCCGATGCCACGGCCAGCAGCCCGGCGGAGAATCCCGTTCATCCGACCCAAATCGTGGCCACCATCTACCACGCGTTGGGAATCAATCCCCATACCATCGTGATGAATCACCTGAACCAGCCGCGCGAATTGGTCCAGGCTGAGCCGGTTCTCGGCCTGTTCAGCTGAAGGTGACGGTGGGTTCCGCCGCTTCGGCAGGGCTTGAGGATTTGGACGTCCTCCAGCGACACGACGGAGGAACGTTTGCCGTGAAACTCTGCGATCGAGCTGGCTGCGCGCACCGGGATCCGCATTGGAATGCCGCGGAGTTTTGGGTAGCTTCCCTGGAGATGATCAGATGGATCTGTACCTCCAGGCGAATGCTTGCCGTCGCGATTCCAGTGTTGGCGGCCGTGGCCGGCACGGTGGACATCCTGGCGCAGTCGATGTCTCCCGCCCTGGACCCGGTCTGCGGCGCTCCACGGCTTGAACTGAAAGGACTGCTGCCGGAAGAAGTCTACGAAATCCGGGCCTCCGACGACCTGGGTTCCCCCGGGGTCTGGGAACGCCTGGTGCGGCTGGCGCCGGGGACCGGCTCCCACCAATGGACCGACCCAAGCGCACTGGCGCAAGGTCGGCGGTTCTACCGGCTTGAACGGGAGGAATTCTCTCCGGAACCCCAGGCTCCTAACTTTGCCCTGTTGGACCAACGGGGAGTCCGACGGGAGCTGTTCCGCGAGGGAGATGCGTCGGTCGTTGTGCTGGTGTTCACGGACAACGAACATCTCGGGGACACCCGATCCGCGGTGCAGCCCCTCCAGGATGCGTTTCAAGCCCAAGGGGTCCGGTTCTGGTTCGTGAACAGCCGGAATTCGCGCGAGGAAATCCGTCAGGCGACGGTGGGACTCCCGATTCCGGTGCTCCATGACGGGGCCCAGATCGTGGCGCGGGCTTTTTCCGCCACGTCGTTGGGCGAAGTGGTCGCCATCAGTCAGCTGGACCTGACCCCGATTTATCGCGGCGCCATTGAGGATCGGTGTGCCACACCGGGAGAGCCCGTTGTCCAGCCGTACCTCAAGGATGCGCTAAACCGGTTCCTGAATGGCCAGCCCGTGTCGATCTTGTCGGCCCGGCCCCAGGGTGCGTCCCTGGCGTTGCGCACGCTCGAAGTCCCCCGGTATTCCACGGACATTGCACCCCTTCTCCAGGCGAAGTGCGTCATCTGTCATCGTCCGGGCGACATTGGAAGTTTCCCGATGACCAACCACGCATCGGTTGCCCGTTCCTCCGAGCCGATCCGGCGGCAGGTGCTGACCGGTCAGATGCCTCCCTGGCACGCCGATCCGGCCTATGCCCGGTTTGCCAACGACTCCTCGTTGACCACCGACGAGATCCAACGACTGGTTGCCTGGCTGGATGCAGGGTCCCCTCGGGGGGAAGGCGAGGACCCGCTGGAATCACATCCGCCGGCGCCCGTTGCATCCTGGCCGTTGGGCACCCCGGATCTGGTGCTGTCGATTCCGGCTCAATCCCTGCCTGCGACCGGCGAAATCCCCTACCGGTACCTGATCGTCAACAATCCGCTGCGGACCACCGTATGGCTCCGTGCGGCGGCCGTTCGCCCCGGCAACCGCGAAGTGGTCCATCATTGTCTCGTCTTCACCGCGAAGACGGTGGCGGATTTTCTGCAGGTGCAGGGCGGGCTCGGAGGATTTTTCGCGGGATACGTTCCCGGGGCAGAGCCGGTTGAATTCCCCGCGGGGACTGGAAAGCAGTTGAAGGCGGGCAGTTATCTGGTGTTTCAGATGCATTACACGCCCAACGGGTCGGCAACCACTGACCAGACAGAGATCGGGCTCTACTTTGCTCCGGCGCCCCCCGCAGGGGAACTGGTGACCACGGCCGCCTACGACACCGGTTTCACGATCCCGGCGGGGGCCCGCGACCATGAGGTGGTGGCAGAGACGACGCTGGACCGGGCTTCGGTTTTGTATGAGATGAGCCCCCACATGCATTTCCGGGGATCACGCATGCGGTTCGAAGCGGTCTATCCCGACGGCACCCAGGAAGTCCTTCTCAACGTACCAGGCTATGAGTTCCAATGGCAGACCCTGTATCGGCTCCAGACTCCCAAACGCCTTCCTGCGGGGACACGGATCCGGGTCGTGGGCGGCTTTGATAATTCGGTTTGGAATCCCTGGAACCCGGATCCGCTGCAAAGCGTTACCTTCGGGGAGCAGACCTCGGATGAAATGTTGATTGGGTACCTGAACCTGGCCGCCGAATAGCAGGTCGGACTTTCGGGCGCGGGCGGTGTCTCATCGTGGGAGGAGGCAGTCCTTACGGGATGGCCGGTTTCCGGAGAAAACCGTGGAATCCACCCCTCAGGATCTCGACTCCACCGCCTCCACGATCATGTCGACCGTTTTGTCGAGTCCCCCACGGTTCTCCGCCACGATGGCGGCGGCTTTCCGCCCGAGTTGCTCGCGCTGGGCGGGATTACCAAGCAATTCTCCCAGCCGCTGTTCCAGTTCCGCGGCATTGTTGACTTGGATGGCACCGCCGCCAGCCAGGAAGAGGGGCACGACCTGGGGAAAGTTCTCCATGTGAGGTCCGAAGAGGACCGCCTTACCCAAGGCGGCGGGTTCGATGGGGTTTTGCCCTCCTTCGGCCGTGAGTGACTTGCCCACGAAGACGACATCGGCCCGCTCGTAGAAGAATCGAAGTTCACCGGTCGTATTGACCAGGAGGCACTCCACCGATCCCGGAGTCCGCCGTGTATTGGGCGTGACTTCGCTGCGATAGACGAACTTGACTCCCAGTCGTTCGAGGTCCCTCCCGGCCTCGCCGCCCCGTTCGTGGTGCCGGGGCACGACAATCAGGAACACATTCGGGAAACGGGTCCGAAGTCGGGCGGCGGCGTTGGCGAGGATGGCCTCCTCCCCCGCATGGGTGCTCCCTCCCACGATGACCAGGGCCTCGGGGCTGATCCCGAGTTGACCAAGCAGTTCCGGAACATCGAGCCGGACCTTGGAAGCCGGCGTGCCTTCAAACTTCAGGCTGCCGACCACCCGGAGAGCCTCTGGCCGTACGCCGAGCAATTCCAGGCGACGAGCATCCGCGTCGTTTTGGACGCCGACCCCCTTGAAGCCCGAGAAGAAGTCACGGAACAGAAACGAGGCCCGACGATAACCGCGGAAGGAGCGGTCAGAGATCCGGGCGTTGACCAGAAAATAGGGGATT
>JBGAPN010000261.1:0-7299 GCA_044221235.1 Limisphaerales bacterium
TCGCCCGCCGCGTGGTCCAGATGCCGCCTTCGGCCGGTCCCACGGTCGGGTTAAGTGGTCGGCCGTCCGGGAGCGTGGCGCGGATGCCATTGCAGCGCATCGGACGAGGCACCCCGGCAATGACGCCCCAACTGGCGGCCGAGCTCCGGTCCAGCCAGACCGGAGGCGCGCCGCTCGGCGCCGCCGTGCGGAAAGACATGGAGCCGCGGTTCCGGGCGGACTTCAGTGGCGTACGGATACACACCGACGCCAGGGCTGGCGCCCTCAGCCGAAAGGTCCGCGCCCGTGCCTTCACCACGGGCCACCACATCTTCTTCGCACCCGGGCAATACAATCCGGGAAGCCCTGCCGGACGCGAACTCCTCGCGCACGAGCTCGTTCACACCATCCAGCAGGGAGCCGCACCGCAGCAGCGGAAGCCCGTAGTGCAGCGGAGCCAGGATCCCACCGTGAGCCAGAGGACGCCGGTTCACATCCAGCGCCTCGGACTCAGCGACGCCCTCGATTATTTCGCCGACAAGGCCAATGTCATCCCTGGGTTCCGCATGTTCACGATCGTGTTGGGTGTCAATCCGATCAACATGAGTTCGGTGGCCCGGAGCGCGGCCAACATTCTCCGGGCCTTGATTGAGCTGTTGCCCATGGGAGGCCTGATCACCCAGGCCCTCGACAGCTCCGGCATCTTCGACCAGGCCGGCGCCTTCGTGGAGGAGCAGATTGCGTCCCTGGGCCTGGTGGGAAGCTCCATCAAGCAGGCGGTCACCGACTTCCTGGATTCCCTGAGTTGGAGCGACATCTTCGATCTCGGCGGCGTCTGGGAACGGGCCAAGAGCATCTTCACCACGCCCATCCGGCGGATCATCGATTTCGCCACCGGACTCGTCTCGGGCATCGTCGAACTGGTCAAGGACGCCATCCTGATGCCCATCGCGCACCTCGCCGAGGGCACCGAGGGCTGGAATCTCCTGAAGGCGGTGCTGGGCCGCGATCCGATCACCGGCGACGCCTATCCGCGGACTGCAGAAAACCTGATCGGCCCGTTCATGAAGTTGATCGGGCAGGACGAGATCTGGGAGAACATGAAGAAGGCGAACGCGATTCCGCGTGCCTTCGCCTGGTTCCAGGGTGCCCTGTCGGGGCTGATGAGTTTCGTCAGCCAGATCCCTGACTTGTTCGTCAGCGCGTTCACGTCGCTCGAACTCATCGACATTGTGCTCATCCCGCGTGCCTTCGCCAAGGTGGCGGGGGTCTTCGGCGGGTTTCTCGGGCAGTTCTTCAGCTGGGCCGGCAGCACCATCTTCAACCTGCTGGAGATCATCTTCGACGTCGTCAGCCCCGGCGCCTTCGGCTACGTGAAGAAAACGGGCGCCGCGCTAAAGAGCATCCTGCAGAATCCGCTGCCCTTCGTCGGAAACCTGGTCAAGGCCGCGAAACTCGGCTTCCAGAACTTCGCGGGTCGTTTCCTCACCCACCTCAAGAACGGTCTCATCAACTGGCTGACCGAGGCAATGACGGGCGTTTACATTCCCAAGGCGCTCACGCTGCTCGAATTCGGAAAATTTGCACTCAGCGTCCTGGGTATTTCGTGGACGAATATTCGCGCCAAGCTGGTGAAAGCTCTCGGGCCCAGTGGCGAGACCATCATGAAGGTGCTGGAGGCCGGGTTCGACATCGTCAAAGCCTTGATCACCGGAGGCCCCGCCGCCGCGTGGGAAGTCATCAAGGAGAAGCTCAACGACCTCAAGGATTCGATCGTCAGCGGCATCACTTCGATGGTGGTCGAGGTGGTGGTCACCAAGGCGATCCCGAAACTGATCGCCATGTTCATCCCGGGCGCCGGGTTCATCTCCGCGATCCTCTCGATCTACGACACGATCATGGTCTTCGTTCAGAAGATCTCCCAGATCATCCAAGTGGTGCGCGGATTCATCGACTCGATCGTCGCCATCGCCTCCGGTGCCATTGGTGCCGCTGCCGCCCGGGTCGAGGGCATCCTCGCCAACCTGCTGTCACTCGCGATCGCCTTCCTCGCCGGATTCGCGGGCCTCGGCAAGGTCGCCGACAAGGTCCTGGGCATCGTAAAAAAGATCCAGGCCAAGGTGGACAAGGCCATCGATGCGGCCATCGCGTGGATCGTCGGCAAGGCGAAGGCGTTCGTTGGAAAAGTGAAATCGGCCGCCAAGGCCCTGTTCAACTGGGCCTCGGCCAAAAGCGGATTCTCTGACGACGACGGCCAGGGCCACACGGTGTTCGTCAAAGCCGGTTCCGGTGCGCCAAAACTGACCATCGCCACCGAGCCCATGGCTGCGGAGCGTTTCCTCGACTTCTACCTCGGCAAACGCGGAAAGGACTTCGAGAAAAACAACAAGGACAAGATCAGCGCCGTCCGGACCGCCATCACTGCCGCCGACGGCGTCATCAGCCAGATCGATGCTGCCATCAAGGCCGGGAAAGACGAGGCAGCCCTGGCGCCCCTCCAGCAGCAGCTCCTGCAGAAAAACGTCGCGGTCTCCTCCGCCCTGAGCCAGCTGATCGGCAGCGATGCCTCCTTCGTGAAGGCAAAGGAGAAGTATCTGCTGGAAGGTCTGACCGGGACCTATGGGTCCATTCCGAAACCGACCGGTGACGACATGACTGCGGACCATCAGCCGCAGGCCGCGGTCCTGGAGGCCGCCGCCACGTTCGACTACTTCTCCGACACCGGAGAGCTGGTCAAACGCGCGGCCGGACGCGCCCACGCCGGCTATGCCATCAATCTCCATGTGATCCGCCACAAGGCCGGCGCCACCTATGGATCCAAAGGCAAAGCCACCAAAACGGCGTTCCTCAATCGGGTAAAACCCCTGGTCCAGGGCAAGAAGGCCGCGGATCAACGCCGTATTGTGGTCGGCGAGATCCGCGCCGACCTGAAACGCGACGTCAAGAGCATGAAGTCCGTCGCCGCACCGTCCTCCGGATTCTGGACGGACATGGACAAGCTGGGACTGAAAAAGGACCAGAAGAAAGACCTCATCACCGAAGTCAGCGGGCGCCTCCTCGCCGGCGAAGCCCAGATGGAGAACCAGGACCTCGACTCCCTCGCTGGCTGAACCGATTTCCCCATCCTCATGAAACGATCCCTGCTCATCCTCTCGACCCTGGTGTTCCTGTTGTTCCTGGCCCTGGGTCTGGTCGCCGTGGCTGGCGGCCTGAAGTTCACGGTGGAGAAGGTCCGCCAGTGGACTGCCTCCCTGGACCCACAGACGGCCATCATCCTCGGAACCGCCACGTTGGTGGCGCTGTTCGGTGCCTGGCTCGTTTCCTCGGCCATCCGGTCCACCACCCAGGAGGCCACGGCATTCCGTGCACGGCAGGCCCGCAGCGAAACGTACGTGGAACTGCTGGAGTGCACACTCCGTCGGACCCAAGGGGAGGACGTGGAGACCCAGCTCACGCCCTTGGAAGCCGCACTGTTCGTGCGGGGCACCGCCGCCGTGGTCCGCGAATACCAACGCCTCAATGAAACTCTCGCCGCCGCCGCACCCGACTCCCGGGAGGTCGAACAACAGCTGCAGGCATGGGTAGCCGCCATGCGCCGGGATACCGGAATGGACGGCCTGCTCCCCGTGCCAGCCCGCACCACTGAAACCAGCGCCGGCGTCCCCGGTCCGGCTCACGTACCGGGAGACCTGGTCTTTGAACCCGCCCGGCGACCGGCGTGACGCCCGTGAGAGCAGCCCCAGTTTCCATCCGCTGCCATGCCCCTGATCTCCTGTCTCATGCCGACAGCCGACCGGCGGAGCTACGTGCCGGATGCCATCCGGCAATTCCTGGAACAGGATTACCCGGAGCGTGAACTGCTGATCCTCGACGACGGACAGGATCCGATCAAAGACCTGGTGCCAGCGGATCCGCGAATCCGCTACCAGCGCCTCGACCGGAAACTGGTCATCGGCGCGAAACGAAACCTCGCCGCGCGCGAAGCCCGCGGAGACATCCTGGTCCACTGGGATGACGACGACTGGATGGCCCCCTGGCGCCTCTCGTACCAATGGGCCGCCCTGGAACGTTCCGGCGCCGATGCCTGCGGCGTGGACCGGGTCTGGTATCTCGCGGCCGAAGGCGCCGGCGCCTGGCAGTACGTGTACCCCCGTGGCCAGAAACCCTGGCTCTGCGGGGGCACGCTCATGTACCGGCGCCGCTTTTGGGAGCGGAACCCGTTCCCCGCTGTGGCGCAGGGGGAGGACACCCGCTTCGTCTGGGCCATGCCCAAGGCGCGCTTCGAAATCCTGGAGAACCCGGATTTCTACGTCGCACGGATCCATCCCAGGAATACCAGCCCAAAGGCAACTCGCGGCAGTTGCTGGCATCCGGTCCCGAGGGCGCGGGTGGAGGCGGTCATGCACTTGTCGACCCGGCAGGCCGCGATGACCGCGGAAGCGCCGCACCTTCTCCCTTCCCGCAGCGAGGGCGAGGGGAAGGGAGAGGATGCAGCAGCTCCGTCCATCACCGTCTCCATCCCGTACTTCCGGGCCCGGCCCTACATCCGGCGCGCGGTGGAGAGCATCCTGAACCAGACTCATGCCGCGTTACGCCTGGTGGTGATCAATGACGCCGATCCCATGGGTCCTTGGTCGGAACTGGCTGACATCGACGATCCCCGCCTGATCCGCTTCGATCTGCCGCGGAACCGGGGCCGGTACTTTGCCGATGCCGTCGTCCTTGCAGCCACTCCGGACGCGTGGTTCGCCACACAGGACGCCGATGACTGGAGCGAACCGGAACGGCTGGAACGGCTCCTGCGGTGCGCTCTGCAATCCTCGGCCGATTGCGCGGTGTCCTCCATCATCCATGAACGGGCCAATGGCGGGGGACGGAGAGCCGCCAGCGTAGACTCCGTCCACAAAGCCCTCGGCCGTCCGATGGATTCCAGTTTCCGCCATCGCCTGTGGCATCACGCGTTGTTTCGGACGTCCACGCTACGCTCGTTGGGCGGCTATTACGGCGGGTTCCGGATGGGCTACGACACGCTGCTGATGAATCTTTTGCTGCTCAGCTCCCGGGTGGCCGGGGAAGAGCGGGTGCTCTACCACCGCCTGCTGCGTGCCGATTCCCTGGTGCACGACCGGGCCACCGGACTGCAATCTCCAAGCCGAATGGCGGCGACACGGACCATGGCCCGGATCCATGGCGAAGCCCACGCGATCAAACGGCTGTTGGGAAACGCCCTCGACCCAGCCATGCTCCGACACCGCCTGCGGGCCCTGGTCATCCGCGGGATTCCACCGGCAGAACAGGATGAACTCGAGAGTCAGCGGAAACGCCTCGCGCGTCTGCTCGATGTCTCCCGTCGTCCGTCCGTTCGGCGCCCTGCACTGCCGGCACCCACGCTCCGGGACTCCGGGCCCCGCCCGATTGCCACAACTCTGCCCCGTCGAGTGCCGGCTGCGTTGTCCTCCGGTTGGGCGATCACTTCGGAACTGGCCCAGGCCCTGGAGGCCCGGTGTCGTTTAAATCCGCCGCGTCGAATCCTCGAACTCGGCAGCGGGAACTCCACCCTGGTCCTGGCCCGTTGCGCCCGCGACCTCGGGTTCGAACTGGTCACGCTCGAGCACGATCCGCGGTTTCTGGAAAGGACCGCAGCGGCCCTGCAGAACGCCGGACTTCAGAACGCCTGCCAATTGATCCTGGCGCCGCTCAAACCCAGTCCCGTTCCCGGCAACCGTTCCGCCCGCTGGTACTCCGCGCCACTCAGCGGATCGTTCGATTTCATCTTCGCCGACGGTCCGCCGGGCCAGGTCGGGAGATCCGCGGCTCTCTTCGCGCTGCAACGACACCTGGCCCCCGAGTGGGAATTGTGGCTGGACGACGGCGAACGGGAACATGAACAGCAGTGTGTGCGATTGTGGCAGTCCCATTTCAACTGCATGGCGAAGCTCGTTCCAGCCGGACCCCGGTCTGTCTGGCAATTGCGCGCCATCCCGGCCGCCCCCGTCCTGCCAACCGACCAGAAGCGGCCAACTTGCCAAACCGGAATCACCTTCACTTTGTTGACGGGGCAGCGTCCGCACCTTCTGAAACGGACGCTGAATTCACTCCGGGACGTTTTGGGAACCCGACTGGACCAATCGCCGGGGATCATACTGGTCAACGGAGGGGACCCGTCCACTCATTCGGTCTTGGATGAGGTTCAACTGAATTGGGAACGCCTGGAACACCGCGGAACCATCCTGCCGATCGGCCCGGCCACCAGTCGCCTGCACCGGGCAGCACTTTCCCGCTCTGATACCCGGTTTGTCCTGCATCTGGAGGACGACTGGGGGGCGGACGCTGGCACGTCGGATTGGCTGGACCAGGCCGCCCTGCTGCTCGACTCCGAGCCGTGGCTGGGACAGGTCCGTCTGCGATGCCGCTCCGAGCGGACTCTCTCCCGGCACATGATCACCGGTCGTCCGATCCAATGGCGGGCCTGCGGTGACTGGACATTGTCCACCTCGGCACACTTCACGTTCAATCCTTCCCTGATACGGGCTGACGATGCCGCGCGCATTTTCCCGTGCAGCGATGAAACGGCCGCCCAGCGCAGGTATCTTCAACTCGGCCTCGGCACCGCCCAATCAGTGCCCGGCGTATTTCGGCACCTCGGTGACCACTGCAGTCTCCGGGCCCGAACGCATCTCGCTGCGCGGTGAAGGGTGGCCTGTGGAGCGCGACCTTCAGGTCGCTTCGCCCCGACCCCCGCCTCGGTGCCATCGGGGTTTGTGGTTCCTCAACGCCACGCCCCAACCTACCGCCGTCCGTCGCTGCGCTCAGAGCGGCGGGGCCGGCTCAGCGCACCGGCCCTACCGTTCGGGAATGGGGAGCCGCAAGCGAGGGGTGAAGGCCCCACTTCGGGGACATTCCATCCCCTGGGCGCTGAGAAAGCGGGGGAATGTCAATGACCGGTCCATTTACTCTTCAACGGCGGATCTGCACGTCAGGGGTGTAGAGGACGCGCACCAACAGGTCGCCGCGGCCGCCGCGCGGTTTGGGTAGGCCTTCGCCCGGCAGACGAATGATTTCACCGCGGGAAACTTTCGCCGGGATGTGAACGCGCAGAAAAGTTCCCGTCACGCCACGCAGGGATTCGGTACCACCTTCCCGGGCACGCTGTGAGCGGATCTTCAAATCGCAGCGCAGATCAGAGCCGCGCGGCTTGAAGCGAACGTCCGGTCGCGCCTTGACGCGCACCATCACGCTGCTGCCGTCGTCGCGGGCCACCTTGAAACGTGTGCCGGGCGCGGTTTCCGGCGGAACGATGAGTTCGTATGTTTCCGGTCC
>JBGAPN010000262.1:0-7769 GCA_044221235.1 Limisphaerales bacterium
GACTGGCGCCGTCCTTTGGGAGCATCCCTTCGGCGTCGGCATGCCCCTGGTCGCCAATCCGATCCTGGTGTCCACCAACCGGGTCCTGATCACCGCGGGTTACAACGTGGGCGCAGAATTACTGGAATTCACCAACTCCACCGCGCCGCCCCGATCGGTGTGGACCTCCAAGAGGCTCAAGGCCAAGTTCGCGAATCCCGTCCGGCAGGGCGAATTCGTGTATGGGCTCGATGATGGAATGTTGTCGTGCCTGGATCTCCGGGACGGCTCCCAACGATGGAAGGAGGGCCGTTATGGCCACGGTCAGGGCGTCTGGGTGGCGGACCAATACCTGCTAATGAGTGAATCCGGCACGCTGGTTCTGTTGCGTCCCACGCCTGAAGGTCCGAATGAACTGGCGCGACTGGCCGTGTTCGATTCGAAGACATGGAACCCGATCGCTCTGAGCGGCGATCGACTGCTGGTCCGCAATGATCGTGAAGCCGCGTGTTTCCGGGTTGCCCGGTGACGCAGGGCCGTTCCCTACCCTTCGACCTTCTCCTTCGCCGGCTTCGACGTCGACCGCGGACGGGAACGGGCGGATGCCGGTCCGGTCGCCTCCGGCTCCGGCATCAGGTAGGCCTGAAATTCATGGGCCAGATGCGGCGGGATCTGGGCTAGAAATCGTGCGTTCCGGCCGCGGTAATCACTTTCCAGGACCTGTCCCACCGCATGAAGCCGGGCAATCCTCTGGGCTTCGGAATGGGGAATCTCCAGCCGAAGCAGGGCCCGCACAGGACGGAGCATGAGCCCCAACTCCGCCTGAAGTTCCGTCAGTCCGGTGCCGGTTCGCGCCGACACACAGACCGCATTGGAAAAGAGCGGTGCCAGCCTTGCGGCCGTTGAAGCTCCGACCTCGCGGTCAATCTTGTTGAACACCATCAACGTCGGCTTGCCCTCGGCTCCCAGTTCGTCCAGCACCGAGTTGACGGCTTCGATGTGCTCTTCGACCTGGGGATGGCTGGCATCCACGACGTGAACCAGCAGGTCCGCCTCCACCACCTCCTCCAGCGTGGCCTTGAAGGATTCGACCAGGCCATGCGGGAGCTTTCGGATGAAGCCCACCGTGTCCGACAGCAGGACATTCTGGTTGGTCGGCAGCCGAAGCCGGCGGGTGGTGGGGTCCAGCGTCGCAAACAACTTGTCCTCCGCCAAAACCCCGGCTCCGGTCAGGACATTGAGGAGCGTGGATTTCCCGGCGTTCGTGTATCCCACGATGGATGCGAGCGGCCATTGGTGGCGCTGTCGCCCCGAACGCTGGGTGGTGCGCTGGCGACGGACGATGTCGAGTTCCGTGCGAATCTTGTCGATACGTTCCTGCGTTTTCCGGCGGTCGGACTCCAGCTGGGATTCGCCCTCGCCGCCGATGGACCCCGTGCTGCCGCGTTGGCGGGAAAGATGGGTCCAGAAGCGGGTGAGCCGGGGCAGGATGTACTCCAGCTGCGCCAATTCCACCTGGAGCTTGCCTTCACGGGTGCGGGCGCGTCCGGCGAAGATGTCGAGGATCAGGCCAGTCCGGTCGATCACCTTCGTCCCAAAGATCTCCTCCAGGTTGCGGGCCTGGGCGGCGGTCAGCTCATCGTCAAAAATGACGGTGTCTACCGCATTGTCCCGGCAAAAGGCGGCAAACTCGGCAGCCTTCCCTGCGCCGATAAAGGTCGATGGATTCGGACGGTCCAGCTTCTGGGTGCCGTCGCCCACAACCAGGGCGCCGATGGTGGACGCGAGTTCGGCGAGTTCGTCCAGGGAATCCCGGACGTCCAAGGCCTCACCTGATTTCAATTCCAAGCCGACCAGAAACACGCGTTCTGTCCTCTTTCCGGCTGTCTCGAGGAGTGCTTTCACAAATGACGATTACAGGGGCCCAGCGTAGCGCCCCCGAGCCCCGTGTCGATGGCATGATCGTGTTCAACAGGGGAGAAACGAGCGGGGAGTTGAAACAGGGGGGACGGATCGCGGGAACCTCCGACGTGGGACGCGCGTTGGGACCATGAATCGTCGACGACGAGTCTCCCGCTCCCTTCCCCGTCTGGAAGGAAGGGAGCGGGTTGGGGCAAGGGTCAGCCCCTTCAACGCTCCGGGAGCCACGCGGAGATCAACTCTCGCTCCGGCGCGGACAGGGTGGAAACCGGGAGGCGTTCCACGAAGGCCCGGACCTCCGTCCTTCGTCCTGTGCGGCCCAATTGGGCAATCCGGACCACCTGCCAGAGCAATGGGGCCTTGGTCCAGTCCAAGTTCAGGGCATCCAACTCATGGGAGGCGCTCTCCGGATCATTTTCCTTCAATGCGATCAGTGCGGCGGTCACCGCACACAGTTCTGTTTCACCCGACTTGGGGCCCGCGCGTTTCAGGATCTGCCGCGCCCGGGTGATGTCAGGATTCAGCAGGGCCTCGTAAAGAGCCAGGTCCACCCGTTGGGCCGGAGGCAGCATGCGCAACTGATCCAGTCGCCGCAATGCCTCGCGTCGGACCGCCAGATTCCGCTCGGAACTGGAGATGCGAAGAATCTCGCTGGCCGCCCGGGGAGCGAGCTTGGGATCGCCCAGCAGGCCACGCCACGCCTCGAGGGCCACGCCGAGATAACCGCGCCGTTCCGCCTGGCGGGCGATGGACTGCAGCAGGATCCGCTCATTGCCCGAGAGGCTGAGCGCCTGTTTCCAGTATTCGATGCTTTCGTTGGTCTTCCCGGCCGAATGGGCACCCGAGGCCCGCAGAATGGCCTGAACGAGGGGCGCGTCGGGTGCCGAGGGATTGTTGAGAAGCGCCTCCACATCCGGCCACCGGTCCAATTCCGCGAGTGCACTGATCCGAAACAGGAAAAGGCGGGTGTCCGCGGTGGCCTCGGCCGAGGGCACCGCCAGCAGGATGTCCTCGTAGGCCCCCACTTGGGAGAGCCAGGAGACAATCGACGTCAATTCCGGCCGGCCTGCGGGATTCCAAAGGGGTCGGGCCAGGGCAACCACTCGCTCCTCCCGGTGCTCCGGATCCCGGAGATTCTCCAATTGAAGGCGGATGAGACGCTCCACGGGGGAATCCGGCACCGCAGCATTGAGACGCAGAAGTAGCCGGGCATCCGAGGGATCGAGTCGGCGCGTCAGCAGCAACTGCTGGAGGGCCACTGTGCGTCCCGGGCCGCCACCGGTGGACATGCTCAATAGGCGCTGCTTGCCGCGTTCTCCAATGTCCGAATCGGAGTGCAGCAGTTCGAGGCTTGCGAGGCGAAGCTGGTTTGTGACGTTGGCTGGATCGCGCGTCAGGGCCTGGTCTGCAAACGAGATCGCTTCCTCCAGGTTGCCTCGGCGCTGGGAGACATCGGCCGCCAGCGGCAACAGGCCGGGGAGGTCCGGGGCTTCCTTCATCAGCCGGGTCGCCTGCGGCAATGCGATGTCAAACCGGTCCAATTCCAGGGCGGTTCGGGCAAAAACCAGCCGCTCTTCGGGAGACAGGGGCGACCGCGCGTCCAAATCCCGCCAAAGCCCCAGCGCTTCCGCAGACTGGCCCTTGGAGTAGAAACGGGCGACCTCCAGGACGACAGGTCGGTAGGTCGGTGCCAGCATGAAGGCGGCGGCGAGGTCGCCTGCGGCTGACTCAGCCCGACCCGCAGCGTCATCCTCGTAATATTGGCGGAGGAATTTCTCCGCGCGCCATTGCTTGCTCCGTTCCCAGAGAGGCCTGGCCCCAATGACACCGGCGACCAGCAGGACCAGCAGAACCGCTCCGCCCACCCAGACCCAGATGGAATGGTCTCGAAATCGGTTGGGTTCCACGGGCGAAACAATGCCGTTCGTCGGCGCCTTTGCAAAGGCATCAAGCGCCACAACCCGCCCACCGAATGCTGATCAGCGGGACAACCACCGCGATACCAGGGTCGGATCCCACGCCGCCGTCAACTCCAGCGCCGACGCGGCACCCGAGGACGCATACCGAGCCTGTGCCGGGGCGAGCGTTGCCGCCGATTCTCCGAGGACGAGAGTTCGTCCTGGGGCGCCCAACGCCAACAGTCCCGGCACATCGCCGTATTTCGCTCCGCCAGGCAGGAAATTGGGATCCCGATAATCCAGCAGCTTCCCAAAACGGAACCCGCCGGTATCGACCACGGCCGCGCTGACCAGGTTCCCCGTCAGAGCCCGGGCCGCAGCCACCCAGGGACCGGCCCCTTCCACACCGACGAGGACCAGGTGTTTCGAGGGCCGCTCATGATGGCGGACGAACTGCACGACCGAAAGGATGTCCTGGACTCGCTGGGCGAAGACCGTTGAATTGTAACCGAAAGTGTAGGCGGCGGACTCCCGCGTTTCCTTCACTTTAGGCGATTGAGACAGCGGCTTGCCGTCCACGAGAAACTCTCCCTGATAGAGCAGGTCCACACCCATCACCGTCGTCCCACTGTCCACCAGCGACTGGACCGCTGGGATCAGACCACCCTCCGGCCTGAACAATCCTGCCTTACCCGCACCGGTCAGCCAGGCCACCGTCGTCCCATTCCATTCCTTCGGGTGACAAAACACCACCGGGAGTTGTTCGTGGTGGGTTTCGTTCTCCAAAGTCCCGGTGATTTCCAGCCACGGACCGCGGTCCGACTTGCCCCGCTGTTTCCAGCCCACGTTGCCCACCTGGGCCAGGCCGCGTCCGATCATGGTCTCGAGCGCCCCCAATTGGACCCGCCGTGCCTCGTCGGGAGACAGGGACGTCAGCGTCTTTTGGGCGTCGTCATTCCACCACCGCAGCAACCGACGCTCCAGGTCCGCGTCGTCCCGCTTGGGGGCCGGGTGGGCGGAATCCCAGACCGTGAGCTCGGTGCCCGGGAGGAATGTATAATCCTTCTCCACCACCGGCTCGGTCTGGCCCAGTTTGAAATGGCGGTTGAGCCAGGTGTAAAACGCTGACCGCGACACCGCATTGTAGTTGTGCGGGAAATGCTCGCCCCGGTGCAGCATCACGCCATCCGCCGCCCCGACGAGCCCATACAGTTTCTGGAGATCCGGGAATCCCTGGTCGCCATCTCCCGGGTCCAGTCGTTCGCCGTGGTCATTCCCTGGGGCTTGGGCGCGAACAGTGCCGCGAATTCCACGTTGCCGGTACCGACCCGCAGAAGGCAGGCATTCTCGCAGGTGCAGCCGCCTTGCATCGCGGTGCTGACCATCACCGCGGGAAACGACAGAGCCACTCGCGGATCGATCGCAGCCAGCAACATGGTCCGGGTTCCGCCACCGCTGGCGCCCGTCATCGCAATCCGCTGCGGATCGACTTCGGGGAGTCCCAGCACAAAATCCAGGGACCGGACCGAATTCCAGGTCTGCAATCCCATGATACTTTGCAGGTGCGCCTCGGCCTGGGGGCTGAACAGGCCCCAGTTCTCGACGCTGTTCATTTCGGGGCGCTGCTTGGCAAAGCGGTGGGCGGTTTCCATCGAGATCTGCTGTGAATCGGAATTCCCCAGCATGTCCCATTGCCAGACCACGCATCCCATCCGGGCCAACTGCACGCACAGGGACTGGAACCGGCTTCGTCCCCCGGTCTCGAACCGCTCCGCTCCCGTCGCCAGTTCCTGCCGCAACTCCGCGGGTGTGGCTTCCGAAAGGCGTGCGTCCGTCCAATGCCCGTGGGCAAACAGCACCGCCGGGACCTTTCCGGAGACCGTCTTCGGCCGGTACAGGTTCCCCGCCACAAAGAACCCGGGCATGCTTTCAAAATAAACCTTCTCCACCGTGTATTCCCCCATGTCCCTCCGGCCGTGGATGACGGGGTTGAGCGGGGTCCGGGTCGGCTCAGGCCAGAGTCCCTGCGACACCAGGATCTGCTGTCGCACCTGGCGCGCCCTGGCCTCCCAGGCCTCACGTGTCGACGGCGGAGTGAACGGGAAATAGCCATCCAGATCCTTGGGCGGGGCCAGTCGCTGATCGTCAGGCAACTGCCCCTCGGGGAGGACGCGGGGTCCTCCGGCGGCCCAGGCAGCCGGGAGGGACAAACTTAGGGCGACGATCAGCGGGAGCACACGGCTCGGGGGCAAAGACTGGTCTTTCATGTCGGCGGACAAGGCGAAGACGCCTCAATGGGGAGAACTCTTCGAATTCAAACGGATCGGACGCGTTCCGTCGATGCCGGACACCAATCGGACTCTCATTCTTCAACACAAATCCGCCAGCTGGGTATCACCTTCTCTGAGTACTTGGCAGGAATCGGCCCAACCGCCAGTTTCAGGCGTCCAGCAGCAGTTCGCCTCTCACAATGCCAAATGGAACATAGCGTCACACAGGTTTTCTGGCGCCAGCCCTGGGGGCCACCCGCCCTCGAATCACTGCGTCACATACTCGAATCCCTCGGCTTGACGCTTCGAGACCTGCCCTCGCAGGCGCTGGATCTGCATTCGGGAACCGTCGGCGGCGTCCCCATCACCGCCTGCGCCTTCCGGGCTCCCGCAGGTCCCGCGTGGTCCTGTCTGCATCTGCCCGGCGGATCCAGCCTCGGCGAACGCCTCGCGGAAGCCGTGGTCCAACACACCGGCCAGCCTGCCTTGGTGGTGTCGGAACACCAACAGACGGAATGGACGTTCTCCCTCTACAGCACCAGCCACCCCGTCCAGCACTTTCGAAGTGGGACGGAGGCGCCCCACCGGGAGTCGCTGTGCTCTGCCCTGTCGGAAATCCTTCAGACGAGCACGGAGCCGTTTGCGTTCTACCTGGAGCCGCTCCCGTCCGATGCCGAACCCGACGCCCGTGCCTACCCGGATGATCTGTTTCCCTTGCGCAATCCCTGGGTGCGAATCGATTTCCTCCGCGCCATCGGAATCATCTATCCCATCCCGGCCCAGACCCAATATGGCGTCTTCTGCCTGCTGAGACCCCCCAATGCCGGAGACACCGACCCGTCCCCGCGGCCGTTTCACCAACTCCCGTTCGCCCCGCTGGATCCCACGCTGCTCCGACTGAACTAAGCCCCCCAGGGCACCCGGATTGGATGCCGGATGCCCCGGAGGGAGTCCCGCTCACGGCGCAGGCACCAATCGATAAAATTCACCCGGTCCGCCCAGGGGCACCGTGAACGACGACGTCGCCTCCACGGGTTGCCAGCCGGGAGGAACAAGCTGGGTGGTCTTTTGAAGCTGGAACCCGGCGGGCCAGCTCAGGCTGAGGGCGCCTTCGGTGATGTCGAACTCGATCTGGGGCGCCGCCGTCTCGGGACCTTCGCCGGTGAAGAAGCGCGTGCCGCCCACGAGAAGCTTGCCATCCGGGAGCACGGTCATCGGAGATCCCACCCCGAAGGAAGCCCCCTGGGTGAAGGCGGAATCGGTGGTGCCATCCACATTCAACCGCGCAAACCCCGCCCGGTTTAGTCCGTTGAGGCGTGTGAACTGGCCAGTCACGATCAATTTACCATCCGCCTGGACCGCGCCGAAGTTGATCTGGAAATCGGTCGTGACCCGGAAGGAGGCATCCACCGATCCATTGGGGAACAGCCGGATGGCGGAATCCGGCGCCTGTCCCGCAGCCGTTAGGAACGTGCCGAACAGGTAGACTCCCTGTGCCGGAGTCACCGGACCCAGCGAGTAGAAGAGCATGGTTCCACCGGTGCCGGTCGAAACGGACCCGTTGGTCGGCGGGACAAAGGTGGTGTCCAGTGTGCCATTGGCATTGAGCCGGGCCACACCAATTCGCGACACCCCCTGCACCTGGGTGAATCCGCCCCCGATGTAAATGCGATCGTCCGGAAGCACTCGGAGGGACACCACC
>JBGAPN010000263.1:0-8087 GCA_044221235.1 Limisphaerales bacterium
GCGGAGACGATCCGGTTCGAGTGCGTCGCCTGCCGGCACTCCATCAAGGACACGCCAGTGGACCGGCGCTGGATCGAGAATCATGGCCTGTTCGTGCCGCAGAACCCCAACGCGCCAAAGGCTCGGGTCAGCTACACTTGGAACGCGCTCTTGCCGCACTGGATCGAGTGGCGATCCATCGTCGAGGAATTCCTGGCCGCGGTGGAGGCCATGCGCATCGAGGGAGACATCGAGCCCATGTTCACCTTCGTGACCGAGACGTTGGGCGAGCCATGGGACCTCGACCGGTGGCTGGTGACCAGCGACGACTATCTCCAGCAGCGGAAGGGTGAGTACGACTTCGGCGACCCGTGGCCCTTGGAAAAGGCGAGGTTCATTGCCGCCGATCGGCAAGCCCGGGGCGGTGAGCATTACTTCTGGGTGGCCCGAGCGTTCGGTGCCGGTGGAGCCAGCCGACTTTTGGGCTACGGGCGTTGCAATTCCACGTCCGAACTAGAAGACATTCGCCGGCAACTGAACGTCCCGGCGGTCAACGCAATGATCGATTCCGGCTTCAAGGCGTCCGAGGTTTACCGCTTCTGCCTGGCCACGGGTTGGAAGGCGATGAAGGGCGACGATGCCGAATGGTTTCTGAGCCAGGACCCGCGCACCGGGAAGACTGTCCGCCGGGTCTGGCGTCGGGTGCTCGTCGATCCAAGTCTCGACTCCCGCCGGGCCAGGGTCCGGCGCCATCTACCGCCGACTCCCGCCGGGCCAGGGTCCGGCGCCATCTACCGCTCTTCCAGTGGTCAAACCCCAGCTTGAAGGACCACCTGGCATTGTTCACCCACGGTGTCGTTGGCCAGTGGACGATTCCGCGGACCACCGGCCGGGACTACGTCGAGCAGATGACGGCGGAGGTACGGGAGGAGCGGGAAGACTCTCGCGGGCGGATCAAGGTGCTTTGGGTCCAGAAGCGACGGGACAACCACTACCTCGACTGCGAGTTGATGATTGACGCGGCTGCAATTATTTCTGCGCATGTTCACGTCTTCCGCCGTCCAGCCAATGACCGAAGCGGGTGCTAGCTCAATGTCTTCCGCGATCTCGAAGGTACTCGGCCTCCCGCGTCATTTCTTTCGGATGGATGTCATCAGTGTTGATATTAACGCTGTCCCTCCGGGAAACTGGAACTTCGATCGTGGCTACTGTTGGATCGACCACTTTAGTGTCCGGATATTTCTTCAACAGTAGAAGTGCGCGTCGACTCGATTCGGCCGGCTTTGTCCGGTATGGCAGAATCAATAACGTAAAGAGATGGGAGTTGACCTGAAAATGCCTGTAGTGCGCTGTGCCCTCTTGGAACGGGAATTCAATCCGGCCGGACCTCAGTATTCGGCATGGAAGGTATCCGCTCTCCCTGATGCTCGGTTCCATCGCCGAGCACTCTTCGCCGCTTAGTTTGTGGTCACGAATAATCTCAATGAACAGCTTGACAAACCTTGGCTTCGGGGGACGAACGCCCGTTAGAATATAGGGGGCAAGGCTCGCGAACGGGTCATCAATGCTGGGGACGGTTCTGAATGAATTGTAGGAAACCTTGAGAACCCAACGCAGCAGTCGGTCGTAGTCATACGAAACCGTCACCACACGCGACTCGATGTGGGTCTGATCGAGCCGATTCAGTTTGTAGTATTCCGCTCCGTAATCATCGAGTTCTGACAGCGGGCCGTTGTTGCAGTCCTTGCATACGTCGTTGATCACTCGCTCGCCGACGGTAACCTTGCCGGCAGCCTCGTTGAACCCGAGGAATCGCTTGCCGTTCTCCCTATAGAGAAACTTCGGGTAGAGATGTTCTCTCGAAAGTTCGCCGGGCTTCCGGCAAAATGCGCAAATAGTTGCCATAAAAGTTATTCAGGGTCGGGTGATCACGGCCACCCAATCGAGTCATGGCAATTTATGCGGCGGTACTGTGGTGCGTCAATTTGCCCGGGAAGCTAGAGAATGGGCGTCATCCGAAGTTGAGTGCCCGCTCACGACGCACGCTTGGCGAGTGTCACGGTCGAACGTCGTGGCTTAGGGGTGACCGCACGCCCCCGTCTCGAAGTCCGGATGCTGGTCCGGGCGCTCAAACTCCAATTGGCCGGCCCTGACACCCTCGTCGGCGCCCTAAACGCTTTGGTGACCCAGAAGTGGGCCGCCAGCGTGGTCAACGGCCAGACCGTCCTGTCGACCTCGGAAGCCGGCGGCTCGGTCACGTTCACGTTCGAGCGGGCCTACACGCCTGCGGAACTGGCCGTGATGGCGGAGGAGGCCCTGGAATGGGTCAACACCCTCGCTGATCCGGAGAACCCGCCGCTGGACGTGGCCCGGTACAACCGCATCCACCCCACCTTCCACAAGGCCGTCCTGTGATTCCGATCCTTCGCCGCCTGTTCCCCTCAAGTCCCGGAACGCCGAAGCGATCCTCGAACGTTCGGCCGTCGCAGTCCGCAGCCAACGCCGCCCCGGCGGCGACCCCGGTTCGCCACTACTTCGAGGCCCTCAACACGGTGGACCACCGGACGCCAGTCCCGGCCACGGGGCTGTACGTCCACCGACTGCTTTCGAAGTACAACCGGCTGCAACTGGCGTCAGTTGCCCGCTACCTTTGGGACAACGTCGGCCTCGTGTTCTACGCCACCGACCTCGTGGCCAACTACTCGACGCCGATGGTGCCGCGGGCGGCGACGCTGGACCGGAAATGGAACGAGGCAGCCAACACTCTGTTCGATGAATGGGCAGACCGCGCCGACTTCACCGGCCGGTTCGATTTTTGGGACCTGCAACGGCTGGGCTCCTTCTACCTCGACACCGACGGGGAAGTGTTCGCGCTGTGGACCGACGAAGCGGGCTTCCCGCAAATCCAGCTTCTGGAGTCCTGGCGAATCGACAAGCCGACCGTGGCCGATGACCGCATTTTGGACGGCGTCCAACTCGATACCCAGGGCCGGGTGGTCGGGTATTGGCTCGACGGCAAGACGTTGGTGGACGTCAACGCACTCGTTCATCTCTTTGACCTGGAGCGGTACACCCAATATCGCGGGATCAGCCCGATCCGCCGAGGCGCGAATGACATGCGGGATGGTAACGACATCAAGGGGTTCCAAAAGGTCCTGTCGAAGCTGTCGACCGTCCTGACACTCGCCATCCAGGGAGCACCCCTCGAGGAAAACCCGTGGGGTAATCCACCTGAGCCGGCCGGTGAGGCACCGGCCGAAGAGGAGACTTCGCCCACCGACAACGCCAAGCAGCGTAGCTTCACGGTAGCCGATCTTATCGCTGGCGATATTCCAACCGTCCCGGAAGGGCACGAGTTGAAGCAGGTCAATACACCCAGCGCCCCGGCCAACAACATCGACGTCATCAGCTACCTGGCTGGGTGCTTCGTGGCCGGGATGGGATTGCCGCCAGCCTTCTTTCTCGATGAGAAGCTGACTGGGCCAAACCAGCGGGCGGTGAACGGCAAGGCGCAGCGAAAGTTCGACCGCCGCAAGCAGGTGGCGGCCCGACTGGGTCGCTCGGCCTGGCAACGAGTCATCGCCAGCGGGATCGCGTCTGGCGCCCTCCCGGCCATCGACGGCTGGGCTCGCTGCGACTTCATCGGCCCGTCCAAGATCACCATCGATGCCGGCCGGGAGATGGCCCAGGAGCGTGAAGACGTAGCCCGAGGGCTGATGACCCGGCGAGACCACTACGGCAACCGGGGGCGGTCCTGGCGCCGGGAGACCGATCAACTGTTCGAGGAAATCGACTACATCCTCGACCGGGCCAAGGCCGTGGCCGCGGAACATGGCATCCCGGTGGAATCCGTGATGGCAAGCTTCGGCCTGGCATCAGCAAAGACTTCTTCCGATGAGGGGGCCGACAGGCCCTCGAACGATCCGAACTCCGGTAGCGATGACGACCGGAATGATGCTGGCGGCACAGGTGCCGATGCTTGAAGCCAGGGCCCAGGCGCTCTTCGGGCGTTTCCTCCAACCGGCAGCGGCGGAGCCGGACACGTGGCGGAAGGTCCGCCAAAACTTCGCTCCTCGAACGTCCGTCGACGGCGGAATTGGCGTCCTGGAGGTCAATGGCGTCCTCGCCTACAAGCCCGACCTGGGTGAGTTGATCTACGACGGCTTCGAGGACAGTTCCGAGGTTCTCGCAGCCTTTCAGAAACTCGAAGCGGACCCAGAAGCGCAGGCCATTGTTTTGAACGTCAATTCCCTGGGCGGCTTTCGGTAGGTGTGGGCCGAAATCGCCGATGCCGTGCGGAAGCTCATCCAAGCCCACGGTCACCTGGGTGGGGGGCATGATGTGCAGCCTCGCCTACTGGATCGGCTCGCAGTCCAAGGCCGTTGTCTCCACTCGGAGCGCCATGGTTGGCAGCATTGGGGCCTACGTGTCCGTGGTCGATTACCACCGGATGCTGGCCAACGCCGGCATCGAAGTCCGCGTCTTCCGCAATAAGGAGGGAACTTTCAAAGCCGCCGGGATGCCCGGCTCGTCGATCACAGACGAACACGCCGCGGAATTTACCCGGACTGCGCAGCGTTCCTTCGATGTGTTCCGGGCCGATGTCCTGCGCGCTCGCCCGAACGTTCCCGAAGAGGCCATGCAGGGCCAGGTGTTCGACGGAGCCCAGGCCAAGCGCAGCGGACTCGTGGATGCCCTCGGAGACCTCGGGTACGCGAAGGCGATTGCACGCAAACTGGCCCGCGAGTCCGAACGTTCCCGCTGAGGTGACATTTATGCCGACACCCCCGAGTCCCTTCCCCGACCAGGACGATGTTCTGGCCGCCAATGCCCGACTGAGCGCCGAGAACACTCGGCTCACGGGTGAGCTGTCCACCGCGAACGAACAGTTGGAATCGCTCCGAACCCAGCTTGCGACCGCTCAAACGGAGGCCGCCCAGGTGGTGGACCTGACGAGCAAGGTCACTGCGCTGACGGGTGACCTCGAACGTTCCAAGGCCGAAAACGTGGCCCTCGCGGCGAAGATGGCTGACTTCAACAAGTCGGTCGCTGCCGAGGTCCAGAAGCTGGGGCTGCGTCCGAAGGCTGCCGAGCACAAGGAAGCACCGGCCGACGCCGACCTGACTCCGACCCAGCGGGTCCTCGCCGCCAAGGGCGTTGGGTCCCTCACCGAACTTTCACCCAAGCGCACCGCCTGATCCCCAACACCATTTTCCAGCCTCCAATTCTTCCATGCCTACCACCATCAGCGATCTGTGGATTCCCGACATCTGGCTCCAGACCATGCGGGAAAAGCAGGCCACCTTCCCGAGCCTCCTGAACTCGGGCGTTGTGGTCGACAACCCCAAGGCTGCCGAACTCGCCTCCGGCCCGGGCGAGGTCGCCATGATCCCCTTCTTCAAGGACATCACCGACCAGGATGACGAGATCCAGGTCGAGAACGCCGAGCCGGCGGTCGACAACAAGATCACCTCCGGCCAAATGAAGGCGGTCGCCTGCAACCGGGTTTGCAAGAGCTCTGCCACGGCCTTCTCGGCGCAACTGTCTGGCGAGGATCCCGTGGGCGAGATCGTTGCCCAGATGGTCCAGCGCCGGCTCAAGCAGCGGCAGAAGACCTTGCTGGCGATGGTGCGTGGCGCATTTGGTTCCGCCGGGGCTAACGGCGTGGCGGCTCCCCTGAAGCCCGTACGGGTCGATGCGTTCGACGAGTCCGGTGATGGCGCGACGGCGAACCAACTCATGGGTATCGAACTCTTCATCCAGGCCAAGAGCCTTATGGGAGAGTTGGCCGACGACCTGATGAATGGCGCCCTGTGGATGCACCCGACCATCGTCGCGGCGCTCGAACTCGCCGACGAGACGAGTTTCAGCAAAGCCTCGCAGGGGCCGTGGACCGTCCGCACCTACCGCGGCATTCCGATCTACACTTCGGAAGCTCTGGTGCGCCCGGGCACGACCAACGGGTTTGTTTATGACACTTACCTGCTCGCCCAGGGGATTATCGCCCGCGGCGAGAAGCCCCAGAAGACCGACGTGGTGGATGTGGCCGCGCTCCAGATGGAGCGGAAATTCGGGGTCAACAACGAGATCCTCTACGACCGGACCCGGTTCGTGATGCACCTCAACGGGCTGAAGTGGGTCGGGACGCCGGCTGCCGAAAGCCCGACCAACGCCGAGCTTGGTACCATCGCCAATTGGAACCTCGTGCTGGCCACGCCCAACCGCGTCGGGGCCGTGTGCATCCGCACCAACGGATAGGATTCCCCATGCCCAAAGTTGATCCCTATCCTGAGCCGGTTTCCCTGTCGGCGCTCGACATCCGGCGCGTCCAACGCGTGCAGGTGGAGAAGGGGCGTGACGCCCGCCTCCAGCGCCTCGCCCGACGCAACCGGGATGTCGCTTGGCTGCTCGCCGAGTACCAACGGTTGACGCCAGCAAAGACCAAGAAGCCAAAAGCACCAGACGCCCCGTGACGGTGGTCGAGCAATCGAGGCTGGCGGGCATCCAGGCTCAACTGGCTGTTCGAGGCCGAATCATGACCCATGTCCGGACCGGGCACACCTTCCGTGCCTTGGCGGAGCACCAGCCCGGGTTCAAAGCCCGCCCAGCAGCGGAGGGCGAGTATTCCTTCGGACCGGAGGAACGGTCCCAGGACAATCTTCACATTCTTCGCTCGGAGCTGGACGAGGCGCGGATCGCAGTCGGAGACGAAGTGGCCGGTGACACTGGCACCTTCCGGGTCGTCGCAGTCGAAGATTCGCCCAACAACCTGCTGGTCCGCCTGAGTGTGGAGGCCAGCGGTGCTTGACCTGACGGTCAATGCCCGGGCCTTCAATGACGCCGTCACCCGCTACGTCCTGACCCTCGGCAAGGATGCCCGCGGAGCGGTCCGGCAACAGTCGATGCTTTTGGGAAAGAAGTTGGTTCAGTTCACTCCTCCGAACACCCGGGCGCAGGGCCGGAAGGCAGTCGCCCGCGACATCCAACGGGCCGTGACGCCCATTCGGCCCGGAGATTTTGCCAGTCCGGCGATTCGAAAACTGATCCGCAAGCGGGACTACGCCGCCCTGGAAGTGGTGTTCTCACGTCTTCCCAAAGGCGGATTCGCTGGGTTCCAGGTCCTCCCGTTTTCGCCCGAACTGCACCGGTCCCGACGGGATGCTCGGGGGCGGGTGACCCGTTCAGCAAAAGTGGCCACGCCGGATGCCGCCCAGGTCCGAGGGTACATCCGCGAAGTGCAGGCACGGGTCGGTCGCGCCAAGGGTGGCTGGGTTCCCACGGTGACCCGTCTTGGGGGGAGCGTACCGGAGTGGCTCCTCCGTCACGCGGTGACTGGGTCAGTCGAGGACAGGACCGATTCCTTGAACCCGTCCGTGAAGATGAAGAACCGCAGCGAATGGGCCGGGGATGCGAATGTCGACCGGGTCCTGTCCGGAGCCCTGGGCGCCCGAAGGAAGGAGATTTTGACCTCGATCGAGAAGGCCGCGAACTCGGCGGCTCGAACGTCTGGCCTCAAGCGATGAACCTTTGGTCGATCCAAGCGGCGGTGAAGACCGCGTTGGAGAGCCACCCGTCGCTCGCCGGGGTTCCGGTGCTGCTCGACGACGGTGCCTATGACCGCACACCCGGCCGGGAGGCGGCCCTGAAAACGGCCGGGGTGGTGATGATTGTGTGGCAGATTGCCAGCTTCGGGATTCCGGCCCTTGCCCGAGACGGCGTCGCCGCCCACCTCGTCTACATCCCGGTAGTGATCGAGGAGAACGTCGAACGGAACCGCAACGGCGGTTTGAACCAGCCCTGGGAGCAATTGCTCCAGTTCGGGCTTGAAGCATTGAGTGGGCGCCGGGCCGAAGGAACCCAGTTTCAGCTCTACGACCCGGCCTGGCAGAACCTCGGCAAAATCGACGGGGTGAACCGGGTGGTCCTGAACGTTCTGTGTACGGCATACGTGAAGCCCGCCCTTACCCAATGAATATCTCCATTCGCGGCCCCCTCATCCTGGCGCTCCTGTCGTGGACCCTCCACGGCTGCGCCCTGCTCGCGGCGACCACCGACGCCGTCCAACCGGTGGTCTACGCGGCGGACATCGCACGCGAGAAGGACGTGGT
>JBGAPN010000264.1:0-7271 GCA_044221235.1 Limisphaerales bacterium
CATGGCCGATGTCATTCCAAAACCGCAGAACCGGCCGGGAAACATGGCGGTCATACCCCAGAGAACTGAGACTCGCCGTGTCCAGCAGCAGGTGCCGCGGCAGCACATCAACGGGCAGTCCGACCCATCGGGACGCCAGCACCCGGATGAAGTGGCCGCTGGAGAACACCAGCACGTTTCCAGACATCGATCGCAGCCGTTGGACAACCCGGTCGGCACGGTCTGAAACCTGGCCGGGCGACTCGCCTCCAGGACAGCCCTCCCGAAACAGGTCCCACCCCGGCCGGTCCTTGGCGATTTCCGCACTCGTCCGGCCTTCGTAGAGCCCGTAATCCCACTCCATCAAGTCCGGATCCACCAGCGCACCGTCTCCCTTTCCGGCAAGTTCACAGGTCCGCCGGGCGCGACGCAGGGGACTGGTCAGGACCCGATCCGGCTTCGGTTGGAGCCCTTTCAGCCGTTCCCCCAATCGGCGTGCGTTCTGTTCTCCGCGCTCGGTCAGGGGGAGGTCCGTCTTGCCGGTGTGCTGACCAGACAGGCTCCAGGCGGTCTCGCCATGGCGCGCCAGCCAGATGATAGGAAGATCGACGGTCATGGACGGGTTCTCCGGCCATCCGGCCACTGGAAACGATTTCTCCAGTTCATTTGGGTGACGAAGATCCTGCCTGGGTTCGGAATGAAGAACCAGAGGATCCGGTCGTCGTCCATCCGTAGTCGTGGACGGAAGGACACGCCAACCGAGCTCCCCTCGTCCCACCCGCGCACCGGGCTGATGAGGTCCACTGGGAAGAAGTCAGCGTCTTGTTCCCTCGTCGTCTACCCGTTCCCGAGGAGGGCACGACGCGCCTTCAACAGCCGATTTTCGTGTGTTTGGTGTCGTTCGTGGTTCCCCTCCGGAGTCCCCGCGTCCGCCGCCCCCCATCGCGTTCCTTGTCATCGGTCCGGCGCCTTGTCAGGCTCCCCGCGCTGAGACTTCGGCGCCCAAATGAACCAGCTCACGCTCCCCCGTGTCCGAAAACTGATCCAACAAATTCCCCGAACCCGCGTCCTGGTGGTGGGCGACGTGATGTTGGACCAATTCATCTGGGGCCGGGTCACCCGCATTTCTCCGGAAGCCCCGGTTCCGGTCGTGGAATTCGAACGCGAAAGCTTCATGCCGGGCGGTGCCGCGAATGTGGCGCGAAACCTGACCGCACTGGGGTCCAAGGCAGGCATTTTCGGCGCTGTGGGACGCGACTCCAGTGCCGCCCAATTGCGCCAGTTGCTCGGCGCCCAGGGTGTGGAATGCGACGGCCTGATGCCCGTTTCCGGATACCTGACCTCCACCAAGACCCGCATCGTGGCTCAGAAACAGCAGGTCACCCGGCTCGACCGCGAGACCCGCGGCGACATCCCTCCGGCGACCACCGCCAAGCTGACGCGGACGCTGGAGGAGTCCCTCGACACGGCCGACGCCGTGATTATCGGGGATTACGCCAAGGGGGTCGTGACCCAGTCACTGGTCGACACGTTGCGAGACACCTGCCGGGCCCGCGGATGCTGGCTCAGCCTGGACCCCAAGCCGGGGCACACCCTGGACCTCCGCGGACTTTCCCTGCTCACCCCCAATCGCAAGGAAGCCTTCGAACTCGCCGGCCTCACCGATTCGGTGCGACACCCCAATCCCCTTGAGGACGCCCCCCTGCTCCAGGTGGTTTCGAAGCTGTTGTCCGAACTGCAGCCCGCGCTCCTGCTCGTCACGCTGGGCGAGTTGGGAATGATGCTGTGCCGGCGCGGTCACGAACCCTTCCACGTGCCCACGGTGGCCAAGGAAGTGTTCGACGTGTCCGGAGCCGGGGACACCGTGATCGCAAGCTTCACCCTGGCCATTGCGGCCGGCGCATCGCCCATGGAGGCTGCGATTTTCTCGAACCACGCGGCCGGAGTGGTCGTGGGTAAGATCGGTACCGCCACCGTCACACCCGAGGAACTTCTGTCCAGTTTCGCCAAGAATTCCTGATGCCACCGATGCCTTCCGGATCCCCTGTGCGCGCCGTGTTTCTTGACCGGGACGGCACCATCAATGTTGACCGACACTACCTTTCCAAGGCGGCGGACTTCGAACTGATTCCGGGCACGGAGGCGGCACTCCGGCGGCTCCAGGATGCAGGATTCCTCCTGATCGTGGTAACCAATCAATCCGGCATCGGCCGGGGATATTACACCGAGGAGGATATGCATGCGGTGAACGACCGGATGCATGAACTGCTGGATCCTGCCGGCGTCCGTATCACCCGGCTGTACTTCTCACCGGAATCGCCCGAGCAGCCCAGCCGGGGACGGAAACCGTCGCCGGCGTTTCTGTTCGACGCCCGGGATGAACTGGGTGTGGACCTTTCCCGCAGCTACATGGTGGGCGACAAGTGGATCGACGTGGAAACTGGTTGGAATGCCGGCTGCGCTGCCAGCCTGCTGGTGCGGACCGGCTACGGGGCGGAAACTGAGCGCAAGGAGGCGCACCGGCTCGGCAACGCCGTGGTGGTGGACCATCTCGCCCAGGCGGCCGATTGGATTCTGGCTCAGCCCCGTTGATTCGCCCCGTCCCGTAACCCTTGGCGACTGTCCTGAAACTCAAAGGGGTCCTGAGGTTCCCCCGCCACGCTCTCAAACCCGCCGAAGGGTTACATCGCCACCGCTGGAGTCGTCGGGGAGCCCTTCATCCGCCCCATCGACCGTCCAGGCACAGGTCTTGGCCGCCCCCGCCTGCTGGATCATGGTATCGAGGGCATAAGTCCAGGCGCTGACGATCAGCTGGGCCTGCGAATCATCATCCGTGTCCCGCAGTTCTCGGAGGACGGATTCCCGCTGCTCCAAAAGCCGGCGCTTCAGGTTGCCACAATGCTCAAGCACCGTTTTGGAATCCTCCATTCCGGCGCGAAAGGTCACTCCGGAAAACCACTGGCAGGCTTCGGTGGGAAGCCGGCACAGGCGGGCGGCCAGGTCGAGGAGTTGAGCCCACTTGGGCAGAAGTTCCCCGGCGAAGCGGATCGATTTGAGGTTCTCGTATAGTCCCGCATCCATGGCCATATCCCTTCCGCATGGTGTTCCGAACCTCAGGGCAGAAGCAATCCCCGGGGTGAACCGGTTCTCAACCGGCAGTTGTCGGGACGTCGACGACGAGGGAACGAGACGCCGACCTCTCCCCAGCAAACCCCGCACCCCCAACCCAAATATCACACCCAGGGAAGCCAGATGGCGTGTCCTCCCGTCCACGGCTACGAGGGCCTCTCCTCACGGCGCTGCCGCGAGTTCATTGAGGAGTTCCACGGCCGTATCCGCAATTCTCTCGCCGGTTCCCGGTTCCGCGTAGCTGTGGAACCCGGTCCAAACCTGGTAGCCTCCCAGCTTGTGGCCCTCGCGGTTGGGCAGATATCCGATCCAATCATTCGCCAGTTCGGCGACGTAGGTGAACCGGAAGGGCGACCGGTTCTTGATGTCGAGCCCCAGTTGCGTGAAGTACTCGGCCGGCACCCCGACCAGGGCCACGTCCCCAATCCGCATCGCCTGGACCCAGGTTTCATGGGATTGGCCCTGCTGCGCTGCGAGCTCCCGGCGCATGTTCTCGAAGACCTTTCGGATAATCTCATCGTGGGGCGGCCCCACGTAACGGCTCACGTAACGGCGGACCGCAGCCTCCTCGGCCGCCTCGTCAAACTGCCGAACCCGGAAACTCAACGCGCGTTTTCGGGCGTCGAGCCGCGTCACCTCCCGGGGCTGGGCCCGCTGCAGGGTGTCGAAGACCGAGGTTTTCAACCGTCGAATGCATTCGTCGCCGGAGAGGTCCAGGTTGTGGGTGGATCCGCTGGCGCCCTCCAGGAACAACGCCGTGCCGCCCAACTGCTGCTCCAGTTCCTGTGCCGCCATGCCGTAAATGCTGGCGGACCGTCGCCCCGGGGTCCGGGCCCCAATGGTGTGGGTGCTGTGGTTGAAGAGCAGCGCCTGCAGCCGGTCCTCTTCGCCCCGGAACGCCAGGACGGGCAATTCCGGGTCGAATGGTCCGGTGGCCCGGACCACGTTGGTGCGCGGACCAATCCAATAGATCTGGCCATCGCCCAGCAGCATCCGGCTGTTCTGCCCCACCCCTTTCTCCTCCCCCAGCCCAAACCAGAACCGGCTCGGAGCCCGTTTCGAATTGGCCTCTGTCACGGCCTGCACCAGGGCCTCCTGGACCCGTTTCGTGAACACGTCGTCCGGACCGTAGTCATGGACCCGCATGGTGCTCGGGGCGTGATGCGTGTGGGTGCAGTTGATCAGGATACGTTCGGGGGAAATGCCGGTCTCCTGGGAGATCCGCGCCACCACCGGATCCAGCGACTGCCGGGTCAGCATCAGGACATCGCAGGCCGCAATGGCCAGCCGGGAATCTCCCCGTTCCAGGACCACCGCAACGCAGCGAAGCTGACCTTCCTGTCCGGCCGCTTTGCCCGCGGTGATGCCACCGGCAATGACCATGGAGTCATCGGCCGCCAGGTTGACCGCCGCCGCACCCACCCGGAGGTCTTCCGCCGCCGCCAGGCGACCCAGGAACGTCGCGATACAGCCGATCCAGAGCAGGAAAAACAAAAACGGTCTCATGGTGGACAGCCATGAGCATGCCGAGGCTGTCGACGCGTGACCACGATGAAGAGTGGAGGACGGGTCCAACCATATTGACCCGCCCAGCGGACGGGGCGCCCGCTCTCCCGTCCCTTTGGGCTTGGACCTCCGCCTTCTCCCGACAACTCTCCTCCCATGGCCATCGTTGGCGTTCCCCGGGAAATCAAGGACCAGGAAAACCGTGTCGCCCTGCTGCCGTCCGCCGCCTACCAACTGCTCAAGCACGGCCATTCCGTCGTCGTGGAACGCGGGGCAGGATCAGGAGCGGGATACCCCGACGCCGATTATGCCGACGCCGGGGCCACATTGGTGGACACCCATGCCGAGGTGTTTCAGCGCGCCAGCCTGGTGGTCAAGGTCAAGGAACCCCTGCCGTCCGAATACCCGCTGCTCCGGCCCGGACAGATCCTGTTCACCTATCTCCACCTGGCCGCCAACCGGACGCTGACCGAGGCACTCATGCAGTCGGGCGCCACCTGCCTCGCCTACGAAACGGTGGAGGTCAATCGCCGCCTGCCCCTCCTCGAGCCCATGAGCGAGATTGCCGGCCGGATGAGCGTTTTGGTGGGAGGATACTTCCTCGCCAAACATCAGGGCGGATCCGGCGTTCTACTGGGCGGCGTGCCTGGCGTACTCCCCGGCAAAGTCGTCGTGCTGGGGGGCGGCGTCTCCGGCGTTAACGCCGCCCGCATGGCCACCGGACTCGGCGCCGATGTGACCATTCTGGAAGTGGACATCGAGCGGATGCGGTTCCTCGACATTACGCTGCACACGGCGCACACGCTGTATTCCAATGAAGCCCACCTGCTGGACCTTCTTCCCGGCGTCGACCTCCTGATCGGGGCGGTCCTCGTCCCCGGGGCCCGGGCGCCCAAGCTGATTTCGCGGTCCATGCTGCGGAAGATGCGGCCGGGCTCGGTGCTGGTGGATATCGCCATCGACCAGGGAGGCTGCGCCGAGACGTCCCGGCCCACCACCCACCACGACCCGGTGTTCGTCGAAGAAGGGGTGGTCCACTACTGCGTCACCAACATGCCGGGAGCCTACGCCCGTACCGCTACCCAGGCCCTGACCAACGCCACCTTCCGCTACATAGAGACGCTGGCGGACCACGGATTGACGGAGGCCTGCCGGCGCCAGCCAGGATTGTTGGGCGGCATCAACGTCATGTCCGGAAAGCTCGCCAGCCGCCCCGTCGCCGAGGCCCACGGACTTCCCTTCACCGATCCGCGGGAGGTGCTCGCCGCCTCGGTGGAAATCTGATCCCCCTTCGGCATCCACCCCGTTCCCATCCGGGTTGCGATTTCAGGAATCCCGGAGCACCGTCGACCACCCAATGCGCCAATACCTCGACCTCCTTCAGTACGTACTAGCCCACGGTACGTTCAAGGCCGACCGGACCGGCACAGGCACCTGGAGCGTGTTCGGCGCACAGACCCGCTACCGGCTGGCTGACGGCTTCCCCCTGGTGACCACCAAAAAGGTTCACCTCAAGAGCATCATCTACGAGCTCCTGTGGTTCCTGCGCGGGGACACGAACGTCCGGTGGCTCCAGGACCGCGGGGTGACCATCTGGAATGAATGGGCCCATCCCGAAACCGGCGACCTCGGCCGCGTGTATGGTGCGCAGTGGACGGATTGGAGATCCTTCGACGGGCGTTCCATCAACCAGATCCACGATGTGGTGTCGCAGATCCGGAGGAATCCGGATTCACGTCGCCTGATCGTGTCGGCCTGGAATCCCGGTGAACTGCACCTGATGGCGCTTCCGCCCTGCCACACGCTGTTCCAGTTCTACGTCGCAGACGGACGGCTCAGCTGCCAGCTCTACCAGCGCAGCGCGGACCTGTTTCTCGGTGTGCCGTTCAACATCGCCAGCTACGCCCTGCTCACTCTGATGGTGGCCCAGGTCACCGGTCTGGCCCCCGGGGACTTCGTTCACACCTTCGGCGACCTTCACATCTATTCCAACCACCTCGATCAGGTCAAAGCGCAGCTCGCCCGGGAACCTCGCGTCCTGCCCCAGATGAAGATCAATCCGATCCGGCGCGAACTGTCCGAGTTTGTCTTCGAGGATTTCGAACTGGTCGGCTACGACCCGCATCCCGCCATCAAGGCGCCCGTGGCCGTTTGACTCCCGAGCCCCCACCTTCCCCAACCGTGAACTTCCAACCGGTCATTCGACCTGCCGTGGCGGCGGACTGCCCCGGGATCCTGGAGATCTACAACGAGGCGGTGCTCAACACGACGGCGAGCTATGACTATGAACCCCGCACGCTGGAACACCGCATGGAATGGTTCGCCGCCCGGCAGCGCGGGGGGTATCCGGTGTTCGTCGCCGAAGATCCGGAAACCCGGCGAATCCTCGGCTGGAGCGCACTGAATCCCTTTCACGACCGGATGGGATACCGGTTCACCGCGGAGAACTCCGTGTATGTGGCCGCGGACTACCGCGGAAGGAATCTCGGAGCCCGGTTGCTGGCGCCCCTCCTAGAGGCTGCCGCGGCGCGCGGGCTCCACGCCATCATCGCGGTCATCGATTCCGAGAATGATGCGAGCCTCCGGCTGCATCTCCGGTTCGGATTCGAGGCGGTGGGACATTTCCGCCAGGTGGGATTCAAATTCAACCGCTGGCT
>JBGAPN010000265.1:0-7296 GCA_044221235.1 Limisphaerales bacterium
CCCCGATCTCGCAGGACGCTGGTTCCACGCCTCCGGTCAATCCGGTTTCGAATCCTCCGATTGCCAGCGGGTATCAAACCGTGGCAACGGCGGCGCCTAGCAGCCGAAGCTGGGAAGTGGCTTGTCATCTGGCGGCATTGTCGGGTTGGTTCACGGGAGGAGTCGGCTGGATCGCCGGCCCATTGGCGGTCTGGCTGTTGAAAAAATCCGAGCTGCCGGGGGTGAATGCTCATGGGAAGGAGGCGCTGAATTTCCAAATCTCAATCCTCCTGTATTACATCGCCATCGGAACCGTGGTGGGTGCCATTGCCATCCTAACCTTGGGTTTGGGGGCAATCCTGCTCTTCCCTCTGTATGCACTTCTTGGGCTGATGCTGTTTCTCTTCCAGCTCGCCTTGCCCGTCTACGCGGCCATCCAAGCCAGCGATGGCCAATTCTACCGGTATCCGCTGACAATTCGGTTGCTGTCGTGAGCGCCCGGTAGTGAGGAATCAGCCCTCACCCCGAGCCTCTCCCCGCGTCCCGGAGTCGGAAAGGTGAGGGGGACCCGTAATCTCGGCTGGCCCGTTCCTGTGCAGGAACCTTGATCAGACTTCGTCCAGCCGACCGGTGGAATCGCCAAAGGCGTCCAGATGGACATCGCATTTGTCCATCATGGAGAGGTAGAGATTGCACATCTGGCGGTTCGGCTTGTCCTTGTAGTCCAGGATCCGTCCACCCTTGATCTTGCCCCCGCCCCCTCCGAGCAGGATCACCGGCAGTTGGTCGTTGTTGTGGTTGCCGGTCATCATGCTGGAACAATACAGGATCATCGAATTGTCCAGCAGGGTCCGGTTTCCTTCCTGAATCGAATCCATTTTCCGGGCGATGTACCCCACCTGCTCGAGGAAAAACTGGTTCACCTTGAGCCAGTCATCGGTGTCGGAGTGCGAGAGCAGGTGGTGGATCATGTAGTCCACACCCAGGTTCGGGAATCGCAACGAGCTGTGGTCGTTGTTCAGCTTGAGCGTGCAGATCCGGGTTGTGTCGGTCTGGAACGCGAGCACCAGGATGTCGCACATCAGGCGCATGTGCTCGGCGATATTCTGGGGGATACCGTTGGGTGGTCGCGGAATGTTTGGAGCCGAAAGCGTCGGACGCCATCCCTGCAATTCCCCCTTCTTCCCGGCCTGTTCCAATCGGACTTCCACCTCGCGGACGGAGTCAAGGTACTCATCCAGCTTGCGCTGGTCGTTGGCGCTGATCTGGCGCCGGAAGTCCTTGGCGTCATCGAGCACCGCGTCGAGAACACTGCGATCCCCCCGTCCGACGTCGTCCTTGAACAGGCGATCAAAGGCGAGCGCGGGATACAGTTCGAGCGGCGTCGGCGTGGTGGGTGAGCTCCACGAGATGTGGGAGCTGTAGAGCATTGAATAGTTCTTGTGGACCGACGGATTCGATTTCTCGCAGCCGAGCACCAGGCTGGGGACCTTGGTGGAACGCCCATGACGCTGCGCCAGCAACTGGTCGATGCTGGTCCCCGAGCGGATTTCTCCGCCCGAGGCGAGCGGGGCGCCGGAAAGCAGGTTGCCGGTTTGGGAGCTGTGGATGTTTCCCTTGGTGGCCTCGACATTGTAGAGGCCGCGCATGAAGAGCATTTTCTCCCGGACATCTGTGAGTGGCGACAAGACTCGTCCCAATTCCATGTCCTTTCCCTCGCCGCGGGCCCACCACTCCTTCGAGTGAAAGCCATTGCCGGAGAAGAGCACGGCCAGACGGACGGGTGCCTCACTGGCCGGGCGCACGCCGGAAGGGGGCTCGTCGCCCCAGACTGTGAATGACTCCATCCAGGGGAGCGCCATGGTCACGCCCAAACCACGGAGGAAGGTGCGACGGGGGAATTGGTGTGCCTTCATGGAATCAGTTTTTTGAAAGGTAATCACGTCCACGGATCTCGCGAAACTGTTTGCTGCGAACTATCATTTCCACGGCGTCGGCCGCCCCACGGCCCGGTTTGGATCGGGCGGTCTCCATTTCCTGTAGCAGGGGTTTGTCGGACAGTTGCACGGCGCGGCCCAGGGCGTAACCCAGGAGTTTGCGGCAAAACTGGTGGATGAAATCCTGGCGACGTTGGGTGATCAGGTAATTCCTGAGCCCGTCGAGACCGTCAAACGCGGTGCCGTCGGCGAGGGAAACCTGGGTGTTGATCGGAAGCCCTGCGGCGTCCTGGGTCCGCCGGCGGCCGATGGCATCGTAGGCCTCCAGACTGTAGCCGTAGGGATCGATTCGAACATGGCAGGCAGCACACTTTGGATCTCGGCTGTGTTGCTCGGTCAGCTGGCGCTCGGTCAGTCCAGCCGGCGGTTCCTCCGGCAGGACAGGCACTCCCTTGGGCGGACGGGGCAGTTTGTCGCCGAGCAAGGCTTCGCACAGCCAGTTGCCACGCAGGATGGGACTGGTCCGCGAGGCTCCTGACTGCTTCGCGAGGATCGTCGCGTGTCCCAGCAGTCCGCCCCGTCCGAACGGCTTCACATGTTTTACACGTCTCCAGTCTTTCCCTTCGACACCCGGAATTCCGTAAAACTCCGCCATCGGGCCATTGAGAATGGCATCGTCGGCGTCCAGAAGGTCCAGCACCGGGCGGTTGTTTTCGAAAAAGTCGGTGAAGGTTCGGATGGTTTCCTCATACATGGACTCCCGAAGGCCCGCGAAGGAGGGAAAGTGGCGCTCGCTCTTTTCATCGAGGCTGTTGAAACCGTGGATATGCAGCCAGGCACAACCGAACTCTTCCGCCAGACGACGGATTCGGGGATCGCGCACCATCCGCCGCGCTTGTGCGGCTAGAACGTCCGGGTTCCGCAGGGAACCGGAGGCCGCCGCAGCGCGAAGGGCGTCGTCCGGTCCGGAGGACCACAGAAAATAACTCAACCGCGTTGCCAATTCCCAGTCTTCGACCGGGCCGGGCACGCGTCCCGGTCCCGGTTGTTCCATCCGGTAGAGGAACGCCGGGGCGACGAGAACCCGGGCCAGGGTCAGGCGGAGCGCTTCGTCATGCGGGATCTCCTTTTGGCGCAATCCGCGGTAAAACTGACGCAATTCCTCCGCATCATCGGCCCGCAGGTTTCGTCGGTAGGCTCGACCCGCGAAGGCAATCACGGCATCCAATTGAGTGGGCTCCGAGTCCACCTCACGCTGCTTGAAGGCGGCCGCACGCTGCTGAATCGGGGCCCGCATCGGGCCGAAGGACTTCACCATGTCGGGCCGGTCCTGAGTGGCATACTCGTAGATTTGCTCAAAGGCGGAGAGGAGAAGGACGGGCTCCCGGCTGATGTAGAACAACTCGTCCCAAAGCCGGTTCAGGTGTTGCCTCTGAGTGTCGTCCAGAAACAGCCGTTGCAGAGGCTCATCTTCGCGGTGGTACAGTGTTAATGTGACCGCCTCATCCACGGGAACAATCCGGTAGTAGCAGAGGGCTCCGGGGAATAGCTGCCGGAAGTCGTCAAAGGAGGCTTCCACCCGGCGCCGGGCTGGGCCGTCGTCCATGACCACCACGGGAATCCCCGGCTGGATGCCAGAGTCCTCCGGGCGCTGGGTCTGGACCTGCAATTGAACGCTCCCTGCGTTTCCGACGGCGGGGTCGAGGTGCCCGGTGGTGACCAACTCACAACCGGCAACCAAGTCCGCGGGGAGCCGGATTTCCAGGAGTCGTGGCGCTTGGACGCAGAGGCTTCCCGCTGCCAGCGGCGCTCCCTGGGGATGCCGTCCAAACAGGCCCGGGTCCAGACCCCAATTCGATGGAGTGGCGGACGGGGAAGTGGGCGATGTTCCAGAGCGACGTGCCGAATCGGGATTCCGTACCCCGGCAAAGAGCGGTCCTCCCAGCGAGGTGAGTTGCCGGTGAAGGAGGGCGTCTGGCGAGTTGGTGTGGGTCGGTCCCTTCAGCATCAGAAGTTCCACGTCCTGGGCAATGCGACGGCGCTCCTCCATCGACGGTGCGGACTGCCATGAGGCGAGGAGTGAGCCTGCCGGAATCACAGGACCCGCAGACCCCGTGGCCGGTTCCGTGTAGAAGCTCCAGACGCCCGAATTCCCGAGACGGTCGGCGTGTGGATTGCCCGCGAGCAGATCGGGCGAAACATCGGCCGTCAGCCGCCATTCCTGGTCCGACTTGACCACCAATTCGACGTCAGTCAGGTCGCACGAATGATTGCCGTCCCGGGGCCCGATGATTAGCGAAATCAGGTCGCCCGGGAGGATGGGCAAGGCTTCCACCGGAGGCAGGTGAACTGGAGTTCCTCCCTGGGCAACACCGGCTGCCAAACGCTGCCGCAATGAACCCCGGCGCAGTTCCAGGGCCCAGGTCACCCCGTTTCCACATTCGGGATGCGCGTGAGTCACCGTGCTCTCAATGCGTACGGTGGATCGGATGGGACTCTTCCAGCCGACGCAGGCATTGAGCGTGGGAGACGGATGAACCGCGACGCCATGGCCTTTCAGGTTGCCAGGAATTCTCACGGCCTCAGTGGAAGCATTCGCCACAATCAAGGGGGTTTCCGGCGATCCCCAGCCCTGGACGAAATCGTAGGTGGACGGCTTGTCCATCCGTTGGGTCATGAGGTCGAGGGACATGGGGGCTCCGGTCCCCAGGCCCAGATAGTCCAGCCAAGCCGACAGAATGTCGGGGGCTACCTGGTGCTGTCGGGCAAGCTCTTCCACACCGGGCGACGGCGTTTCCGCGGATGCCTGGGCGGCGGCGGCCAGGCAGCGGGCTGTGGAGGACACCACCTCAGACCTCCGACGGTCCATCGCTTCGACAAACTCACGGACATCCCGCAGGAGCAAGTCCGGGCGACCGGGGATGACCAGGCGTGGCTCATCCCAGACCACCCAATCGTTTGCGGGGCCGTCTCCGGCATCTCCCGCGGCCAGGTAAACCACGACATCGGTCTGCCCGCCAGGCGGATTCAACTTCAGGCGGACCTCCAGTTTGGATGCCACCGGGTTGGCGGCTTCCATCCATGACGGGGGACCATCGTTACCGCCGAGGTGTCGCCGGAGATGACCGATGGAATTGAACTTCCACAGCGCTTTCTGCCACCGGTTGATGTCAGCGGCGAGGGCCGGGGCGTCGGCCGGTGTGGCCCGGGACCAGCGGTCGCGAAGCCCGGCCAGGAGCACACTGCCGTTTGCGTTACTCGCATGAAGCGCCGCCCAGAGCGTCTGGAGGTAACGGGCGTTCAAACCGCGTTCCTTGGCGACCGATTCCACCGACTTCCGCCCTGCTTCCAGGGCAGATCGTTCCTCCAGGGTCGCCGTCAGGTAGGTGGCGACCGGAATGACTCCGGAATCCCCGTCGGAGGCGACGAATGGACGGTAGAAATCGCGGATTCGGGTAATTGCCTCGTCGGTCCAGTCCCGTTCCGTTTGATGCTCTGAAAACCGAACGCCATCGGGCAGCAGGACTGCGTGACTGGCGACCTCCTTGGCGGCGTCGAGGTATTTCGTCAGGAGGGAAGGGGACATCACCAGCGTGTTGCCGGTATTCATGAACCCTTCTCCGGCGGCACTGTCGGCGGGAAACTCCCGGGCTGGATCCAGGCTGGCGACTCCCGTCAGGTCCCGGAGGGTGTAGGTATACTCGGCGTTGTTGAGCCGGCGGAGCACCACGGGGCCGGGGTCGCCGGCCACGGCTTTTGCCGCCTCGGTCAGCGCTCCGGTGACCCAAAGCACCAGGCGCGTCCGGTCGTCCGGTTTCGGCTGGGGCTTGTCCTTTGGTGGCATTTCCCCGAGGTGGATTTGCTCGATGACTCCTTCCCAAATCTCCGGTTCGGCGAAAATGGCGTCCAGCGTCTTGAAACGGGACAGATCCAGGTCCCCTTTGTGTTTCTCGGCGTTGTGGCAGTCGAGGCAGTACTGTTGAAGGATCGGCTGAATCTCGCCCTGGAATTGTTTCTGCAGTGTGGCCGGGTCAGCCAACGGACGAACGAATGGGGACAGGACGAGTAACCACAGCAGCCTCCAAGCCCACCGGGTGCGGCAACGGCGCCCGATGGTTTCCGCAAGGGAAGCCGGTGATGTGGTTTGAACGGGAATCATGCTGGAAAGCCTCTCACGACCCGGCGCCGGGTTCACGCATTTCATGGTCGACTCTTGCGCTTCTGTAGTCTTGGACCCATTCGCGCGCTGTTCGGAATGCGACGGGTGACGTTGGGGTCCCTCGACGTGGAATTCGGTCCGTCGATTCAGAATCTTGAATCCACCCCGCAAATTCTCATCCTCAAGCCCGAAGTCACCCTGTTTCCAGATTCGTTGCCGACTGCCCTGCTCAAGAATGTCCCAGACTGACCGTTCAACCCCGCTCCTGGAGGCCCGGCGCCTGACCAAGCGATTTTCTGGAGTGGTCGCACTGGACGGCGTGTCGTTCGACCTGCGCGCCGGTGAGATTCATGCCCTCTGCGGCGAAAACGGCGCTGGCAAGTCCACTCTCATCAAGACCCTGTCCGGCATCCATCCTGTCGGAACCTATGAAGGGGAGATCCTCGTGGATGGGAGACCTGCCGAGTTCCGGTCCCTTCGTGATGCCGAGGCGGCCGGCATTGCCGTGATTTACCAGGAACTGGCGCTTGTGGAGGAAATGACCGTCGCGGAGAACATTTTCCTGGGAAACGAGCCGCGGCGTGGGCCGTGGGTGGATTGGGATGCGGCCTATGCCGGTGCCGCGCGGTTGCTGGCTGAATTCCGGATCGCCATTGAACCGGATTGTCCCGTTCGCGAGCTTGGGGTCGGGCAAAAGCAGTTGGTGGAAATCGTGAAGGCACTGGGTAAAAAGTCCCGGATCCTGATCCTGGATGAACCCACCGCGGCTCTGGCCGATGCCGAGGTGGAAACCTTGCTTCGTATTCTCCGGGATCTCCGCGTCTCGGGCGTCGCCTGCATTTACATTTCCCACAAGCTCGGCGAGGTGAAGTCCATCTCGGATCGAATCACCGTGCTGCGGGACGGAACCAGCATCACCACTCTGGACACCGCGGCCGCGGAAATACCCGAAATCATCCGTCACATGGTGGGCCGGGAGATCCGGGATTTGTTTCCCCGCGACCGGAACCAGCCTCCAGGGGAAACGCTCCTGTCCATCCGCAACGTGAGCGTGGCGCCGGGCCGGTCCCAGCCGGCACGCCTGCAGACCCTTTCGGGCGAGGTCCCTGCCGGCGAGGTGTTGGGAATCGGAGGACTGATGGGGGCTGGCAGGTCCGAGTTGCTCTTGCACCTTTTTGGCGCCTGGGGGGAACGGATCGGGGGAGAGGTGGCGTTCGGGAA
>JBGAPN010000266.1:0-7465 GCA_044221235.1 Limisphaerales bacterium
TCCCGGGCACGCCTGCGACGTCCGGGCAGCAGTTTGAGTGGGCCGACAGACGAGCATCGCTTGCTCCCGACGCCCAGTCGGTGGCCGAACTGGATCCCACAGGGACCCTCAGGATCGTGGAAATCCCGTCGTTTGTGGAACGGAGCCGGCAGACGTTTCGCGAACCCGGGACCAATGTGTTGCGGTTGGAACTGGGACCGGAGGGCCGGATGCTGGCGTACAGCACCCTCGACGGGAATGCCTTCGTCGTGGACCTGCAAACCGGACTCGAACTGGCCCGCTTCCGGTCGCAGCAGGGATTCCGGCACAGTCTTCGTTTCAGCGAGGATGGTTCCACACTCGCCGTCTGCGATGGAGCAGGGGTTCAGTTGTGGGACACCCGGAGCCAGACTATCCGGCAGAGCGTGCCCTTGTCCTCCGCCGTCCACGGTCAATGGAGCGGCATCGACATCTCGCCGGATGCCCGGCAACTCGGTGTGCGTTACGATGACGGCCGAATCGAAGTGATCACCCCGGAAGGATCGCGTCCGTCGCTGAATCTTCGCGCGCACCGGGGTATCATTGGAGCAGTGGACTTCCTTCCAGACGGCCGATCGATGGTCAGTGCCGGAATGGATGCGCGGTTGAAGCTTTGGGATTTGGACCAACTGAAGTCGGTGGAGTTGGGGCGGGCCCTGAATGCCTTCTGGTCCACGACTGCCACAAAAGATTCCCGACGGGTGGTTACAGGCGCCGGCGAAGGGATTATCCGAATCTATGATCCCGCGGGCCCGCACCTTCTTTTGCTCCTCAAGGCCGCGGGTCCGTACGCCGCAAAGGTCCGCTTCCTACCCACGGGTGATTCCCTGGTGGCATTGCACCGCAATGGTGTCCAGGTCTGGAAGGCCCCGTCCTGGGTGGAGATCGAGTACGCGGAGAACCTGGAGGCAAAACGGTAGACTCGGCGCAACACAAGGAACCGACTACCGGCCGCTGTCCTGATCCGGCAGCACCCAATGGGTGCCAAAGTGCCAGCGCTCCGCCAAGACGCGAAGAACCCGGTCCGGAGTGAGAGTCCGGACCAAATCCCCCAGGACCTGGGCCGCAGCGACGGGACCCCCGGGAGCAAACTCCAGCAGCCGGCGCAGGCGCGTCAATCGGGCCGCCTCGGGGGTTTGAGGTGTTGGCTTTTCCCCGCGGGCCAGACTGTCCGCCAGGTGCATTAGGACCCCGTCTTCCAGTCCCGAGGCCCATTCACTGAACACTTCGGCACGCGCCGAATTGTCGAAACCAGGTGTGCCGAAGATCCGCTCGCACGTTGCGGCGATGTCGTCATCCGACAGCACCGGTGTTCCGTTTGCGGGCACCGGCAGCGCCGCGGGTTTTCCCGGCTCCAAGGAACCGACTCTCTCCGGCCCCCGGATGCGGAACTCCACGGTGATGGAGTGGCCGCCACCCGACGGGGAGCGGTCCGCCCGGGCGAGACGCAAACGTGGCGGGTCTGGCTCGGCCGGATTGGATTGCGGTTCGGTTTCCAGTTGAAGGGTCAGGCGGGCGGACTCTGCTTCCAGGCGCACGCCGGCAGGGGTTGGCGACGATTCCGTCAGCGCGGCCAGAATCTCTTGTTGAAGCTGCCGGAGGACGATCTGCAGATCCGTCATGGGCAGAGCATGCAACGGGAAGTCCATTCTGGCGAGGCGGGGCAAGACGGCACGAACCAAGCATTGCAAAGTCCGTCACGGCGCAGGCAGCGTCCCGACGGATGAACGCTCGATCCCGATTCCTGCAGATGGCTTTCGCCGTCGTCGCGAGCGCCGTTCTTGCCATGGGGAACGAGACACCGGCGCGGCGTTACCAGACCCGCCGGATCGAAGGCTGGACCGTCCGGGTGGAGGAGCGGTTGCTGGCTGACGACACGAAGGGAACCGAACGCGCATTGGAACTCCTGAGGGGCCAATTGACGGAAATCATCCGGCTTGTGCCGGCCAAGGCGCTCCAACACATCCGTTCCGTGACGCTCTGGTTCTCGCCGGAGTATCCCGGAATCCAGCCGACCGCGGAGTACCATCCCGATGCGGGCTGGCTCCGCGCCAATCAGCGCAATCCCGACATGGCCCGCGGCGTGGAGTTCACCAACGTCTGGATTTTTGAGGCAGAATCGGTCCGGATGCCGATGCTCGCGCTGCATGAACTGGCCCATGCCTATCAAGACCAGGTGCTGACGGCCGAGCAGCCCGAGATTCTGGCGGCGTGGCAGAAAGCGAAAGCAGGCGGCCGCTACGATGCCGTGCGCCGGCACGATGGCCGGGTGGAACGCGCCTACGCCCTGACCAATGACAAGGAATACTTCGCCGAGGCCACCGAGGCCTTTTTCGGTCGCAACGACTGGTATCCCTTCACTCGCGCCGAACTCCGGGAACAGGATCCTGAGATGGAGGTTCTCCTGATCCGGTTGTGGGGCGTCAAAGAAACCAAACCATGAAGATCCGACAGATTCGCGTATATCAGGTGGACCTGCCGCTGCACGAGGGCAGCTATAAATGGTCCGGGGGAAAATCCGTGACTGTCTTCGACAGCACGGTGGTGGCGGTGGAAACCGATGCCGGGGTCACGGGTTGGGGCGAGTGTTGTCCGCTTGGACCTGCCTATCTTCCGGCCTACGCCGCCGGCGTCCGATCCGGCCTCGCGGAACTGGCGCCCCACCTCCTGGGAGAGAATCCACTCGAATTGGTAAAGCTGAACCGCCGGATGGATGCCGCACTCAAGGGACATCCGTATGTGAAATCGGCGGTGGACATGGCGTGCTGGGACATTCTGGGGCAGGTGACCGGACAGCCCGTGTGCATTCTGCTGGGGGGGCGGTTCGGTGCGGACTTTCCGCTGTATCGCGCCATTTCCCAGGAGGCGCCGGACGCCATGGCTGCCAACGTCGCGGGATATCGGGCACAGGGATACTCCCGGTTCCAGCTCAAGGTGGGTGGCGATCCCGATGTCGACATTGAGCGCATCCGGGCGGTGCGGGCCGTGCTCAGTCCGGGCGAACGCCTGATCGCCGACGCCAATACGGGCTGGACCCAGCATGAGGCCATCCGCGTCGCACGCGCTGTGCGGGACATTGATGTCTACATTGAGCAACCCTGCCTGACTTACGAGGAGTGTCTGGCGGTTCGTCGTTCCACCGACCATCCATTCGTCCTCGATGAAGTGGTGGACGGACTGGACATGCTCGTGCGGGGGAAGGGGGATCTCGCCATGGATGTGGTGAATCTCAAGATCAGCAAATTCGGCGGCCTCACCCGGGTGCGCCTCGCGCGGGACCTCTGTGTGTCCATGGGCATTGCCATGACCCTGGAAGACACCTGGGGTGGGGACATTGTTACTGCCGCCATTGCCCATCTCGCGCACAGCACTCCGCCGGAATTCCTCTTCACCAGCACCGACTTCAACAGCTACGTCACCCGGTCCATTGCGGACGGAGCCCCGCAGCGCAAGGCCGGCCGCCTCGCGGCATCGACCTCGCCGGGCCTCGGCGTGCGGCCAAGGATGGAGGTGCTGGGGGCGCCGGTTTCGGTCGTGCGGTGACGGCGATTCCAGCGGGGCCGGAGGCCGGCGTGGCGAGACTCCATCTCCATTGGCCGTGTTCGTTCCGGTGACGGGTTGGCCCACGTTTGCAGCGCGCTTGTCTGAGGTAAGGGGGAACCTGCCCATTGGACCAGGAGGACACGAGACGCCACCGTTGGTGCGATGGCCTTCAACTCCCGAGGCACCCGGGTGATCACCCACCCTGAATGGAACGGTTGTGGTACATCTCCGACCTGGCATCGCACGTCCGGTCGCGGATGTTGCCCGTGGAAATGGAATCGGCCTGGAGCGTCGGCGCATCTGCACCGGGCTCGACTCTGGAGGGCCCCAAAGGAACGGATCCCATTGCGGTAAATCCCTTCGCCGTGCCGCTGGACCCACCAAACCGCTTCTTTCGCGTCGAGACTGTGGCCGGGGATAGAACTCGGCTCAGCAGTAAAGACTGCGGCGAACGACCTCCTTGGCCATTGAGGCCCTATTTCTGGGGAGCGTCCTCTTCCTCCGCGATCTCCTCGGGGTCAATGGATTTAGGGCTGGTGGTCAGTAGACGCCTCATCTTTGCCGCCGTCTTCCCCATGGAGCCCTTTCCAGATCGGGACATCACACCCTCAAGGAGCGCAAGCGCATGGTTCTTCTGGCCCCGGCTGTTGAGCAACATCGCCAGTTCGAAGGGAATTGTGAGATTGGTCGGGTCCAGCTTCGCTGCCTTGCCATAGGCGTCGGCCACTTCCTGAAGGCGCGCTCCGGTGAGAGCCAGTGCGCGTCCCTGTTCCCGGAACGGGGCAGGGTGCCGCGGAAGGAGCTCCTGGGCCCGTTGAATCGCTTCCAATGTCCCGGCTGGCAAGGTCACGGGGTTGGCCCCATTGGTCGCCGAGCGGGCCGCGGCCCGATCCGATACCATGGCCAGGTACAGCCATGCCCATCCCGACTTCGGATCAGCAGCGACCGCCTTGCCCAGGTTCTCCAGCGCTTCTGGAAACCTCCCGGCCCGCGCCTGGCAACGGCTCAAGCCGACCAGGCCTGATGGGTTGCCAGGTGCCTCACTCAAGCTTTTCCGATAGCGGGACTCCGCCTTTTCCGGATCGAAGCGGATAGCCCAGTCTCCCAGCCAGGCCTCCGCTTCCCCCGGGGATGCGGGGCGAACCTCGGGCTCTTTCAGATGGATGACATCCTCGGGCAGTTTGTAGCCGGCGGTCCGGGCTCGACCGTTGAATGCGTGTTCCTTGACTGCTTTTTGGAGTTGCTCCGGTGTCAGTTGAAGTCGTTCCTGCAAGGCATCCGTGACGTCCCTGCCGTGTCCCACTTCATTGACGAACTTCAACACCGCCTGTTCCTTCGCCGAAGGAATCCCGAAGTAGAGGTAATGGCAGACAGCCCAGCTCTGGACGTAGAAATGCATCAACTGCTCGTTTGAGACCTTGGCGCCTCGGCTGAGTTCGAACTGGAAAAGTTCCTCGATCGGCAGGAATCCCCTGCGCTGCAGGTACATCATTCCAAACGGAATGGGTTTACCGAAGATGGCCTTGTCCGAACGGAGTTCGACAGTTTCCAAGGCCTGCGCAAAGCCCTCCACTAACCACAACGGCCAGTCGGCATGGTAATCCCGGAGCAGCAGGTGGGTGTACTCGTGAAGCAGCGGCCGCCCGTCCGACTCCTTGTCCTCGATGGAAGATACCGCCAGCAGGTTGTCGACAGCAGTGGGCTGAAAGAGTCCAATGACCCCATTGCGCGGAATTGTGACGGACCGCATCCAGCCGAACTCGTCGCTGCTCAGCAGCAGGTAGACCCGGACCGGCAATCGGCTGATGATCTGCTCCCCCTGCATCCGGATCGCGGCTGCCCGGTACCTTTCAAGGCGTTCGAGGGCCAGTTCGGCTTGGTTGGCGCTTCCGTCGGTCAGCAGTTCGAAGTGGGACGTTGAGTAGATTCGCCAATCCCGCTTGACGGGTGCCCCTTCAAGTACGGTGCCGTGGAGAGCCAGGAGGAGAAGCAGGAAAAAGAGAGATCCAGTCTGTCGGGAATCTTGCATCTGAGAGGCGCTCAGGGCCGCGGGTTTCCTTACCTGCGGCATGCCCTCGGAACAAGGCCAAAGGGATATGTTCTCCTCCCCTTCCGCAGCCAGCCCCGTTTCCCCTCGGTGCACCGGTGACGCCTGGAATTGATTCCGACGGCGCCCGGGAGCGTGAAAGAACCTGCTGGTGAAAAAGAAATCCGGCCCGCGAGAGTCACGAGCCGGTGGTCAAACGGGCGGGATGTCCAGAAGCCCTGGCTCTGCTTCAGGCCACGGTCACATCCGGGCACAAGTACACGTCCTGGATGGTGTGGAGCAGCTTGGCGCCTTCGGCCATGGGACGTTGGAACGCCTTTCGTCCGGAAATCAGTCCCATGCCGCCGGCGCGCTTGTTAATCACCGCCGTAGCCACGGCTTCTCCGAAATCATTGGCCCCGGAGGCGCCGCCGCTGTTGATCAACCCCGCGCGGCCCATGTAACAGTTGGCCACCTGGTAGCGGCAGAGATCGATTGGGTGGTCGCTGCACAGGTCGCTGTACATCCGCTTGTCGAGCTTGCCGTAGCTTGAATCTCCGGAGTTCAGGGCCAGGAAGCCGCCATTGTTCTCCGGCAGCTTCTGCTTGATGATGTCGGCTTGTATGGTGACGCCAAGGTGATTGGCCTGCCCGGTGAGGTCGGCGGAGACATGGTAGTCCTTGTCCTTCTTGAACGCCGGGTTGCGCAGATAGCACCAAAGCACCGTGGCCATTCCCAGCTCATGGGCCAGGGCGAACGCTTGCGCGACTTCCACGATCTGGCGTCCCGCGTTGTCCGAGCCAAAGTAAATGGTCGCTCCCACCGCGGCGGCACCCATGTCCCAGGCCTGGCGGATGGTGCCGAACAGGATCTGGTCCGCCTTGTTCGGGTAGGTGAGGAGCTCGTTGTGGTTGATCTTCACCAGGAAGGGAATCTTGTGCGCGTATTTGCGGGAAACCGTCCCGAGCACTCCGAAGGTGGAGGCGACCGCATTGCAGCCGCCTTCAATGGCAAGCTTCACAATGTTCTCCGGATCGAAGTAGGCGGGATTCTTGGCGAAGCTGGCCCCGCCCGAATGTTCGATGCCCTGGTCCACAGGAAGGATCGACACGTATCCGGTGCCGGCGAGGCGGCCCGTATTGTGGATCCGCTGGAGGTTGGCCAGGACCCGGGCATTGCGGTCCGAGGGACAAAACATCCGATCCACGAAGTCCGCCCCGGGAAGGTGGAGCTGCGAGCGGGGGATCTTCGGGGCGTTGAAGTTGAGGAGGGAATCGGCCTGACTGCCGAGTGCGGCGCGAATGGAGTCAATCACGGGCGTGAAGACTATCGGGCGGGGAAGAGGCGCCAAGGAGGAACTCGGAGAACCGGGGGAGTTGAAAGTTGAAGGTTGAGAGTTGAGGGGAACCAAAACCTGGGAAGGGGGCGCATGGGGCCTACAAACCCCGGCAAGAGTCCTGCACACAGCCTCTTTCTCTCAGCTGGTTTGTGTGTAGGACGATCAACCAGTCAAGGGACCTCACCAGCCCGGCCACCCCGGGGAACTGCGGGTTTGCGGCGAGGGCGGTCCGGCCGCTAGCGTTGGCCCATCGACCGGCCGGCGGATTGCCAGCCGCGTCGTCCATCCTTGCCTGCTTCCATGAGCCAGAACCGAATCGAATCCGACACGATGGGCCAGATCGAAGTGCCCAATGACAAGTACTGGGGCGCCCAAACCGCACGCAGCGTCCATTTCTTCAACATCGGCCACGACACCATGCCCCGGGCGGTCATCCGGGCCATGGGCGTTCTTAAGAAGGCCTGCGCCCAGGTGAACCACGACCTCGGCAAGCTTCCGGTCGACAAAATGAACCTCATCGCCGCAGCCGCCGACGAGGT
>JBGAPN010000267.1:0-7184 GCA_044221235.1 Limisphaerales bacterium
CGCCCAGTATCCGCCGGTCACCCCACCCACCATCCAGGTCACCGCCAGTTATCCGGGCGCCGGCGCGAAGACGATGGCCGAAACCGTTGCTCTACCCATCGAACAGCAGGTCAACGGGGTCGAGGGGATGTTGTATATGCAGTCCACCAGCACGGCGGACGGACGATACACCCTCACGGTGACCTTCCGCGTCGGCACCGACCTCGACCTGGCGCAGGTGCTCGTCCAGAACCGCGTCGCCGCCGTATTGGCCCAGCTTCCCCAACCCGTCCAGCAACAGGGCGTGGTGACCAAGAAGAAGTCCACCGCGATCCTCCAGATCGTCACGCTGACGTCGCCATCCAACCAGTTCGACGCCCTGTTCCTCGCCAATTTCGCCACGCTCCGCCTCCACGACCGCCTGGTGCGCGTCCCCGGAGTTTCCGACGTGAACGTGTTCGGCGTCGGACAATACGCCCTGCGGGTATGGCTCGACCCGCAGCAGATGCGACAGCGCTCGCTCATGCCCGGCGACATCCTCACCGCCATCAGCCAGCAGAACGCGTTTGTCGCGGCCGGCCAGGTCACCACGCCCGGACCGGACGGAGGGATATCCGCCCTGACCGTGGACGTGCGGGGCGACCTGTCCACGGTGGAGGAATTTGGAAACATCATTGTGAAGATAGACCCGTCGGGCAGCGGCCAGGTCACCCGACTCCGCGACGTGGCCCGCATCGAACTCGGCGCCCAAACTTACAGCCAGTTCTTCAAGGTCAATGACCAGGTCGCCGGCGGACTCGCGATTTATCAATTGCCCGACGCCAACGCACTCGACACCGCGCAACGGATCCGCGCCGCCATGGACGACCTCGGGCGGGAATTTCCGGAGGGACTGCATTGGACCATTCCGTTCGACACCACCGTGTTTGTGAAGGCCTCGGTCGACGAGGTCTACCGCACGCTGCTGGAGGCGGGCCTGCTGGTGCTGGCCGTGATCGTGGTGTTCCTCCAGGACTGGCGGGCCACGCTGGTCCCGGCCACCACGGTTCCCGTGACCATCATCGGAGCCTTTGCCGCCATGGCCGCCCTGGGATTCACCGTGAACCTGCTAACTCTGTTCGCCATCGTGCTGGCGATCGGAATCGTGGTTGACGATGCCATTGTGGTCGTGGAAGGCAGCGCCCAGCACCTGGAGAAGGGGCTGAATTCGCGGGAGGCGAGTGTGTCCGCGATGCGGGAGCTCGTCGGGCCCATTCTTGGGGTTACGCTGGTGTTGATGTCGGTGTTCGTCCCTCCGGCCTTCATGTCCGGAATCACGGGGCAGATGTACCGGCAGTTCGCCCTGGTGATCGCCGCAACCGCCCTCATCAGTGCGGTCAATGCGCTCACTCTCAAACCCACCCAGTGTGCACTGTGGTTGCGCCCGTCGGATCCGGGCCGTCGCAGAAACCCGCTCTTCCGCGCCTTCAATGCCGCCTACGACCGCGTCGAGTCCCTCTATCTGCGGATGGTCCGTCACACCGTGAACCACAGCGGGCCCGCCTGCGCCGCGGGCCTGGGTCTCGCCGGACTCGCCTTCTGGGAAACAACGCGCGTGCCCACCGGATTCATTCCCACGGAGGATCAGGGTTACGCCATGGTGATCGTCCAACTCCCCGACGGTGCCTCGCTGGAACGCACGGAGAAGGTGATGGACCGCCTTGCCCGGATCTGCCGCGAACTGCCCGCCGTGGAGCGCACCATTTCGATCGGAGGATTATCCCCCCTCGATGCCAATGCCTCCCTGGCCAGTGCCGGGATGATTTACGTGATGCTCAAGGATTGGAGCGTCCGCGGACGGGACGAGGACCTGCGCTCCGTTTACAATGAGCTGTCGGAACGTCTGTCCGGATTCCAGGACGCGCAGACTCGCGTGCTGGTGCCCCCCCCGATTCAGGGATTGGGCTTGTCCGGTGGCTTCCAGATGCAGCTCCAGCTCACCGATGGCAGCAATGACCTCGCCCGGTTGCAGGCGGTCGCCGAGGACATCGTACGCGAGGCCCGCGCCCATCCCGCGATCCGGCTGGTGCTGACCCCGCTCCGGGCCACCGTCCCGCAATTCACCATCGACGTCGACCGCACCCGCGCCGAGACGCTCGGACTCGATGTGGGCGACGTGAACAACACCGTTCAAGCCTACCTCGGCTCCAGTGTCGCCGGACAGTTCACCCGCTTCGGACACACGTACCTGGTCTACGTGCAGGCCGACGCCCCGTACCGCCTGAAGACTGCCAGTCTCGCGGACTACCAGGTGCGTGGTCAGTCAGGAGACATGGTCCCGGTGTCTTCGGTAGCCCGGGTGGAACCAGCAGCCGGTCCCGCCGTCTACACCCTCTACAACCTCTTTCCGTCGGCCACAATCAACGGCGCGGCCAATGACGGATTCAGCTCCGGTGAAGCCATCGCCGTCATGGAGTCCATTGCGCGGCGCGTTCTGCCGCCGGGCATGACCTACGAATGGACGGCCATGTCCTACCAGGAAAAACTCGTCGGACGTTCGATCGACCTGATCTTCCTGCTCGCGCTGCTGCTGGTGTACCTGGTTCTGGCCGGACAATACGAAAGCTGGATCACCCCTATGGCCGTCATCCTGGCGGTCCCATTGGCGTTGTTGGGATCATCCACAGCCCTCCTGGCCCTCGGCGTGGCCAACAACCTGTATGTGCAGATCGGTCTGGTTCTCCTGATCGCGCTGTCGGCCAAGAACGCCATCCTGATCGTCGAACGCGCCCGCGAGGGACGTACCGCCGGAATGTCCCTGGCGCAAGCCACCCTGGAAGCATCCCGGGTCCGCTTTCGGCCGATCCTGATGACGTCGTTCACCTTCATCCTGGGAGTGCTGCCGCTCCTCACCGCGGGAGGTGCCGGCGCCAGTGCCCGGAAGTCCCTCGGGCTTGCCGTGGCCAGCGGTATGCTGGCGTCCACCGGCCTCGCCGTCCTCTTCGTTCCCGCCTTCCATGTCGTCCTGCAGACTTGGCGGGAACGCGGAATTCCGGCCCCGAATTCCGTGCCACCCCACACTACCGGGACGCCATCCCCCAGCACCCAGACGGCAACGGCCGGGGAACAACCGCGCGGCTCTTGAGCGGGTAGCCGCCCGTGCCCGATGTTCCCTTCACCATCCAGGGAGTCTAGTCCTGGTACCCACGGGTCAGGCGCCCGCGAACCTTCACCTCACCGCGTGCCATCGCGGCAATCACCGCCGGATACAGTTCCCGCTCCGCACCCTGAATGCGTGCATGCAGGCTCTCGGCCGTGTCGCCGTCGAGAACCGGCACCGCCCGCTGACCAATGATGGCCCCCGTATCCACTCCTTGGTCGACAAAGTGAACCGTGCAACCTGTGATCTTCACCCCGTAATCCAGTGCCTGCTTCCAGGCCGCCAGTCCGGGGAACGAGGGCAGCAGGGACGGATGAATGTTCACCACACGCCCTTCGTACGCCCTGAGGAACTCGCCCTTGAGGATGCGCATGAAACCGGCCAGCACCACCAGGTCGGTTCCCGCCTCCCGTAATGCGGCCAGATAGGCCGCCTCCGCGGTTTCGTCGAGCTTGGTCCGGAAAACCCCTGGCGGCAGAAAGCGGGCCGGAATGCCCCGTTCCCGGGCGTGGTTGAGAATCCCCGCATCCGCCACATCGCTCGCCACCAGCACGACCTCTGCCGGGATTGAACCTGCGGCGATGGCATCAGCCAACGCGACGAAATTGGATCCCTTGCCCGACCCGAGCACACCGAGTCGGAGTTTTACCCCATTGCCCATGGCGCAGCCTACTGAATTGGCGATTCCAGGGGAAGGCTTCGGGCAAACGAGCCCAAATCCGCAACGTTCATTCGGAACGTTGAGGGAAGAACATGGAACGATCGGAATTCCTCCCCCCGCTTGTTTCGAGTGCGCGCCTTCCGACGCCCCTCATCGATGGCACACCCCGTCAATGCGGTGTCGGCGATTCGCTCAGCCCCCGTGGCCCAAAGGGCCGGCTTCGGCGTGGATCTCCCGGCTTAATCCTTGGGACTTCGAGTCTGTGGGTGAGGAGTTCGTGTCGCTCCAAGGGTTGGTAGGATAATGGAGGGTTCCGCCCGACAAATCGATTTGCAGGACCAGGGCCACGTCGGGATTCTGCCAGGACAATCCCCGTCACCCGTCCTCCATCGACGATACCGGGTCCGAATCCATGCCGCTCCACCCGCTCAATATGTTTTCACTCCGCCGGGGCTTCATCCGTCTTGTCCTGCTGACCCTCGGACTCGCAAGCAGCGGCGTCTCGGCGGACGAGACACGCCCCGCGGTGACGGTGGATTTGCTGCGACGGCGGGCCTTGTACCAGCAGTCGTCGGCCACAACATTGAAGGCATTTCACCAGTTCAAATTCACCAATCAGGTGGAGGCGAGCGGAATCCGGTTCGAGCACCACAGTGTGGACGACGCGGGACGGACCTACCAGGCAGCGCACTACGACCACGGAAGCGGCGTGGCGGCAGCCGATGTCGATGGGGATGGCCGCCCAGATCTGTTTTTCACCTCACAACTGGGAAGGAATGAGCTCTGGCGCAATCTTGGCGGGGGCCGGTTTCAAGACATCACCACTCCGTCAGGATTGGCGCTCGAAAACCCCATTTCGGTCGGGGCCGCCTTTGCCGATTACGACAACAATGGCACGCCGGATCTGTTTGTGACCACGGTCCGGCACGGGAACCATCTTTACCAGAACCTCGGCGACGGCCGCTTCAAGGACGTGACCGTCGAAGCAGGAGTCGCCTACTCCGGACATTCCTCCGGCGCCATCTTCTTCGACTATGACAATGATGGACTCCTGGACCTCTTCGTGACCCAGGTGGGCGTCTATACCCGCAATGAAGTCGGGCCGGGTGGCTACTTTTTGGCGCTACCGGACGCGTTTTCGGGACATCTGTTTCCCGAACGGACTGAATATGCCCGGCTCTACCACAATCTCGGCCGGGGGCGCTTTGAGGAGGTTTCCACCGCTCTCAATGTCCGGGATGGTTCCTGGGCCGGGGACGTCACCTTTTCCGACCTGAATGGAGACCGCTATCCGGATTTGTACCTGCCCAACATGCAGGGTGACGATCATTACTACGAGAATCAGCAGGGACGTTCGTTCCGGGATCGGACGGCCGACCTGTTTCCGAAGACCCCCTGGGGATCGACTGGAGCCCAATTCTTCGATTTCAACCAAGATGGCCGGATGGACCTGCTGGTCACCGACATGCACTCGGACATGACGCAGTTGCAGACTCAGGACTCCCTCGGAATGCGGCCGCTGAATGAAAAAAAGAAGAGCGAGGCCTATTGTTCCCAGCAGTGGACCGAAGAGTACCTCCAGGGTTCCACCAACAACCTCTTTGGCAATGCCCTGTTTTTGAACCGCGGCGAGGGAGCGTTTCAGGAAGTCTCGGACGCGGTGGGGGCGGAAACCTACTGGCCATGGGGATCGAGCGTCGGGGATTTGAATGCCGACGGATTCGAGGATGTGGTCATCACGGCGGGCATGGGATTCCCGTTTCGATATGCGGTGAACTCGGTCCTGTTGAACGAGGCGGGGCGCCGCTTCTATGACGCCGAGTTTCTCCTCGGTGTCGAACCCCGTCTTGGTCCATTGGGCAAGGTGTGGTTCACCTTGGATTGCTCGGGCGCGGATCGGACGAACGCCCAATGTGCGGGCAAGACCGGACCGGTTCCGGTGTACGGGAGCCTGTCCAGCCGGTCATCCGTCCTGCTGGATGTGGATGATGACGGGGACCTGGACCTGGTGACCTTGGAATTAAATGATCGTCCCCAGTTCCTGATCAGCGACCTCACGGCACGGAAATCAGTCCGCTACCTCAAAGTGAAACTGGTGGGAACCCGCTCGAACCGCGACGGGCTCGGCGCTCGTGTGGAAGTCAGGGCCGGGGGGCGTCGCTGGGGACGCTACCACGACGGGAAGACCGGCTACCTCGGACAAAGCTCGCTGCCGCTTTACTTCGGATTGGGTGAAGCGGGCTCGGTGGAATCGGTCGAAGTGACCTGGCCTTCGGGACAGCGCCAGACCGTGGAACGCCCCACCATCAATCGGTTGCTGGTGATCGAGGAAGCGGGCGGGTCGCCTCCCAAATAAATGACCTGGTCCGCTCTCTGGTCCGCCAAGCCCGGGGTCTCATACCGGCCAAGGGAACGGACGGGGAGGAGACAATCGGAGAGCGAATCAAATCTCCATTCATTCGGCGCGTTCGCCGTGTTCCAGCATCGCACCGTTCATCGTCGTCTTGCCCGCCTCCTCCGCCTCGATCTCGGACGGGCGGACTTCCACCTTTATACGCCAAGCTGACGGGCGTAGACCCCGGACACCACCGAAACGAGTTGTCTCCCGTCCCCAATTCCATCTGTCCGTCCCCACGAACACACCACCGTCTGTTTCCTACCGTCCGTTACGACGATTGCCTGTAGCGCGTCTTGGGTCCGATCCAAGGGCATTTACCCTGATCGAACTGCTGGTAGTGATCGCCATCATTGCGATCCTCATCGGCCTGCTCCTGCCCGCGGTCCAAAAGGTCCGCGAGGCGGCCAACCGCGCCCAGGCGGAAGAGAACCTGACCCGGGTCGTGGGGTTGCTTGGGGACTCTGATCTACCTTCGGAAGAATCCGCCCGGGCGGCGATCCAGGAAATTGCCGGTGCTGATGGAGAGATCTCCGGATACCGGCTGCTTCCTTATCTGGAAGAGGGATCCGTCCGCGCCATTCTGGCCACGCCGGCGATTCCCGGACGCACGGGCGGCGATTCTGTCTGGATGGAGCTGCACCCACCGTTTGCCGTTCACAGTGCCGTGCACCCGGACGCAGCGAAAGGCAGGGATCAGATGTTCAAGGTACTTCATTCCGCAGGTGCCGCAGCGACCCGGGCCATACTTGACCTGGTTCCGGGCGAGGGGAGACGGATGCTGGGCATCGCCCGGTCACCCGCGTGGGCACGCAGGGCCTTGGCGGCCCTGGATGCCACTCATGACCGGCAGGTCTCCGCCGGAGAGATCATCGGAGGAGACTGGTGTGGAACCGATCCGGAACTCTGCGAACGGATCCGGACGTTCCAGGCGCGGATTCAGACCATCATGGCCCTTGGGGAAGGTGATGAAGATATTCTCTTTTTACCTGCCGTACAGTTTCCCGATT
>JBGAPN010000268.1:0-7118 GCA_044221235.1 Limisphaerales bacterium
GTTGACCGAGATTGCCACCCGCGAGCGTCTGGCCGTCTTTTACACGCCCGCACTCCTCCTCGGTGACCAGCGCCTTCTGGTGCAGGTGGTGCGCAACAAGGTTGGCCAGATCTTCAGCATGAACCTCGACGGGACCGGCGCCCGCGAGTTTACCAAGGCCGGCGAAGGGCTGCCCTACGGGTTGAGCCTAAGTCCGGACGGCCACCGCGTGGCGTTCCATCTCGCAAGCCCACAGGGTTACCAGATCTGGACCAGTGATCTGGAAGGCGGCGACCGGGTGAAGGTTGCCGCCCACCCGGACCACCTCTATTTCGGAACGAGCTGGTCACCCGACGGCCGATGGATTCTTTACCAGGACTGCCATTTCAAATCCGACCCCGGCCATGACTGGTCGGACCTCTGCATCGGCAGGCCCGATGGCTCCGAACACCGGGTTCTCACCCACGGGCAGACGCTTTGGTTTGCCGCCACCTACGGCAGCCCGAAGTCGCGAGGGGGCGGCTCGAACATGCCGGCCTGGACCCGCGACGGGAGCATCCTGTTCGTGCGCCGCTCTCCGGATGCCAAGGTGCCGTGGGAATTCCAATCGCAGCGTCCGGACACCGATCATTTCAACCGGGACTACAAGCCGGACGCTGCCCGCGGCGGCACCCAGATCTGCCGGCTCAATCCGGTGTCCGGTGCGGTAACGGAACTGACCCCGCTCCGCGAGGGCACCTGGGACTTTCGGGCCTGCGAATCACCCGACGGCCGTTATTTTGCCTTCTGCCGCGCACAGACCGGCGACATGCCCGGGCTCTGGGTGGCCAATGCAGACGGGACGAATCCCCGGCTGCTATCCCGGGGCCTCAACGACCGCGGTGCGGATCATCCGCGCTGGGTGCCGTGACGAGGGACCGATCCGCACCCCGGAGTGTTCCATCTCATGTTCGGGTTTGTGGAGGATCCGGTTCGTCTGACTTGGCGGGTTTGAGGCTTGCCCTGCGGGCGGGCTCGCGATGAGCTCCGGGCCACCAAGCCGGTTTTCCTGACCAGGCGCACTCCTTTCCATGGCCACCGCCCGTCGACCTTTGACCTCCTTCCTTCTGCATCTGCCACACGCATCGACCTCGTTCCGTTGGCTCGTCACCGCTGCGAGTCTGCTGCTCACCGTCGCCCCAGGCCCGCGGATCCTCGCGGCCGACTGGCCCGGATGGCGCGGTCCGGCCCGTGACGGCCATAGTGCCCCAGGAACTCCGACACTCCAGCACCTGCCTGCCGAGCCGCGACGGGTCTGGCACTTCAAGATCGGAGACGGTCTCGCTTCGCCGGTCGTCGCCGGGTCGCGAGTGTATTACATGGACGCCCAGGAAACCCGCGAGACGGTCCACGCCATCGACCGCGAGACAGCCAAGGAGGTTTGGAGCGTCACGCTCGACGACGGTTTCAAGAACGGTCAGACCGCACCCGGGCCCCGCTGCACCCCGCTCGTGGACGGCGACCACATCTATGTCCAGTCCTGCCGGGGTGAGTTGCAGTGCCTGGGCACCGCCGATGGAAAGCTTCAGTGGCGGGTGAACTTCCTTCGCGATTTCCAGTCCGGTGCCCCAGCCGAAGCTGGGGTCCACAAAGGTGCGCAACGACACGGGTTCACCGCGTCGCCCTGGATCGAAGGAGACCGGTTGATCGCGCTGGTGGGGGATACCCAAGGCGCCGGTGTGGTGTGCTTTGACAAACGGGATGGCAAGGTCCTGTGGAAATCCCAGGACGACCGCGCGGCCAACGCCGCTCCCATCGTTGGGACGTTCCCGGGTTCCCCAATTCGCCAGGTGGTGGCATTCACTGTGGAAGGATTGATCGGCTTGGATCTGGACGATGGTCACCTGTTGTGGCGAATCCCCATCACCACCACCTACGGAAGGCACGTCATGACCCCGGTGGTGGTCGACGGCATTGCGATGGTGGCCTCCAAGGAGGAATGCCTAATCGGCGTAGCCCCCGCCCCGGACGCGACGACCGGACGGTGGAACGCCCCGATCGCCTGGCAGGCCAAGGAGATTCTCGTCAATTTCTCCAGCCCGGTCGCTGCGGGCGGGCATCTTTATGGCCTCGGACCGGATCGGAATCTGTTCTGCGTCGACACCCGGACCGGCGCGGTGAAGTGGTCGCAGGGCGGATTCGCCACGCAATCGGCAGAGAAATCCCATCTCGCCCTCATCGCCGTGGGGAAGAATCTGCTGGCGCTCACCGAAACGGGCGAGCTGGTGCTTCTGGCGGCGGACCCGGCGGGATATCGCGAACTAGGCCGTGTCCAGGCCTGCGGCTCCAACTGGTGCAATCCCGCCTACGCCGACGGCCGCCTTTACCTCCGCGACAGCAAAGTGCTGACCTGCCTACAGCTGGCACCCTGAACCACGGAAAATCACAGGGGACAGGACACCTGTCCGGCAGGACGGGTTCCTCCACTGCCGCTATCGACAATTCGTTTCAAGGAAACCTATGTCCTGTCCCCTGTGTCCCTGCCAAACTGGGACGACTCTGACACCCCACCCTCGGCAAAGGATTCAAACACGACCAAGCCGCAACCGGGCGGTCGATGGTGGCAGGCACAATGTCAGGGCCCTATGCGATTTCTTGAACTCAAGGTGCCGCCGGTTCCTCTGGCCGCGCTCTTTGCGGCGGCGATGTTTGGGGTGTCATCGGTTATGCCGATGGCGACATTCATCGTTCCGGGTCGCACCGGCATTGCAAGGGGTCTGGCACTTCTCGCCGCAGTCGTCGCTTTTGCAGGTGTCGCAGCCTTCCGGGTGAACAAGACCACGGTCAATCCGCTCAATCCGGGCGCGGCGTCGACGATCGTATCCAGTGGAGTGTATCGCTTCTCGCGCAACCCCATGTACCTCGGCCTGCTGATCGCCCTATTGGCGTGGGCGTTCCATCTTTCCAATGCGGTTGCCGCGTTGTTCCTGCCTGCATTTGTCGCGTACGTGGACCGGTTCCAGATCAAACCCGAGGAGCGCGTGCTGCTCGCAAAGTTTGGACCGGCCTACTCACACTACCTGGCCGCCGTGCGTCGATGGATTTGAACGACGCCCAAGGGACAGGGCATCGGTTGGGAAGCAAGACACCTATTGCCTAGGGACTCGCCTTCCTGATCACAGGGGACAGGACACCTGTCCGGCAGGTCGGGGTTCCGCCACTGCCGCCATCGACGTTTCGTTTCAGGGAAACCTATGTCCTGTCCCCTGTGTCCCTGCCACCGGACCGTACGCTTGAGGGTGCTTCACGCCCGCCCGCGCCCGGCATCGTCAGGAGGCCTCCGTTCACCCCACCCGCGGCCCATCGTGGTCAAGCGGGGCGAGGTCACAGGACATTCGAGGCTCGTCAGAGCGTTACGGGACAAATTGCGCATGCCACAGTCCCAGGTAACCCCTTGGAATCCAAAGACCGGAGTTTCTCGAAACGGCAACCCGGTCCCAGTCAAGCGCGAGTCCGCAGGGCCGCTCCGCCCGCGCCGCCGGACGCAGGATCCCCGGGTCTCCTTCGTCAATGAGCTGGAACTCGGTTCCAGCGGTGACCACGAAACCCGCACCGCTTTCACTCAATTCCTCCGCCGCCGCGGACAATGACAGGGAACGGCGGCGGTCGAAGGCGCCGGTGGCACCCACCGCCCAGACTTCCAGTGCTGGAGCGGCATTGGTCGATGCCCGGCCCAGGTACACCTGTCCGTCCGACCGGACCACGAAGGGCGCCGGCTGCAGGTCCGGCAGCTGGAGGGTGCTGACGAAACTGGCCTTGAGGCCATCATAGGCAAGCGCGTGGAGAAACGATCCCGGCGTTGATTCCATCAACTCCTCACCCTGGGTGTAAACCAATGCTCCGTTGTGCGAGATTCCCTTCAACGATCCCGGGAGGGCCACGGGCGCCCGTACCACCGGCTCCGCCAAGTCGGTGAAATCGAGGACGTCGAGAAAGTGATCGTGGTCGTAGGTATCCGGCGTCCATCCGGGCGACGGAATGCCGCTGGACACGAGACGCGAAGTTTGGTGGCTCAGGAACACTTTGCCCTCCGTTACGAATGCGCGGCTGAAACTGTTCCATTGGTTCGTGCCTCCCAGTTGCACGTGGGAGGCCCACACCGGTGCGGCGGGCTCGCTAAGGTCGAAGCCCAGAAAATTGCGGGTCTCCTGAAACCACCAGGGATTCCACCAGAAGATGCCGGGATTCATCCCATCGATTACCGTCGGCAGGGCAACCGTCGGTCCAAACGTCAACTGCGGACCCGCGTCAAAGACGCGCAGGATGGGCCCATCGAGCCAACCGGACTGGCCCGACGCCTCCGTCCACACCACCTGCGACTCCCCCACCCACAGAGGCACCAGCGGTACTTCGCTGAAGTTGGTGGGCGATTCCCAGCGTTGTTGCCCCCTCAACAGGATCTGGTCCCCCGCGAACTCGACCACACTGAGTTGCAACGTGCCTGGGACCCACCGGGGCACCCAACTGGATGACGTGAAACGATTGGTCACCAGAAGCGGCGGTTGCGGAACCAGGACCCACCATTCCACCACGTTCGTCCGCGGCCGGTCCGGCTCGGGCGTAAATTCCGGACGAATCCACGTCAGGCGGTAAACACCGGGCGACGGATCCAAGGGTGACGGCGGGCGTTCCTTTTCCTGGGTGGTGGAAACCATGTTGGTGGATTGCGGGACGGGCACCTCCCGGGTTTGGACGACCACATTGGTATAAGTGGGCTCCCCCTCTTCTTCGAAGATGAAGAGGTTGGTCACCACGCGAATGACGGACGGAGGGGGCTGCATAACCATTTCCTCCCGGGTCCGACGTTCCCGGACCGGCGGCTGCTTTTCCTCAGAGATCAGCACGTTCGTGACGGTGACCACTTCCGAGGTCCAGGTACTGGATCTGGCCTGGACCGCGACCAGCCTGTCCCCGTGAAAGTCAGCCCCAAGCAAAGGCAGCGAATCCAGGGTGAGGGTCGCCAGCGGCTGTTCCGGAGCGGACGTCGCCGCCAGTACCACCGCCAGCGCCTGACCGGACGGCTGGCGCAACTGAATCAATTGCTCCCCTCGAAGAAATACCCGGTCGACTTGAGGCGACAGCGGCAGTTCCGCCATCACCCGGGGCTGATCCCGGTCCGTCGGGTCCACCGTCAGCAGCTCTTGCGCGGACACCGACACGATCCGCTGGTCGATCCAGGCGGCCCGGCGCGCCTGCAGGGTGTGGTCGATGACACCGCGCGCCTCCAGGTGCCCAGCTTCCAAATTCAGATCAATTAACTGAATTCCCTGGAAACTGCCTCCCGAAGGGCGCCCCGGGAGTTCACCCTGCCACGGCACCAGCACCAAGCCGGACTCCGGGAAGACCTGAAAGGCCTTTTCGTCGGCGTTCCCTTCGCTCCAGGACCATCCCGAACCCAGAAACACTTTGCTGAGCAGCGCCGGGCGGCTGGCGTCGGCCACATCGAACAACTGCACGGTGGTGCGACTTCCTTCCACTCCTAGCGTCAACAACCGGGTGTTGCCTGCGAGCGGATGGAGATAGGTCGAATATCCCGGGATCTGCAGTTCGCCCCGGACCGCCGGCTGCGACGGCTGGCTGAGATCCACAATCCACAGGGGATCCACGTTCCGAAAAGTCACCACGAAGGCACGGTCCCCGGCAAAACGGGTTCCGTACACGGCTTCATTGGTCACCAGGGTCAGCTGACCCACCGGGGCCGACCGGGAGAAATCGTTCAGGGAATAAGTCTCCAGCACCGTCTTTGGCGGCGTCCAGACCCAAGTCATGAGCTGGCCGGCCGGATCCTTCGGATCCGTCAACAAACGACCTTCGCCATCCACTTGGGAGACGGCGGCGAGCCAGTCGCCCTGGGCTTCAAAGGAACCCAACTTGAACTTGTCCATAACACGCCCGGCGGTCCTGAAATCGCCCAACTGCCTCACCGTTCCGCTGGGATCCGACAGGTCGAAAACCAGGACCCCATGGTTGCCGAGGCGCACCCACTCCGGAAGACGCTCGAACGGAAGGGGCGTCCTGCTGCCCGAGGCGGCCATGAACAGGAACCGATCCGTGGCTGACAGGGCCAAGGGATACACGGGAAGTTCTACCACCGGCTGCAGGACCGGCGCCGCCGGGTTGGCCAGGTTGAAGGCGCTGATGACCGTCCGACTCTCGAAGGCCACGTTCACCGTATCGACGGAACCGGGGTCCTGCGCGCCGACGCCCGGCGTCCACTCGTTGCTGACCGCATACAGCACATCCCCCACCAGCCGGGTCTCTCGGATCTGACCCGGAACGGGCAGGCGGAGGGCGAGACGCGGCTGCCCGTCGCGAACCTCCACCAGCAGCACCTCGCTGCCGGACCCGGTGCATCCCTGCTGGGACAGGAGCGCCAGCCAAACGGAGCCTCCGGCGGTCGTCGCCGGCAGCCGGTACAGTTGTTCACCCCAGACCGCGAGGGGCAATTGACCGAGGATTCGTGGCGCATCCAACCGGGTCAGATCGATCACCTGCAACGCACGCTGTTGATTGAAGAAGTAGGCCGTTCGCCCATCCACCTTCCAAATGTCGGATTCGACCACCGGCACCACGGACCCGATTTGCGCTTGCGGGGTGATTTGGAGAACGGCGTTGTCGAAGGTAAGACCCGAGAACGGACTGCCTGCGACTCCAGACCCTGACCCAGCCTTCTGACGGGAAGGTCGAAACGTGTGAAGCCCACGAAAAAAGTCCGCGGGCAGTCCCACGTCCTCGTCCAGCTCATCGCGAACGCGCAGCACTTCCATCCCGTCCCCGACGGGAAGGGTAAAGGCGAGCTCGGTCTCGACGGCGCTGTCGCTCCATTGGACGTCGCGCGGGGTCCAGGTACCGCGGCTCAGGCGGGATCGGCTCTCCAGGGTGATGCGGCGTTGTCCCGGTGGGACGGAGACCCTCACGTGCAGTTGGGTTCCCACGGCACGGAGGGAGACGATGTGTGCCACGGCGGTCTCGGCGCCCGCCTCAGGCAAGCCCGCAGCCAGCAGCAGGAGCAACCCGAGGATCAAGCGCCCGAAGCCAGGGGGCAGGGCGAAGCGATGGTGGACGCCGAGTGAGGTGATTTTCATGGAAGAACTCAGGGT
>JBGAPN010000269.1:0-7092 GCA_044221235.1 Limisphaerales bacterium
CCGGATCGGCTTCGCAGGCGGCATTGATGGTCCGATAAAGCCGCTCCATTTCCCCAATGGGGTCCGTCGCCAGGGCGTCCCGGTCGAGCTGCCCTTTCCAGCCGACCAGCAGCTTCCCAAACTGGGTCCCCCAGTCTCCCAAATGATTGTCGGTCACCACCCGGTGTCCCAGGAGTCGAAGAATCCGTTGGAGCGCGTCACCAATCCCCGTGGACCGGATATGTCCGACGTGCATGGGCTTGGCCACGTTGGGGGAGCTGAAGTCGACCACCACAGTCCGGGGAACCGTGGCTGTCCGGAAAAACAGGTGTTCGCCGCGCGCGGCTTCGGCAAGCACGGCGACAAGCGCGGCTGGTTTCAGGCGAAAATTCAAAAATCCCGGCCCGGCGATTTCGACCGGTTCGCACAAATCGGAAACGTGCAGGTGCTCGACAACCTGGGTCGCCAGTGACCGGGGATTCATCCGGCGCTCCCGGGCGACCGCCATCAGGGAATTGCTCTGGTAATCACCAAACTGGGCATCCGCTGCCGGACGGACCTGGACCTGCCCGGCGGGAAGGTCAGGCAGGACGGCGGCGACGGCAGCCCGAAGACGCTGTTCAAGGGAGATGTGGAGCATGGTCGGAAAGGACTGGATTCACCCACCATTAAGGGCGGGCAGGCGGAAAGGGCCTGTCAGGAGGAATCAGCGGGCCGCGGAATATTGGCGGATGATCGCCATCATGCCGGCAGCGTCCGGAGCCGATTCAAGGGATCGCAGAAACTCTTCCTTGCGCAGCACCTTGGCGATTCCGGCCAGGGTATGGAGGTGTTTCTGGAACTGACCTTGCGGGACGAGGAACAGTGTCACGAGGTGGACCGGCTGATTGTCCAATGCATCGAAGTTCACCCCGCCGCGGGACCGACCAAATGCGGCCACGACCTCTCCAATCAGGTCCGTCGAGGCGTGGGGAATTCCAATGCCGAAGCCGATGCCGGTGCTCATCGACTGTTCCCGCTTCTTCACCACGGCCGTCACGGCCTCGCGGTGCTCGGGCGCAATGCGTCCGCTGGTGACGAGAACACCGATGAGTTCGTCAATCGCTTCCCAGCGGTTGGCGGCCTTCAGTTCCGGCACGATCTGCTGGGGACTCAGGATGTCGCCGAGGTTCATGCAACGCGAAAGTCCCGAACCGTCGCTGGATTCTCACCATGCAGGCAAGCCGGGATTTGTTGAACGTGTGATTCAGTCAAGGCGGAGGCCGCCGTCGGATCGTTTCCTCCGGCAGCGGCCCCGAAGCGGGCTGGCCAGGGGGTCTCGCAGACACGATGCGCACTACGGTAACTGTCCACCGAAGCAGGAGTCGGCATAAAGAGGGCCGCCGGATTCCTCCGGCGGCCTTGAAAGGAGTGATGGTCGCCACCGTCCCGCTCATCCAGAGGTGGTTGAGTAGCGCAGTTCAGTTCTTCCGCTTCCTCCAGGCGAGCCACAGCCAGACAGCAGCGACCATCGAGTGCTCGGTAGCGCGAGGGATGCCAGCCACATTTTATTTCAATTCTGAAAACCGGAGAATTCCGAATTGAGACCAAGATCACTCTCAACCCATTGGCCACAAGATTATTACGTCACTTCGAATACTTCTCGCCCTAGAATTGTCCCTCCCACGGAATCGAACCCACCGGCCCCGTTCGCCTGCTGCAATTTCGAGAACCCAGCCAACAGGGCGCGCCTGGACTGGCCGACTCCACTTGTTTGACGGATGCTGCGCGCGTGGCGCACGACGACCTCTTCGAGTCCAGGACCGATTCCCCGGTGCACTCGTCACCGCCCAGTGCGGCACCAGCGATGACGCCGATGGCGTCGACGCAACCACTGGCCGCCCGGATGCGCCCCCGGACGCTTGAAGAGTACGCCGGGCAATCGCACATCCTCGGTCCGGGCCAACTTTTGCGCCGGGCCATCGAAGCCGACCGGATTCAATCCCTCATCTTCTTCGGCCCGCCCGGAACGGGGAAGACCTCGCTGGCCCAGATCATCGCAGCGAGAACACGGGCGCGGTTCGAACGCCTGAGCGGAGTGGAATCGAATGTCGCCGACATGCGACGGGTCCTCAGCGGGGCCAGTCATCGGCTCGCCAATACCGGCCAACCCACCCTCCTCTTCGTCGATGAGATCCACCGATTCAACAAGTCCCAGCAGGATGTTCTCCTTCCCGATGTCGAAAACGGTGTGGTCAAACTGATCGGCGCCACCACCCACAACCCGTTCTTCTTCGTCAACTCCCCATTGGTCTCGCGTTCTCAAATCTTCGAATTGCGTCCGCTCACCGAGACCGAACTGCTGGAACTGCTGCGTAGAGCCCTCTCGGATTCGGAACGCGGGCTGGGCCATGTCAGAATCGAGGCCGGAGAGGACGCTCTCCGGCATCTGGCCCGGGTTTCGGACGGCGATGCCCGGAAAGCCCTGAATTCATTGGAAATCGCCGCACTCACCACCGATCCCGGGCCGGACGGGGTCATCCGGATCGACCTGGCGGTGGCCGAACAATCCATTCAGAAAAAGGCCATCGTTTATGACGGCGATGGAGACGCGCATTTCGACACCATCAGCGCGTTTATCAAATCCATGCGTGGTTCCGATCCCGACGCCACGCTGTATTGGCTGGCCAAGATGATCCATGCCGGCGAGGACCCGCGGTTCATTGCCCGCCGAATCATGATTCACGCCGCAGAGGATGTCGGCCTGGCGGATCCGATGGCCCTGGTCCTGGCCACCTCAGCCAGCCAGGCGGCGGAAGTCATCGGATGGCCCGAAGCCCGAATTCCCATCGCCGAGGCCGCCCTTTACATCGCAACCGCCAACAAGAGCAATTCGGTGATCCGGGCCATCGACGCGGCCTTGGAGGATGTCCGGAGCGGCCGGACCCTGGCGGTGCCTTCCGCCCTTCGTGACGCCCACTATACCGGGGCGAAGCGACTGGGGCATGGCGAGGGCTATCAATACGCCCACAATTTCGAGGGCCATTTTGTTCCGCAGGATTATCTGGGCGAGCCCCGCCGATTCTACGAGCCCTCGGAACAGGGAGTGGAACGAAAGATCAAAGAGCGGGTGGACCGCTGGCGCGCGCTCACACGCCAAGCCAATCCGCCCTCCGGGAAATGCCCGTGAATCCGCTCACAAAGCCCGAACTCCGCAGCCAGCTCCGGGAATCGTGGCGTTGGTTGCTACCCAACGTACGGGAACAGGGATCGGAGGCGATTCGGGAACGTCTGCGTCATGAGCCCGGATGGAATCGGGCGCGGTCGGTCCTGCTGTTTGCGCCCCGGCGGGATGAGCCAGACATCTGGCCCATGGTTCGGGAAGCCCTCGACGCCGGAAAAGTGGTGGCGCTGCCGGCCATGGATCCGTTGACCGGAGTCTATGGGGCGCGTCGCCTGCGCGATCCCGGCCGGGATCTGGTCACCGGTCCCTACGGAATCCGGGAGCCCGGGGGCGAGTGTCCCAATGTTCCATTGCCAGAGCTGGACTTGATCTTGGTTCCGGGACTAGCCTTCACATCCGAAGGAGGACGCTTAGGGCGGGGCGGAGGATTCTACGACCGGCTTCTGGCGGCCACCGGCGCGATTCGGGTGGGCATCGCGTTGGACGAGCAAATCGTTCCAGCAGTGCCTCTGGAATCGCATGATCAGATGTTGGACTACGTCTTGACTCCATCCGTCACGTACCGCGGCCCCCGGCGATCCGCCTGAAATCGAATGCAACTCGAAGATACCCTGCCGTTGCTTGCGGCCGGCGCGGCCGGATTTGGAATTGCCTGGGCTTTTAGCCGCCTTAAGGAGCGCGCCATGCGGGCGGAGCGGCTGGCAGAATCCCAGTCTCTGAAGGAGCAGCTGCGGAAGGATAGTGAAGCGGCCGGACTGGCTGCGCGACTCGCCGCGCAGGAGCAATTGGCCCGGGAACGGACCGAGCTGGAGAAATCCACCGCCAACCATCGGGAGGTTCTCGCCCTTGAGGAACACCGCCTCGCGGAACGGGAGGCCGTGGTCAACCGCCAGCTGGACCGGTTCGCACAGATGGAACAGGAACTCCGGACCCGCTCGGAATCCCTCGACGCCGGAAAGGTCACCCTGGAGACCGACCGACAAACTCTGCGGCAACTGACCTCGGAGGCCAGGGCGAGACTGGAGTCTTTGTCCGGATTGGACGCCAATGCCGCGCGCTCGCTGTTGCTCAAGCAGGTGGAACGCGACTCCCTGAAGGATGCTGCCGATCTCAGCCGGCATTTGATGGAGGATGGCCGTCGCCGGGCCGAGGCAGAGGCCAAGCGGATCCTCGCCATCACCCTGCAACGCTGCGCCGCCACCCAGACTTTCGAGTCCACCACCGCCACCGTCACGCTGACCGGCGATGACATGAAGGGGCGGATCATCGGTCGGGAGGGCCGAAACATTCGTGCGTTTGAAGCCATCACCGGGGTCACCGTCCTGGTCGATGACACCCCGAACGCCGTGGTCCTGTCCGCCTTCGATCCTGTCCGCAGGGAAGCGGCCCGGATCGCCATGGAACGGCTTATCCAGGATGGTCGGATTCACCCCACCCGAATCGAAGAGGTGGCCAATGCGGTCAACACTGAGATGGACGGCTTCATTCTCCAGACGGGTGAAAATGCCACCGCCCGTGCCGGACTTCCGCCCATGAATCCGGCGATTTCCCAGATGCTGGGCCGCCTTCACTTCCGAAACAGCTATTCCCAGAATGTGCTCCAGCATTCGGTCGAAGTGGCGCATCTCGCCGGATTGATGGCCGCGGAAATGGGCGAAGATATTTCCGCCGCCAAGCGGGCCGGCCTGTTACACGACATTGGAAAGGCGCTTTCCCACGAGATTGAGGGGCCGCATGCCATCGTCGGCGCCGAGTTCCTGAAGCGAAACGGGGAATCTCCGGACATCGTGAACGCCGTGGCCTCCCATCACGATGAAGTCCCCCACGAGAACCTGATCGGGATCCTCGTCTCCGCCGCCGACGCCATCAGTGCAAGCCGGCCGGGCAGCCGCAGCGAAAGCATGACGGTCTACCTGCAGCGTCTCGAGAATCTCGAAAAGATCGCGCTCTCGTTCCCCGGGGTCGAAAAGTCCTACGCCGTCCAAGCCGGCCGGGAACTCCGCGTGATCGTCCGGCCGGAACAGGTCGACGATGCGGAAGCATTGATGTTGGCCCGGCAGATGGCCCGACGCATCGAGGAGGAACTGCTCTATCCGGGCCAGATCCGGATTACGGTGATTCGCGAGACCCGCTGTGTGGAATTCGCGAAGTGATCGCCCGGACTACTGGGACCCAATACCCATCGATCAGAGGCGAACGTCACCCGGCTCCCCACCGCGGAGCAGCTTGCGATAGGTCGCCATCGCCAGCAACGGCCAGGAATTCCGGTACATGTCGTATTTCAGGTAAAACACCTGGGGAAATCCCGTGCCGGTGATCTCATCCTCAGTCCAGGATCCATCTTCGTTCTGGGTTCGGATCAAGTACTCAATTCCACGTCGGAGCGCCGGGTCCGTCGGATCCCCGAATGTACAAAGCCCCATTACAGCCCAGGCGGTCTGCGATGCGGTGCTCGGCCCACTGCCCTTGAATATGGGATCGTCGTAGGTGTTGCAACGCTCGCCCCATCCGCCGTCCGCCTGCTGGACACCGGTCAGCCATTGGCGGGCCTTTTGCAGCCAGGGTTGATCCATGTCCACACGGAGTGCATAGACACCGCGGAGCACCTGCCAGGTGCCGTAGATGTAATTGACACCCCAACGACCAAACCACGAGCCATCCTTCTCCTGCGATTTAATGAGGAACCGCATGGCTTCCTTTACCTGCGGATGGTCCAACTTGTAGCCTTCGTACCCGAGCAATTCGAGGATGCGCGCTGTGATGTCGGCGCACTCGGGATCCAGCATGGCGTTGTGATCGGCGAAGGGCACCTTTTCCAGGATCGACTTGGTGCAGTCCTTGTCGAAGGCCGCCCAGCCCCCATCGCGGCATTGGAAGGCCATCATCCAATTCATGCCCCTCTTGAAACATTCGTCGCGGCGCACCGGGTCATCGGTCGGCACGCCACGCAGTGCCAGCAGGACCATCGCCGTGTCGTCCACGTCGGGGTTCCACTTGTTCTCAAACTCGAACACCCAGCCGGAAGGCTCCACGTTGACCGGGTTTTTGTGGTACCAATCGCCCCGGAACCGGATCTCTTTGCCCATCAGCCAGCTCGCCGCCCGCTTGACTTTCGGATGATCGGCCGGCACGCCGGACTCGCGAAGGCAGATCTCCACGATGGCGGTGTCCCACACCGGAGAAAGGCAGGGCTCGATCCGGACCGAGTCCGGCGTGTGGTGCATCAGCTTCAGCAGCTCCTTGTGGGCGCGCAGCACTTGCGGATGGTCGTCCGGATATCCGAGCGCCTTCAGGGCGATGAGCGAATTCAGGATGGCCGGGAAAATGGCGGCCAAACCGTCACTGCCTTCAAACCGCTCCAGCATCCACTGTTCCGCGCGCTTGAGGGCTCGGTTTCGGAACGGATGAAAGCCCTTTCGCGCCACCCACTCCGCCAGCTTGTGGAGCCGGTCGAGCCACAGGAATGCATTGCGCAGGCTGAAGTCGAAATAGCGGGGACGAAGCGATTCGTTGAGCTCCCATTTCCCGTTGGGATAGAGCTCGTCGAGGTTGACCCCGTTGTCGAGCGGCCGGCTGGGACGAAAATGATTGATGATCGCCAGGGGAATCAGCATCGCCCGCGACCAATTGCTCATGTCCCAGAAATTGACATGGAACCACTTGCCGATCAGCAGAACCTCGCAGGGGATCGTGGGTACATGATCCCAGCCCACCAAGCCGATAAGAGCGAGGTAGAGCTTGGAGAAGGTGTTCATCCGCGGCACCCCGCCCAACGCATAGGCGGTCTCACGCGCTTTCAGCATGCGCGAATCGGTCACGGGAAGACCCGCCAGCTTGAGGGCGAGATACGCCTTGACGGTCGCATTCACCTCCGCCGGGCCATTGGGATAAATGTTCCAGCCACCGCCAGGCAGCTGCTTGGAAAAGATGTGATTGACCGCGCGCCGCTC
>JBGAPN010000270.1:0-7090 GCA_044221235.1 Limisphaerales bacterium
TACCCCTCGAAGGGAACGTGCCGCAGACAAGAACCACGTCTCAAACTCCCGACGAGCCATCGCAACAATGGTTGGGACGTCACCGCGGACAGAAGTCGCATGCTCAGCCAGCCGGCGTCCCACTTCCGCAGGGCATTCGTCCTCGCAGTCCAATAGAATCAGCACGGATCCGTGGGGATGCTGCTTGGCCTTTCGGGCAGCCAATTCCAGGTTCTTGCTGAAATACCCCTGATCCTTGAGGAAACTGCCGACTTTGACACGGAGAGCCGGATTGACCCGTAGCAGAGTGCCTGGATGGCGCTCCGTAATGAGTCGCTGCAGCAAGATGGGAACGGCGAAGACTTCCCCGTGACCCTCGACAATCGGCGCAACAAAAACTTCCGTCACACTCGACCCAATTCAAAGAGGGGTAATTGGCGGTCTCCTTGCCCGAACTCTGAGGCAGTCGGATCCGGCGAAATCTGGTTTTGCCTCAAGAGTTCTCCGGGCGTGAAGAGTCTCTCCTTTAGCACCGAACGTCCCGCCTCATCCAATGGTGCGATTCGAGTGATTCCCTCTTCATTATCGACGGCCAGGATTGCCTCGGTCGGGATAGATGCATCATCTAGGAGGTCCGGACTATGGCTCGTGACCATGACTTGGGTGCGCGTCGCCGCCTCCCTTAACGCGGCAAGCAGGATCGCCGATGCCGCCGGATGCAGGGCCACCTCGGGTTCCTCCAACCCAATCAACGGAGGCGAAGGGCGATGTCCTCCCTGTCCCTGAAAAAGGGCCAGGAGAACCCCAAAAGCGCGGAGTGTTCCATCGGACATGCTGGCAGCAAGGAAGCGCCAGGGATGCTTTTGCCCCTTCACCGTTTGCCGAAACTCCACCGTCTCCTGAGATCCGAGAATTTGGGTTTCGGCGTCTGCCACGCCCTGGACAATTCGTGAGAGGTAGCCATTGACCTGGGATTTTGCCAAATCCGGGAGCTTGTGAAACACGCTGGCTGCATTTCCACCATCGCGGCGCAATAATTCTCCCGCATCCGGCCGTTGCATCGCGCCGATTTCCTTTGGGCTCAAATTGTAGATCTCCATTCCGGACAGCCCATCATAGACAGGACGGAACTCGGGCAGGCCAGAGGCGGCGACCAGGAAGAGCCGGTCAGGAAACGCAGCCGGCACAATTTGCATCGAGGACCTGACAACATGGCCCCGTTCAACCCGGTAGAAATTCTCCTCGAGCCCATTGCACAGGCGGCACTCTTCCGCCTGAACCTCGAACCCGCCGGATTCCTTCGCTCCAACCTGGAAGCTGTAATGTCCGGTCGATCCATCTCTCATCGTGAGATCAAGCCGGACCGCGAAGTGATTGGGATGCCCACCGGACCGGCGCCGGACTTCCTTAATCGTTCCTCGATCCCGTAAGGCATGGTCGAGGGAGGTTCGGAGTGAGTCAGCGACAAGTCTCAGGCTGTCGAGACAATTGCTCTTGCCGCTGCCATTGGGCCCAACAAGGAAGGTCAGGGGACCGAGCCTGAGGCGGCACGCTGCGATGCTCTTGAAGTTACGGAGCGTCAACTGGGCGACAAATACCGGCCTGCTCACGTGAACAGTGTTGTTCGAACACCCGGCGCTGCGAAGCCCAAACTGATGGCCGACCGCCGGCAATTAGGATTTCCAAGCCTTGCAGGACAGGTGGAGTTCACACTCCCGGCTCACGGACTATGGTTTGTTTTCCTGGCCGGGGCCTGGGGACGCCTGCACCTCCATCTGGAAGGACAGATCCACACCCATGCCTTCCGTCACCGTGGGGACCAGGTCGAACGAGATGCTGGATGGCGATTCTTCGCCGCCAATGAACAGTTGCGCCTGGCGACCGCTCAAGGTGGAGAGGGTCGGCGCCGACAACAGGTCGACCTTCGCGGTCGCCTGCAGGCGTTCCACGAGTTCCTTCACCTCCTGGTTGGAGAGACACTTCTTGGGAGTTTCCCCGCCGTCCTCCGTTGGGTTTACACCCAGACCCAGGGCTTTCCATTGCTCCTCCGGTGCGTCGAACAACATGGGTTGAACCGCCACTTGGGGCGCATCCGGGTTCGACGCGTCGACTGCCGGGGAAAGAAGGACAAAGGCGCGCCGTCCCGGGCTGATCGTCCAACCTCCCGTCAACAGGCTGGACCCGGCCGGAACGCTCGCTTGGATCTTCGCCTGAAACGGTCGGACTTCTCGGACCTCCGGTTCCGGCGGAATCCCGGAAGGAGGCAGGGGAATTGAACGCCGTTCCACACCGGGTTTCGGCTGCGCCCGCTCTCCCCGAAGACGGAGTACTTCGGCCCGGAGCGCCCGGGAGTCCTCCTGATCGGTCGTCAACCGCCCCACCTCCGCCCGGACGCCCTGAAGCTCCTGGCGGGTCTGCTCCAACTGCCCGAGCAGGCGCTCGTTTTGGAGCGCCAGTTCCCGTCGTTGTTGATGTTCATACACCCAGGGAATCCCCAGAAGTGTGACCGCAGCGATGCCGGTCAATTTGAGTTTGGTGGAGGTCATCAGAGTCCAGATTCCCACGGAAATAGGTAGCGCAGCGGAGACGGCCAGGGCGGACGACACGATGCCCGCCGCCAACGCCGGTGGTGCCGTCCCCACCGCCGATCCGCTCAAGGCCAGCGACAGCGCCGCCGCCGAGGAAACCACGCCCTCGCGTTTCAGCCGGATCCGCAGCTTGTCCAGAGCCCGCTCGACCCGCATCCGGGCCGCGTTCTCCCGGAGCCCGAGCCATGCCCCCACCTCCGACAGCGGACGCCGCTCAAAGTACCGCAGCAACAGGGCCAGACGGTCAGCATCGGGCAATTCGTTCATGGCGGCATCCAGCACCGGGGCAATCCGACTCCAGTCGGCCTCGGGTTCTGCGTCTCCGTGGTGCAAGAGGGTTTGCATGCGCTGCGCCTCGTGTTCCCGCCGGTGTCGACGCCGTTCGTCCCGCCGCCACCGCGACGCGATCCGGTGGGTAGTGGTGAACAACCAGCCCACCAGGGCCGGATGCTCGGCCAGGCGGGACGCCTGCCGGGCCAGTTCCAGGAAGACAGCCTGGGTGACATCCGCCGCCGCGTCTTCGTCACCTTCGACCTGCCGGCGTGCGGCCGAATGAACGAGGTCCAGGTGACGACGAACCAGTTCCGAGAAAGCCTCTTCGCTCCGCTCCCGGGCGAAGCGCCGGAGCAGGTCCGAATCCGTTTCCTGGGAGGCGGCCATCGTCATGATCACCAGCTAATGTCCGAATCCTGCCGAATCGCACGGGAAAAAAGCGGGGTCCGGTAGTTCCGGATGTGCTCCAGCGCTTCACGGCCCTCCGGAGCGAAGCGCACCCTATGGAGCGCGGTGGCAGAGCGAAGCGGAGGCACCGCTTTCCAACGGATGGTCCACGCAACACGCGCCGAGATCGCCACCCCGGGATGGCCAAACCTCAATCCCGCTCCACGCCGGAGTGCCGTTGTGTTTCACGGTTCTCCCAAACCACGCCCCGATTCGCCGCCATCCATCGCGGCGCTCAGAATGGCGGGGCCGGCCCAGCGCACCAGCCCTGCTATGAAGGCAGAGATGTCAACAGCGTTCTGGAAGGAGCCGGAGGTGGTTTGTCCAACCCGTCATGGTTTTTGTTCGGCCCAAGCCGAACACTCCCGTGCGGGCGCTCTTGGGGAGACGGTGTCAAGGTGGAGCGCAGCTCCCGCGAGCAATACCTTGACACCGTCTCCCCAAGAGCCGACCCCGGGCCTCCCGGTGCTTTAGCCACTCATGTGACCTCGCTTTCGGGCCTCACCCGCTTCCCTCCAGCCCGCGACGTGCCTCCGCTCCCTCGACTCCAGGACAAGGTCCCGAAGATCAACCTGCTATCCGTGCGTTCGGCCCCTAAGGTCTTCCGAAGCACATTGAAACTTCTTCGATCGTTTCCGGGGAGCGAAGTGAGTCGGCTCACTCTACCGGTCGGTCTCGCCAAGGCGGACCAAGGGCCGTTCCGAGCGCGACGACACTTCGCAAAATTGGAGTTCTGTGGATGACGCCCCTGGGGCATTGGTGTGCAGAGGATCGATTCCCAGGGCCTAGCCCACCGGCATTTCCCTCATCTTCAGTCCCAGTTTCCCCGGCGTCGTCCTCCCGGTTCGGATCCGCCACCAATCCACCAGAAATTCCCGCGCCAGCGCCACCACCGCCTTGCGCCGTCGTGCCGAGTTGCTCCCCGCCCCACAGCGCTGGTGGTACCGCTTCACCCGCACATAGCCCGGCTGGTAGCGCGTCAACCGCCACGCCATCTGGACCAGTAGCCAGCGGATGCGCCCGTTGCCGCACTTGCTGATACCTCCCAACTGGCGGCTGCCTCCACTGCTGGCCTCCCCGGGGGTCAGCCCGACAAACCCGCCTGGCCCCCGGCGATTGGAGAACCGGTTCCAATCGCAGACTTCCCGCTCCAGCTCATCGGCTGTCTCCCGTCCCATCCCATCGGGCAGACTCCGGGGCGCCGGGCTGTGTTTCACCAGCCGGGCCTTCAGAACCTTGTACTGCTCCAACACCCCCATCAACACCGCCCTCAGTGGCTCCAACAGGCCCACCAGCCACTCCGGCAGCTCCTGCTGCCACCGCGGCCACCGGCGCTCCGAGTACCATGCCCCCACCATCCGGTGTCCAAAATACAGCACCTGGCTCCGTCCCATCTGGGCAATGCGCTGACCTTCCCGCTTCAACTGCTGGGCCACCCGTCCAGCCTGGCGCCGGGACTCCTCCTCCGGGCTGGGCACCCGCACCACGTCCAGGGCATGCACCTGCCCGGCCACGTACCGGTCCAGCGCCACCAGCATCGAGCGGGTATCTGTCCGGTCCGTTCGCACCCGTCGCCGCGAGTCATCCCAGTTGCGGGGGCGGATCACCAGGTTCCGGATCCCCGCCTGGCTCAGTTCCCGATGCAGTCCGTAGCCAAAGGGACCCGCCTCGTAACAACTGATCACCTCCCAGCCCTTGGCTTTCTGTCCCTTGAGATAGTTGACCAAGGCTCGGCGGTCCCCCTTCTGGGCCGCCCGGGGATTGGCGTTGTCCTGCTGGGCCATCCACACGTCAAACTCCCCATGCACGTCAATCGCCACCTTCAGCCGTCCCAGACTCCCCGGGCTCGGTTGGGGCCCCACGTTTTCCAATTGATTGATTCCACCAACTTCTTTGTTCTTCGCTTTGTTAGTTCTCATACAGGGCAGACAGGTGAACCACGAGTGTGGCCGCTTGTCTGCCTTCATGTTTCTACCAATCCTCCCGCACTGCTCACTTTCCCACTCTCCCACTGTCCCACCGGCGGCTCCCCTTCCTTCCTGTGTTCCAAATGGGCCCCTTCTCCGCGCCGGGGTGCCGCTGTACCCCACGGATCTCCCAAACCACGCCCCAATCGACCGCCGTCCATCGCTGCGCTCGGAACGGCGGGGCCGTCGCAGCGCAACAGCCCTACCTGACCGCGTCCCTTCGCCAAATCGGCGACCGCTGCCCCCGCTCCCCCACCCACTCTCACACTCTCACACACTCACGCGTGCTTCCCCTTCCCCCTTGCCCGCTCCCCCAAACTGCCGGTTCACTCGCGGACGGCATGGGGACGCATCGCATTGGCATCATCGGGGGTTCAGGTCTGTACCAACTGGAGGGGTTGACCCGGAAGCGCTGGCGCACGGTCAAAACCCCGTTTGGCACGCCTTCGGACCAGCTGCTTTGCGGCGAACTGGAGGGACGCGACGTGGTGTTCCTGCCCCGTCACGGGCGCGGACATCGCCTGCTGCCCAGCGAACTGAATCATCGGGCCAACATCTGGGCCATGAAGTCCCTCGACGTGGCCTGGATCGTTGCGGTGAGCGCAGTGGGATCGCTCCAGAAAAAGTACCGTCCGTGCGACCTGGTGCTGGTGGATCAGTTCGTCGACCGCACCAAGCGGGACTTTGAGCACACCTTCTTCGGAAATGGCATCGTGGCCCATATCGCCTTCGCCCATCCGGTGAGCCGGGAGCTGCGCCAACTGCTCCTGGAGTCGGCCCGAACCTGTGGAGCACGGGTTCACGACGGCGGGACCTACGTGAACATGGAGGGGCCGGCCTTCAGCACCCGGGCGGAGTCGCAGGCGAATCATCGGGCCGGCTTCGATGTCATCGGCATGACCAATCTCGGCGAGGCCCGCTGTGCCCGCGAGGCGGAGATCGCCTATTCCACGCTGGCCATGGTGACCGACTACGACTCCTGGAAGGAGGATGAGGCGCACGTCACCGTGGAACTGGTGCTCGACAACCTGCGTCGCAATGCCGAGATGGCGCGGAGCATTGTCCGGGACGTTCTTCCGCGGATTCCCGTCCAGCCCGACTGGTCGTGTCACAAAGCCCTGCAAAACGCCCTGATGACGGACCGTTCCCTGTGGCCGGCGGCAACCATCCGGAAACTGCGGCCGCTGATTGGGAAGTATGTGTGAGGGGGAACCGTTGAAGGTTGAAGGTTGAAAGATGAACGTCCTTCAACGTTCAACGTTCAACCTTCAACTCCCCCTCACCCGACCTTCCCCACCTTCATTTCGCGTTTACGGCCGCCGAGATCGAGGGTGAGTCGGTCTCCGGACTTGCGACCGACAAGCTGGCTGCCCAGCGGGGATTGCGGGGTCATGACGGTGACTTCAATGCCATCGACCTCGACCTCCACCCCGCCGGCCCGGGGTCCGATGAAGTACCAGTCGGATTCCTTGCCCGAGGTGAGCTGGACCAGCGCGCCCACATCGATCGGCGCTCCGGCAGGCCAGTCCCTGGCGGACAACGTCTGGAACTGGGCCAGAGCCTGTTCGGTCTCGGCGGCCTGACGGGACTGTCCACGCGCCAGGTACGACGCCTCAAGGCCCCGGGTGTCGTACTTGTTCTCGGCGCGGCTCTGTTCGTCGGTCGCTTCGGCATGGGCGGCCCGCGCCGCACGGGCATAAAGCTCCACTTCGTCGGTGAGACGCTGGATGATGGCGCTGAGGACGGTGGATTTGGCAGGTGACGCGGTCACGTCCGGACAGGCTGGAAAGCCTAGCCGGCGAGATCAATTCAATCCGACACAGAAGGCCCGTCCGC
>JBGAPN010000271.1:0-7089 GCA_044221235.1 Limisphaerales bacterium
GATCCCGCGCTCCGCGTCGTATCGGGCGATCCGCGCCAGCCCGGAATCCACCACATGGCGGACTCCGTCGATGGTGATGCTGGTCTCCGCCACGTTGGTCGCCACCACGATCTTTCGATGCGGGAACGCCTGGAACGCGCGGTCCTGATCCTCGGGGGACAGGTCGCCATGCAGGGGCAGAAAGGTGCAGGCCTCATGAAGGTGCGCCGCTCTCAGGGCATTAATCGTGGACAGGATCTCACCCATGCCCGGCATGAACACCAGGATGTCCCCCTCTTCACCACTTTGAACCAGGCGTTCGACGGCGTCCGCCGCCTGCTCCGGTGCCGGTCTCCGGTCCCCATATTCGGACCAGCGAATGTCCACCGGAAAGGTGCGGCCTTCCGACACCAGCACGGGGGCCGGATTCTTCGCACTCCCCAGGTATGCGGCGACCGGTTCCGCTTCCAGCGTTGCCGACATCACCAAGAGCTTCAGTTCGGGTCGTGCTGTTTGTTGGAGCCGCTTGGCAAGGGCGAGAGCCACGTCGCTCAGAAGATTGCGCTCGTGGAATTCGTCGAAGATGAGAACGCCCACACCGCGGAGCTCCGGGTCATCCTGCAGCCAGCGCAGCAGGATGCCCTCGGTGACGAAGGCGATCCGGGTTTCCGGGGCGATCCGGTCTTCGAAGCGAACCTGGAATCCGACCTCACCCCCGGGTTTTCCGCCGCGCTCCCACGCCACGCGGGTGGCGACACTCCGGGCTGCGACGCGGCGGGGTTGGAGTACCACGATGCGCTTTTCCCCTGCGATGCCGCCGTCGAGGAGCATCTGGGGAACCTGGGTGGTCTTGCCCGAACCCGTGGCGGCCACCAGCACGAGCTGAGATCCATGGCGCAGGGCGGAGAGGATTTCGGAATGAAGAAGCCAGACCGGAAGATCGCGTGGGGACATGGATGGGGAACGGCGGAAAAGCAGTGTGGCGCTGGGGCGGATAGAGGCGGGAGGTTTCGATGAGTCCCGCTGTGGTTCATGGCCGACGACCGCGTCGACTCGTCATCGGGGCCGGTGCAGGACCACGGCGGCCAGGGTGACGAGAGTCAATCCGAGGAGCATGCCGGACGGCATGAACTTCCGGGTTTTGGCCAGTCGGATCCCAAAGACCACCAGCAGGGCGGTCAGCACGATGGGCGCCGCGAGGAAGGGCAGGATTCCTGCGGCGGCCAGGGCGAGGGGAATGGCGGATCCGCCTGAGGCGATCAGCGAGGCCCGGCTGCCGGCCTTGACGAAGCCGATGATACCGCCCACCAGCAGCAGGGCGGTGTATATCCACACGATCAAGTTCCACGTCATAGAACATGGGAGCGTAAGGGTTTGACGGGAAATGGGAAGTTTTGGGGTAGAGTTGGAATGGGTGGGTGGCGGCGTAGCACGACGGAGACACCGCATTGGACGGGCAAGCCGCGAGAAAAGGGCAAGGGGCCAGGGGCGCAGATGGCAATCGTGTGAAATCGAAAGCCAGATCAATTTCACTCCGTTTCGGGGATTGGTGGCGGACCCGGAAACGGTCATTCTGGCATGGCCTTTTTGATGACGACGAATTCCTTCTCCGTAAACGGTCGAACCTACACGCCCCCTCGCCGCCCCTTGGTGGCGATCTGCCTCGATGGATCGGCGGACGATTACTTCGATGCCGCACTCGCCCGGGGCCGCATGCCCGTTCTCCAGCAGATCTGCGTCAATGGCTGGCGTGGGTTCGCCCGGGGCGCGATGCCCAGTTTCACCAACGTCAACAACAGTTCCATCGTCACCGGAGTGCCGCCCTCCGTGCATGGGATTGGTGGAAACTTCTTTTACGACACCGCTTCCGGGCAGGAGGTGATGATGAACTCGGCAACGTTCCTCCGGGCGGGCACGATCTTTCCCGCCGCTCAGAAGGCGGGGCGGAAGGTGGCCGTCGTGACCGCGAAGGAGAAGCTTCGTGACATCTTTGCCAGCGGTCTGGTGGGTCCCGGCTCCAATGGCATCGCCTTCTCGTCGGAGAAAGCCGGGCAGGCCCGTCCTGAAACTCACGGCATCGGGGAGGTGGAGACCCTCGCGGGACCCACGCCGGCCATCTATTCGGGCGATGCGTCGCTGTATGTCCTGCGGGCGGGGGTGAAACTGATGGAACGCGGCCGGGCGGATTTCCTTTACCTCAGCACGACCGACTACATGCAGCACAAGTTCGCCCCGGAGGCTCCGGAAGCCCTGGATTTTTACGCGGCGATTGATGTTGAACTGGGGCGCTTGTTGAAGCTGGGCGCCTTGGTGGCCATGACGGCGGACCATGGCATGAATGCGAAGCAGAAACCGGACGGCTCACCGAATGTGGTCTACCTGGAAACGGAACTCGTGCGTGAACTCGGCACTGGCTTCCGGGTCATCCTGCCCATCACGGACCCCTACGTGGTGCACCATGGAGCCCTCGGTTCCTTTGCGCAGGTTCATCTGCCAACCGGCGGCCAGGCCCTCAGCGAACGCGCCATGTCCTTTGTGGCATCGCTCCCGGGCGTGACGGAAGTCCTGGATCGGGACACCGCGGCCCGATTGATGGAGTTGCCGGCGGACCGCATGGGCGATTTTGTGGTGTGTTCGGGCCGGGACGTCGTCCTGGGGCGGACCCCGGAATACCACGACTTGAAGGCGATTGAAGGAGGATTGCGGTCCCACGGCGGTCGCTATGAAGAAATCGTTCCTTTTTTTGTCAGCGAATCCCTCAAGCCGGCTTATGCGGCGCGTGCCCGGGCGGATGTCCGAAACTTCGACCTCTTTGACTTCCTGGTGAACGGCACCACCGCGGCCTGAGGCTGCGACTATGTGCCGCCCGCGACCCGTCCAAAATAGATGTAAGAATTCCCCGTCATGCGTTTCCTGATCCTCCTGCTGGGCAGTTGCATTTCATGGGTTGCATGGGCCCATCAAAACACGCCCGAGTCGTCATTGATGCTCCACTTCGCAGCCGGAGCGAAACCGATCGAGCTCCAGCGCTGGCCGGACCTGACCGGGCGCGCCCTCGCCACCGTGGTGGGAGAGCCGGTGGTGACGAATGTCGGGCCGGCGCAGGCCATCATTCTGGATGGATTCACCGACTATGTGCTGGTCGCCACCAATGCGGTCCAGGCCATGAACCTGGTGCCCAAGCGGGAGATGTCGGTGACCGCGTGGGTACTCCTGGCCGACACCCGGGCCAACGGAGGGATCATCGGGTTTGCGCAAGACAACGGGGATGCCGAGACCGGTTGGTCCCTGGGGTACAACCGCCGGGGATTCACGTTCGGGTTGTGCAGCACCGGATCGGATGACGGCAATGGCAACCTGACCCGCATTGCGGCGAAGACGCCCCTGGAAGTGGGCCGCTGGCACTATGTCGCCGCCACGTATGACGGCGTTAGCATGCGCCTCTATGTGGACGGGAAGCTGGAGGCCGAATCGACCGCGCAGTCCGGGGACATCCTGTATCCCAAGCAGGGAGTCTTCAGCCTGGGGGCCTATGTGGATGACGACGAGGTCAACCCGTTGGAGGGTGCCGTGTACGAAGCCAAGGTTTACGGACGGGTGCTTTCGGAAGCCGAGATTGCCGGCGTGGCCCAGCGCAATGCGGGATTCCTGGCGTGGCGGACGCCCGTCAACCGGGATCTCAAATTTCTGGTTTCGCCCTACCTTCAGGCCGCCACCTCCAACTCGATCGCCATCCTCGCCGAGACCGAACGCCCCAGCCGGCTGACGGTGGAGTATGGCGAGGTGCAGCCGCTCAAGCAGCGCGTGGTCAGTAACTCCGCCGCGAACATCGGGACGGTCCGGCTCACCGGCTTGAAGCCCTTCACCCAATATTTCTACCGGGTGACGGCGGTGGATGCGTCCAACAATGTGGCCCGAAGTGAAGTGACCTCCTTCCAAACCCTGCCCGGCGCCGACCAGGCCTGGGCCTTTGGCATCATCGGGGACACCCAGCGAAATCCCGACATTACGCGCCGGTGCGCGGACGGAATCTTTGCACTGCGACCCAACATGCTGATCCATTGCGGCGACGTGGTGGATGACGGGTTTGCCAAGCAGCAATGGGTTTATGATTTGCTGGTCCCCAGTGCGAAGCTGTTTTATCAGGTGCCGGTGTTCCCCGTGATCGGGAACCACGAGAAGAATGCCCACTGGTATTACGACTATTTCGACCTGCCGGCGCCCGAATACTTCTACACCTTCACCTGCGGCAATGCGCAGTTCTTCATGATCGATTCCAACAAGGACTGCGGTCCTGGAAGCGAGCAATACCGCTGGTTGGAAAAGGCGCTGGCCGAATCCAAGGCAACCTGGAAATTCACGGCTCATCATCATCCCTGTTTCAGTTCGGACGAGGATGACTATGGCGACCACATCAAGGGGAAGCCGGGCCGGCTTGTGACCTGGGGTGACTCCAATGTCCGACGGCTGGTTCCCCTGTACGAGAAGTATGGCGTGGACATCGCCTTTGCCGGACACATCCACAGTTACGAACGCACCTGGCCGATTCTCCAGATGTCGATCAACCAGCAAAAGGGCGTCCGCTACATCGTTTCGGGAGGGGGTGGTGGCGGCCTGGAGTCGGCGGCACCCCAGCGTTCCTGGTTCAGCATCCATGTGCACCGGGGGCACCACTACGGGTTTGCGGCGGTGTATGACCGAACCATCCAATTCAAGGCCTATGACTCGGATGGGCACCTGTTCGATACGTTTGAACTGACCAAGGCGGCGGACCGTTGACCCGCCATCCCTCCCATGATTCGTACCGATTCCATCGATGGCATGAGTTCTCCAAGGGGATGGAGGCACCGGGCGCTCCAGGTGTTTCCGGCGGCGTCGAACGGGGAGTTCGGAATTCCGCCGGCCGAGGTGCCGGTCCTCTCCCGGGGTGAAGGCTGCCGGGTGTGGGATACCGAAGGAGGCGAATACCTCGACTTCACCATGGCCTGGGGATCGGCGCTGCCGGGACATGGTCATCCGCATGTCCGGGAAGCCGTCACCCGGTCATTGCGGGACGGGTTCAATTTCGCGGCGGTCCATCGTCGGGGCGTCGAGTTGGCGGAGCGCCTGCAAGGTGCGATTCCGTGTGCCGAACGGTTGAGATTTGTCGCGTCTGGAACCGAGGCAACGATGATGTGCCTGCGGGTGGCCCAGGCGGCGACGGGCCGGTCCAAGGTGTTGAAGTTTGAGGGCGCTTACCACGGGCAGCACCCGGTTGGCGTGGCCAGCATGCTGAACGGGCGGCCTTCCGCATTGCCGCGACCCGATCCCAGCGGCACCGGCGCCTCCTGGGTCGATGACGGCGTGCTGGTGGCGCCGTTCAATGATTTGGAATCCACCCGGCAGATCCTGGAGCAGCATGCCGGCGACCTGGCGGCCGTCATTGTGGAGCCCGTCCACCGGTGTCTAGCGCCGGCGCCAGGATTCCTCCCGGGCCTGCGCGAAGTGACCCGGAAGCTGGGCGTGATGCTGGTGTTTGACGAAGTCGTGACAGGTTTCCGGTTGGGGCTGTCCAGTGCGCAGGGGTATTACGGCGTCGTGCCGGACCTGGCCGCATTCGGAAAGGCCCTGGGTGGGGGGCTGCCTTTGGGAGCCTACGCGGGAAGGGCCGAACTGATGGAGGTGGTGAATGAACACCGTCTGCCGGGACCGCAATACGCCTGGTCGGCCTCCACCACCGGTGGAAACCCGGTATCCTGTGCGGCGGCGCTGGCCGCACTGGAACTGTATTCCGAACCGGGAACCTATGACCGGCTCCATGCGGCGGGCCGGCGGTTTCGGGAATTGCTCGCCGGGGCCTTGAAAGCTGCCGGAGCGGAGGGGCAGGTCTTGGGGGACGGCCCGCTGGCCCAGGTGGCCTTTTCTCCGGTACCTGTCACCGACCAGCAGTCGTGGCTCGCCAGCGACCGTGCCCGGGGGAGGGCCCTGATGCTGGAATTGCTGCGGCGCCGTGTGTTCCTCAATCCGATGGGCACCAAGCTTTACCTGAGCCTTGCCCATGACGAGGTGGTTCTCACCGAATTCGCGGCCCGGTTGGTCGAGGCGTTGAGGGCCACTGCCCGTTGATCTGTTGCGCAGGCCGGCATTTTCCAATCCTCCTTCTCCAAGTTCGCAAACCAACATGATTCAGCTTCGATCCATCGTGGCCGGCACGCCGGTCTCCGGCTCCGAATTGCTCACGGTACGGAATCCGTATGACGGCAGTGTCACCGGAACCGTCGTGCAGGCCGGACGTTCTGACACCGAGGCGGCGGTGGCTGCGGCCCTGGGCTTCAGGGAGACGCCGAGCCGGTACCAACGATCCGAAATCCTGGAAAAGACCCGTGTGGCCCTGGAATCGAGGCGGGAGGAGTTCGCCCGGACGATTTCAAGCGAGGCCGGGCTGGCGTTACGGGAGGCCCGCTACGAGGTGGGACGAACGGTGGATGTGCTGCGGTTTGCCGCCATGGAGTGTCTGCGGGATGACGGCCAGATCTTCTCGTGCGACATTTCGGCCCAGGGCAAGGCGCGGAAGATCTTCACGACCCGTGAGCCCTTGCGGTGCGCGGTGGCCATCACCCCCTTCAACCATCCGTTAAACCAGGTGGCCCACAAGGTCGGACCCGCTGTTGCGGCTGGGACTCCCATCATTCTCAAACCGTCGGAGAAAACGCCCTTGGTGGCCCTCAAGTTTGCTGAACTCCTCTACGCGGCGGGGCTCCCGGGCTCCATGCTGAGCGTTCTGCTGGGACCCACGCCCGATGTGGCGGAGCTCCTGGTGCAGCATCCCGAAGTCGAATTGGTGGCCTTCACCGGCAGTGTCCCGGTGGGCAAGCGCATTTCACGGACTGCGGGCTACAAGAAACTCGTTCTGGAATTGGGGGGAAACGACCCGCTCATTGTTCTGGATGATGCCGATCTGGATTTGGCCGTCACGTTGGCAGCGGAGGGGAGTTATCGGAATTCCGGACAGCGCTGCACCGCGGTGAAACGCATTTTGGTGCAGCAAGGCATCGCACCCGAATTCACCCGGCGCTTGGTGGAACGGACCCGGGAGTACGTTTGCGGGAATCCGTTGGATGAGGCGACCCG
>JBGAPN010000272.1:0-7152 GCA_044221235.1 Limisphaerales bacterium
TGGAACTCGCCGCCTGCGCCACCGGACGCTGGACCGACGATGTCGACATCCCGGAAATCCGCGGACTGGCCGAAACCTCGCTGGAACGTGGAGCCCTCGCGGTGATCGCCCCGCAGTGCTTGCTCGCCTGGAATTTTGTGCGCGGCAGCGTGGGCCGCCCAGCGGACTACGATCCTGCCCTCCACCGTAACGACCAGGAAATCCACAATGTTGCGCCCTGGCTCGATGTCTGGCCGCTCCAAGGGTCGCTGGGCCAGGCCCAGAAGTTTGCCGTGAATGAGACCCTCGGATTTCTCCGCGAATCCGCCTATTCGGACAAAGGCTACCTGACCCATCATGTTCTATGCGGCCACAGCCTGTTTGGAGATGGGACCGTGGAATTCCGCAGTCTTTGAGGACCGCTGAACAACGATAAGTCGGCCCCATGTCGCGCGCTTGGCAGCCCGGCCTCCTGAACTCCATCCTCTCCCACCATGAACACACAAACCCTGGGTCCGTCGTCGCTCCGCGTCTCTGCGCTGTGCTATGGCGGTTGGCGGTTGGCGGGTTCGGAAGGCAGCCCCGCTGTCACCAGCAATGAGCCGGGCAAGCGTGCAGTCCACGCCGCCGTCGACGCCGGATACACCTTCTTTGATTTCGCCGACATCTACGGTGGCGGACGGTGCGAACGAATCTTCGGGGAAGCCCTTCGCGAGTCGCCCGGGCTCCGGGACCGCCTGGTGGTCGCCACCAAATGCGGCATCCGCCGGTCTGGCGAACCGGATCCCTCCGCCCCCTTCCGTTACGATTTCGATGCCGACCATATCCTCAGCGCTGTCGAGGGTTCCCTTCAACGCATGGGCATCGAGACCATTGACCTGCTCATGCTGCACCGTCCCGACGCCCTGATGCAGCCGGCGGTGGTGGCGGGCGCCTTTGCCGCGCTCAAGGATGCCGGAAAGGTTCGGGAATTCGGAGTCAGCAACTTTCGTCCATCCCAGGTCACCCTGCTGCAGCGGGCCTGCCCATTCCCACTGGTCGTCAACCAGGTCGAAATCAGCCTGCTGGAAACCTCGACCCTGGACGACGGCACCCTTGACCAATGCCAGGTGGAAGGCATGACGCCGATGGCTTGGAGTCCCCTGGGGCGGGGAGCCCTGGTTTCGGAAATCCAGGACACGGGCTCGCCGAAGTTTGCGCGCCATCAGGCCTTGAAAGAGGTGACGGGCGAACTGGCGTCTCGTCGGGGCGTCTCCCGGGCGACCATTGCCCTGGCCTGGCTGCTCCGGCATCCGTCGGGAATCATCCCGATCGTCGGGAGCTCAAATCCGGAACGCATTCGTGAACTGGTGCAGGCGGAGACCGTCCATCTCACCCGGGAGGAATGGTACCGTCTTTGGGAGACCTCACGCGGCGCACGGCTGCCCTGACGGCCTCCCTCCAGATCCCGCTTCAGTCCACCATCCGGCACAGGAATTCCGCCGCCACCTGTTCTCCCCAGTACTCCCCCCGAACTTGTCCGGGCCCCACGAATCCGACATGTCCCCCGCGCGGAGGTGCCACCACGGTGAGCCAACCCCGCGGATGGAGGCAGAGGAAAACACTCGGCGTCAAAACGGGTCGTAGCCGCGTTTGGGATCAAGGCCAGGACAGCAAAGCTCGGGCAGATAACGGATGGCGGAGCATCGCTCCCAATAGTCTCCGCTTTGAATCCATGGGCAAACGCGGTGGCAAACCTCGTCAAACTCTTGAAACGTCCGCATGGACCTCCAGTCTGCCGCCGGAACCCGGTCACTAAATCGGCGGCGCTTGGCCTCCATCTTGGGTCCCATCTCGCGGAGGAACCGGCGCATGAAGGCGCAATCCGGCTGGGCCATGCCCCGGGCCACCGCCGCCAGGTAGCGGGGCACCAGGGGCGCTCCCGCCCGGACGCGTTCGGCTTCTTGTCCGCCCAGGAACTTGAGGGTCAGGTTGCCGCCCAGGCTGAATCCGGCGAGGGCGATCGCCCCGGTGGATCGAAGCGCGGCGTGACGCACCACCGCCGCCAAATCCTCGGTCGCCCCGCTGTGATAGGACCGCGGGAGTCGGTTGGGCTCCCCGGAGCAGCCGCGAAAGTTCCAGGCCAGCACATCCCAACCCCGCCTCAAGGCCGCGCGGGCCAATCCGACCACGTAGACCCGTCGGGAGCTGCCTTCCAATCCGTGGCTGATCACCAGCAGCCGGCGTCGATCCGATCCGCACCAGTCCAGGTCCAGGAAATCCCCGTCGTCGAGCTCGAGGCGTTCCCGCGTCCAATCCAACGGCGGTACCCGGCGCACCAACGTGGGCCACAACGTCTGCACGTGGGGAGAACGACACCACCACGGTGGCCGAAACGGCGGCGGGTTCAGGTTCTCCATCGGTGAACGACTGGAATTGGAACCCGATTCAAACCCATCCTGCCGACCTCTCAGAGATCCGCGTGGCGAATGATCTCGATTCCCCGCGTCGGAGTCCTTCCCGGAGTTCCGGACTCGTAAGCATCGCAAGTTCCTCGGGGTTTTCCTCCTCATCCGGGAGGCACCGCACTTCGTAGTCGCCGGGTGGCAACTGGTCGAACAGGTCGAGGAGATAGCCCGTGTCGACGCGTCCTTCGGCAAGGTAGCCGAGCGTATATTGAGTGGTCGCAATGCCGCGGCGCGCGAGGGAGGGGCGCGCCCACAGGTCAAACCAGCGCAGCACAAGACCCCGGGTCAGGTGGCCAAAGGAACGTCCGGGCTTCACCCGCAGATGGGTCATGATCGGATCATGGGTGCAACGGACGGCCCGGATCTTCCACGACTCGTGATAGCGTCGGATCAGGCGGAATAGGGCCGGATGTAGATGAAGGCCGCCGCGTCCCGACAGAAACCCCAGCGGAAGACCTGTCCGCCGGTACAGCCGGAATTGGGCGTCCACTTCGGCCTGCAGCGCCCCGGCCAGCCCATAGTTAGAGGGCGTAGCGTAGGATGGCCGAGCCGAGACTTTCACCAAAATCGAAGCGTTCATCCACCAGCCCGATGATTTCACTGGGTTTCAGGACCGATGTCCCATCGACCAACACCAGTTCCAATCCGACTTCCAGCCCCGGGTTTTCCCGGGCCAGCGAGACCGCTTCCTCATGGGCCACATTCCGAACACCGAGACTCGCACACGTGAGCACTCCCTCACGGAAGGCCCGAAGGATGGCGCGGTTGGCGCTGCGGGAGCGCCCAAAATTGTCCGCGGTAAAGATGACGCGGACCCGGGGATCGAATTCCTCAAAGACCATAGGCAGCGAGGGGCAGGCCGGTTTTCACCCGAAGGTAACCCATCAGCAGGAGACAGAGTTTCCTGGCCTTCCCAAGTCGGACAGGTTCCACATCCAACACAGGGAATCGGGAGCGCTCAAGGTGCCGGAACAATGCCCAATAAACGGTCCCCATAAGCTCGCCGGCAATCATGGACTGCCGATCCATCGCGGGAAGGGCCTCCTGCGCGCGGCGATAATAGGCTCGGGTCCGAACCGCAAAGGCAGACGACACCCGGTCGAACGCCGGCGAGGGACGCCGGGCGAGGACATCTTCGGGAGTCAATCCATGGCGTTCCAGCTCCTCGCGGGGCAGGTACACTCTTCCCCGTTGGGCATCGTTACCCACATCACCAGGATATTCGTGTACTGCAGCGCCTTCCCAGTGCATCCGCATATGCGCGACAACCGGGATCCCGGTACCCAAAGATTTCAATGCTGAGCAGTCCCACCACGGAAGCCACCCGGTAACAATAGCGATCCAGAGTCTCGTAGTCGGGGTAAATCAGGAGTTCCAGGTCCGCCTCCACTCCCTGGATCAGCTCATCAAACAGCTGAAACGGCAGCCGGTACTGGGCAATGAACGGCCCAGCTCCCGGTTCACTGGAAGGACCGGGTTGCCCCCTGGCAGGCACGGGCGACATCCTCCCGCCATTGATGCAATGCGGCCCGGCGTTCGTCCACCGGGCGGACCTCCTCGTCAGCGACGTCGTCAGCCTCCCGGCAGAAGGCGTAAGGCGCTCATGGCGGCCCTCCGTTCCTTCGGAAGTACCATGAAGGCCAGCGCAAGGTTGGAGGCGCTGCGCTGGGTTATCTGTTCGCTGACCTCGGTGCTCACAGCAGCGGAGGCTCGGAATTCCCTGCGCCGGGGGCGGAGGCCCGCCGGTCTCGGCGGGTTGGATTCGCGGCCGATGCTCCGCGCGTCGGCTCCGTCGGCGATGTCGCCCGCCGGCCCGGATCGCTTCCTCCGCTGGGACATCAATCAGGACTCCCTTCCGGCGGTATTTCGGCGATTTACGAATGAAAACGGCCCAGAAGATGAATCCGAGCAACACAACGGTAATGGCCAGCAGAATGGGGGCTACACCGCGCAGGGAATGCTGCGCATTGGTGTTCAAGGTGCTCGGAAGAGCAGGGGCTCCGTCCTGGGCGGCGAGCAGGCTGAATAAGCGTGACGTCATCGACCGGGAAAGACTGCCGGGGATTCCGATTCGTCGTCAACGACCCCATCGGCCTTCAAATCCAGCCGGCTCATCCGATAGCGGAGCGCATGACGGGACAGGTCGAGCTGCTGGGCCGCCTTGGACAGATTTCCCCCGCACCGCTGCAGGGCGCCCATGATGAGTTCCCGCTCGAACTGGACCAACGCGTCACTCAGGGACAGTGGAAAACTCATGTTTCCGGCGCCGGGCGGCCGGGAGCCGCCGCCGGGAGCCAATTCCCCGCTCCGCAGCCGGGACTCAATTTCAAAATCGGGCAGGCTGGCCGGGCGAATCTGATCGGTCGTCTCCAGGATGACCGCCCGCTCCATGACGTTCCTCAGCTCCCGTACATTGCCCGGCCAGAATGCGCCAACAGGGCCGACTGGGCGGCAGGATGCTGGAGATATTCTTGCCCAGCCGAAGCACGAATTGGCGCAGCAAAAACTGGGCCAGCAGCAGGATTTCCTGACCCCGCTCCCTCAAGGCCGGCGGACGAAACTGCATCACGTTCAGGCGGTGAAAGAGATCCTCCCGGAATTCCCCCTTCTGGATGGCATCAACAATGTTTCGGTTGGTCGCAGCAATCAGGCGGACGTCCACCTTCAGTTCCTGGGTTCCCCCGACCCGGGTAAAGGACCCGTCTTCCAGAAACCGGAGCAGCTTGGCCTGAAGCGGCCGGCTCATGTCCCCGATTTCATCCAGGAAAATCGTTCCCCCGTCCGCCTCCTCCACCAGGCCGCGCTTGGTTCGATGGGCGCCGGTAAAGGCCCCGCGCTCGTAGCCAAACAGTTCGCTTTCCAGGAGCGTCTCGGGGATCGCGGCGCAGTTGAGGCGGACGTAGGTCTTCCCCACCCGCTTGCTGAGCCCGTGGATGGCACCGGCGATCAACTCCTTGCCCGTCCCGCTTTCCCCCAGGATCAGGACGGTGGCATCGGTCGGAGCCACCGTCTGGATCAGTTGGCGGAGGTCCCGGATCTTGGGGGCTTCGCCGATCAGGTGATCCAGCTTGTAGGGCTCACCTGCCCTGGCCTTGAGCGCGGCGTTTTCCACCAGCAATTGGTGCCGTTCGGCGCAGCGTCCCACGGCGTGCAGCAATTCGCCGGGTTCAAACGGCTTGGCGAGGTAGTCCACCGCCCCGTTCCGGATCGCCTCCACCGCCAGCTTGGGCGTCGCGTAGGCGGTGATGATCAGCACCGGCAGGCTCGAATGCCGCTTGTTCACCTCCTTCAGAAACTCATACCCGCTCATTCCTCCGAGACGGGCATCGGTGATCACCAGGAACACGTCCTCGCTGCCGATCAGCTTCAGGCCGGCTTCGGCGGATTCCGCGAGACGAACCTCGTAGCCTTCGTCCCGAAGGACGGTCTCGAGGGTCAGCCGCATGTTTTTCTCGTCATCAACGACGAGCAGGGGCGGGAGTTTCATTGGCGTAACCGCATGAGGGAGCGGGCCGGGAGGGTAATGGTGAAGGCCGTCCCCTTTCCAAGCTCCGATTCCACGCTGACCGCACCTCCGTAGAGTTCGGTGTTGTTCTTCACGATGGCCAGCCCGAGCCCGGTCCCACGGTCTTTGGTGGTGAAATAGGGCTCAAAAATCTGCTTCAGACGGCTTTCGGGAATCCCAGGTCCGGTATCCCGGATGGTCACCACCAACGAGAATTCCGGCCCGGTACGGGTGGAAACGAACACCTCGCCCTTCCCGTTCATGGCTTCCCGGGCATTGGTCAGGACATTTACAAACACTTCTTCGAAATGCCCCCGCTGGCCCAGAAGCGGAGGAAGTCCCAGGCTATAGTCCCGGTGGACCTCGGTCTCGAACTGGGCTCCGGCAGGAAAAACGGTGGCCAACGCACGGTCGAGTTCCTGGTTCAAGTCAACCCGCTCAACCCGCCCCTCGGACAACCGGGCATACCCCATGAGCTCGGTCAGGATCTTGTCGGAGCGTCCCACCTCCTCCCGGATGATGGCGATCTGCTGGGTGATCTTTTTCCCCTCCTTCACCGTTCGCTGCAGCGTATAGGCAGCATTGTTGATGATCCCCAGCGGATTCTTGAGCTGATGCGCAATCTCCGCCGCCAGCCGCCCCGCGGCCTCCAGCTGCTGCTGTTTGATCTGGAATTCATAGGCGTCGATTTCCCGCTGGCGTTGCCGGTCCACCAGCACCTGGATACCCGCGCAGCAGGCGGTCAGCGAAACCAGCAGCAACATGCGCATCACCAGCAGCTCGGTCACGGGTCCGCTCGCCTCCTCAAACGTTCCACCTCCGACCCCGCCGCGTCCCATGGTCTGAATCAGCTCGATCTCCGCCCTCGACACCCAGATGTCGAGGAACCCCGCCAGCAGATAGCACAGGCTGACGAGAACATTGGCGGTGATCTGGACATCCGCGTTCGGGATGACCGCCGCATTTCGGATAATGAGCCCAAGGAACGCCCAGTACAGGTTGCTTTCAAAGCCCCCCGACACCAGCGTCAGTAACCCCAGCATGGCGCCATCCAGGATGGCCATACTGCAGGTCAGCGGGACCACCAGGCGAACCGAGACCTCGTCCATGCCCCAAAGGATCAGCCCATTGCCCACATTGAGGGCAAAGTAGAGGAGGAAAAACATCCGGGTGTACCCGAGCACCTCCTGCTGCAGCAGGGTCAACTCCTCCCCCCAACTT
>JBGAPN010000273.1:0-7024 GCA_044221235.1 Limisphaerales bacterium
GGGTCGTAACGCGCCCCCAATTTGCTCCCGGATGACATAGCCGGGGTGGTCTCTCCCCACCCACGCCTCGAATGAAGTCCGATTCGTCCCCGGCACCCGAGGATTCCAGGAAAGCGCCTTCAACTCGGGCTGCCGGGCCAACGCGGGTCCCACAAACGCCCGGAACTGGTCCCGCGTCATCTCTCCCTGCACGACATAGAGAGCCGCAATCGAATGCAGGACCTCGATGGACCGAAGCATGCTCACCTGCAGGCGTCCGACTTGATCCCGGGTGACAGCCACTGCACGCCGATTGATTTCCCGATCCTCCCAGGTCCGGAACATCAGATGCAGCCCGATCGACAGGGCCAGACTGATTCCAAGGACTCCAGCCATCCAGAACGGCGGCCAACTGGTTCGACGCTGTACGCGTGGTGGATGCAACCTTTCACCGGGAGCACAATCCCTGCCGCCGCAGCAGATTCAGAGTGTCGCGGCCCATTTCACCTGTTTTGGCGAACCCATGACCATTCCACTGGCGGACCGGGCGTCGATTTCCGTCCATCGTGACCAAAACGAGTCCGGCGTCCGAAACTTCACGGCCCCTGTCGCCTAACTCTGAAACAGCCGGGATGGGAGCTGATCGTGAACCCCCTGCCACAGTTCAAGCAGGGGTGCCGTCTGCGCCAGGTCGTCCACCCCGATCGCGCCACACCGGCATCGCACGGCCTCGCCCACCCTGGAAAGGCGGTGCTGCCAGCGTTGCGCCTCCAAGGGACCGAGAAGGTTGAGGCGGACCGCCGCCGCCAACGTTCCTCGCAACTGCCAGAACAGAAAAAGCCGCTGGGCCGTCGCGGGCTGAAGCCCCACGGTTCCCGTCACCGCCCCAAACACCGGAGGCAGGTGCCCGGCAAAGTCAGAGGGCACCTCACCCGGTACCTGGTAGCCAAAGACCGATTTCGCCGTGATCAGCAGGGCGCGTCCCTGCAAACGGCTGGCACGATTCGCGACATGCTGGCGCTGAAAAGATTCATAGAGCGCATCGAGTTCGACCAGTCGACCAGGATCTGCGTGGGCGGCAGTCACAAGCGGAAGCAAAGAATGGCCGGCCTGCTCCAAGCTGGCCTGCACAAACGTGTTCAGGGCTGCACGGTCCCGAACCTGGCCCAGCTGAACTGCCGCCTCCAATCCACTGGAATGCGCAAAGCCGCCGGCCGGCAGCGCGGAATCCACCCACTGCCACACCAGCCAGTCCCGTTCGCCTTCTGCGTCGGTGCTCATGCGATGTTCCCGCACCAAAGCAGACGGGGAAACCCAACCCGTCGCGAGCCCGGAGTCCGCCATCGCACACGATTCCCCCTCGGGAACATCCGCCTCACCCGTCCCTCCGCGTCACGGCCGACTTCAAAACAGGTAGTACTTTTGCGCCAAGGGCAGCACCGACGCCGGCTCGCATCGGAGCCATTCACCATCCGCGCGAACCTCATAGGTCTCCGGATCCACCGTGATCACGGGCGTCGCATCGTTCCATTTCAGGTCTTTCTTTGAGAGAGTCCGGCAACCACGAACCGCCTCCAGAGACTTCTGGAGCCCGTATTTCTGGACGATGCCCTCGTCCAGGCTCCGCCGGCTGACAAACGCAACGGAGGTCGATCCGATGGCACGGCCCAGTGAACCGAACATGGGCCGCATCCACACCGGTTGCGGTGTGGGAATGCTCGCGTTGGGATCGCCCATCTGGGACCAGGCGATCAAGCCACCCTTGATGACCATTTCAGGCTTGGCCCCGAAAAACGCCGGTTTCCACAGGACCAGATCCGCCAGCTTTCCCTTTTCCACCGAACCCACCACGTGGCCCATGCCATGGGCCAAGGCGGGATTGATGGTGTATTTGGCGAGGTACCGCTTGATCCGCAGGTTGTCGTTGAGCCCGGATTCACCGGGAAGACGGCCCCGTTGACGGCGCATCTTGTCAGCCGTCTGCCAGGTCCGGGTGATCACTTCTCCGATCCGCCCCATCGCCTGGCTGTCACTGCTCATCATGCTGATAGCCCCGAGGTCGTGCAGGATGTCCTCCGCCGCAATCGTCTCGCCTCGGATCCGGCTTTCCGCAAAGGCCACATCTTCCGGCAGCGACGGATCGAGATGATGGCACACCATGAGCATGTCCAGATGCTCATCCAGCGTGTTTACGGTGTAGGGGCGGGTCGGGTTGGTTGAACTCGGCAGCACGTTGGCCTCGCCACAGATCCGGATGATGTCCGGCGCATGGCCGCCCCCCGCGCCCTCGGAATGATAGGTGTGGATGGTCCGTCCCTTGAATGCGGCGATCGTGCCCTCGACGAAGGCCGATTCGTTCAGGGTGTCGGTGTGGATCGTCACCTGGATGTCCATCTCATCCGCCACCCGCAGACAGCAGTCAATGGCTGCCGGAGTGGTTCCCCAGTCCTCGTGGAGTTTCAATCCAATGGCCCCAGCGCGGATCTGCTCGGGCAGTCCCGCAGGCATCGCGGTGTTTCCCTTTCCGGTGAGTCCGAAATTGAGCGGCAACCCGTCCAGCGCCTGAAGCATCAGGCGAAGGTTGTAGGAACCCGGCGTGCAGGTGGTGGCACAGGTGCCGGTCGCCGGCCCGGTGCCGCCGCCCACCATGGTGGTCAGGCCCGCAGCGATGGCTTCATGGGCCTGCTGAGGGCAGATGAAGTGGATATGCGAGTCGATCCCTCCCGCCGTCAGCAGCAATCCTTCGCCCGCGATGACCTCGGTGGTCACCCCGACGATCATACCGGGCGAGACTCCGGCCATGACATCCGGATTGCCTGCCTTTCCCAGACCAGCGATGCGGCCGCCCTTGATGCCAACATCCGCCTTGAAGATGCCCGTGTAATCGACCACCAGAGCATTGGTGATCACGAGATCCAGGGCCTCTTCATCTCCGACCCCGGCCGCCTGTCCCATGCCTTCGCGGATGACCTTGCCTCCGCCAAATTTGCATTCGTCGGTTCATTCGGTGGGGCATGTCGAGAATCGGTTTGCAGTTGGACGTGTTGAATTCGGTCGGAACGGCGGACGGATTAACGGCTGGATACTGGCGGGGCGGTGTCGACATGCGAAAACCCCTGCCCCTTGATCCGCGCCAGGGCCTCCTGGCGGGTCCTGTCGCTGACTGGACCGTCGGCCAGGCCGTTGCCTCCGCGGATTACGCGGCGACCGGCGATTTCAACCAGCCGGACTGTGCGGGTCTCCCCGGGTTCAAACCGGACCGCTGTACCGGCTGGAATGTCGAGCCGCCGGCCATGCGCCCGCATCCGGTCGAAGCGCAGCGACGGATTGGTCTCGATGAAATGATAGTGGCTTCCCACCTGGATCGGCCGGTCACCAAAGTTGGTGACCTCCAGTTCGATCGATTCGCGTCCGGCATTGAGCTCGATCTCACCCGGCAGAATCTCCAGCTCTCCCGGGATGGGTTCATCCGGCGACGGATTGAACAGGTCCAGGGACGGAACCGGCAGGAAGCTTCCATAAAGGGCGAGGGACAGGTTTCCCTGCGCGGCGGCAATGGGGTGATGAACCGTCACCAGCTTGGAACCGTCGGGAAATGTTCCCTCCACCTGCACTTCTGCGACGAGCTCGGGTACCCCGGGCAATACCTGGTTCCGGCCGAGCAGTTGGCGCCCGAGATCCATCAGCTCCGCCACCCGCTTACCGTCGCGGATGAATTCCAGCAGCTGGGTGGCGATGAGGGCCACCGACTCCGGATGATTCAATCGGAGACCGCGGGCGAGGCGTTTCTGTGCCAAGAATCCCGCAGCATGGAGAGTCAGTTTTTCCAGTTCACGGGGAGTCAGATGCATGGCTCGCTTGGAATTTTGAGACCGGCATCACGCAGATGCCACCTACCATTTTCGGACCCAGGGATTATCCCCGAGCGGTTGGGACAGAAAGGACAACCAGGCCGCCAGGCAATGGCGAACCGCCTCAACGCGGGTCGAAGCCACTCGCAGCAGAGCGCCCCCGGGAATGGGACTGCCACAGCAACGGACGGGGTCCTCGCGGTGAGGTTGAATTGAAGAAATCTGCTCCAGGAGCTCGCACGCCGCACTGGCAACCCGCGGCCCGGTCAGAAGCACCACTGCCACCGCCTGGCACGATCCCATGCGCGCGTTCACGGGAACGGTTCCGGGTTCCGAGACGAGCTGAAGGGAATCCAGGACCCGGCGGCGCGCCCCGACATACACCTCCGTCCGGCTGCGGTATTCGTCAAAATGCCACTGTTCACCCCGCTCGGAGCGCCCGGCCGTGACGCTGTCGACGCAGACCAGGTTGGATGACTCCTGTAGAAGAAAGGTCTGGGACTGCCGGTATCGGGCACCGGCGAAGGGCTGGACGGGGTCGGGCGCCCACACCATCCAACTGTCGGCTCCCGCCTGGACCTTCACTCGCTGCATACAGGCGGGTGAATCGGCCCTGGAGGGACGGTAGATCTTGGTGGAAGACTGGGTTCCCACAAACGCCGTCGCACCGGAACCCACCTTCACGGTCAGCTCGTGGCGGTCGCCGGAGACCATGCCCCCGCCGAGACTGCTGACGAACGCCCAGGCACTGGCGCCTCGCGACCAGGGGACCAGGACCTTCAAGGGTGCTCCGGCCCGCGCCTGCACCACTGTACTCATTCCCGCCACCTTCTCGATGCCCAGGTCCAGGTGGCCCTGCTGGCCCGTTCGGCCCTGGAAATCTGGCTCCACGATCATGCGCTCAAACCGTCAGGTGTTCTTTCACAATCTCGTCGTTGAGGTGGCCTATCGGTCCCTCGGCGACGATGGCTCCGCGGTCCATGATGTAAAAGCAGTCTCCGACATCGAGGCAGAAGTCGAGGTATTGCTCCACCAGGAGAATCCCCATCGTCCCAAGTCCACGCAGCGTTTTGATGGTTTCGCCAATCTGGTCGATAATATTGGGCTGGATGCCTTCGGTCGGCTCGTCCAGGAGAAGGACGCCGGGCTCGGTGAGCAGGGCGCGACCGATCGCCAGCTGCTGTTGCTGACCGCCGCTCAATACGCCGCCCTTGCGTTCGAGCATCTCCTGGAGGACGGGAAACAGCTGGAACACCTGGTCGAGCTGGCCATTCAGTTTGCGGCCCTGGGCGAGGGCGCCGATCCGGAGATTCTCCCACACGGTCAGGTTGGGGAAAATATCCCGGCCTTGGGGCACGTAGCCGACTCCCGACCGGGCCCGCCCCTCGGGCGGCAGGCCGACAAGTTCCCGCCCCCCGAGCTTCACCGAGCCCGTTTCCGGCCGCACCAGGCCGACGATGGTCTTGAGGGTGGTGGTCTTCCCGACCCCGTTGCGTCCCATGAGACAGGCGACCTGCCCCGGGGCGACCGCAAGGTTCACATCCCGCAGGATGCGCGAGCCGTCGTAATTCACCCGAATGTTCGAGAGCGTCAGCATGATGGCAGGACGGTTCAGACGGTGGATGTTCCGGGGACTGGAGTCGCGCCCGGGGAGTTCTCCTTCTTCTTGCGGCCCAGATAGACCTCGATGACCCTCTCATCGTTCTGGACGGCATCCACGGTTCCTTCGCAGAGGACATGGCCCTGGTGCAGCACCGTGACTTTCCGCGCGATTTGCCGGACGAAGACCATGTCGTGCTCGATGACGATGATGGTGTGACGGCCGGCAAGCCGGGTCAGTAATTCCCCGGTTTTCGCAGTCTCCTCATCCGTCATCCCGGCGGCCGGCTCATCTACCAGCAGCAACCTCGGATTCTGGGCCAGCAACATGCCAATTTCGAGCCACTGCTTCTGTCCATGCGAGAGCGAGCCGGCCTTGTCCTTTACGCGGGCGGTAAGCCCCACCGTCGCCAGGACCTCGTGGATCCGGTCGTTCTGCGACGGCGTCAGCCGCGACACCAGCGTCTGCCACAGACCCCGGCTGCCTTCGAGTGAGAGCCACAGATTCTCAAACACCGTATGGTCGGAGTACACCGACGGGGTCTGGAATTTCCGTCCGATCCCCAGCCGGTTGATCCGATACTCATTGAGCCGGGTGAGGTCCGTATCCCGCCCAAACTCCACCTTGCCGGTGTCCGGCCGAGTCCGGCCAGTGATGATGTCCAGCATCGTACTCTTCCCTGCCCCGTTGGGCCCGATGACCACGCGGAGTTCACCCTCATCCAGGTAGAAGTTGAGGTCGTTGATGGCCTTGAACCCATCGAAGGTCTTGTTGACCCCCTCGAGCATCAGAATGAAATTTGGAATCATTCGGGCGAAGTCGTTCGGGCAGGCGCGGCGGCCCCGGTGTCGTTTGCTGGGATGGTGGAGAACCGGCGACGAATCTGGCACCATTGATCCGGAATCCCGACCATCCCCTTGGGCATGAAGAGCGTCACAAACACGAACAGCCCACCCAGCAAATACGGCCATTGCTCTGCAAAGGCGTGGGTCGCGTAACTTTTCAGGGCATTGACTCCGAGGGCCCCAAGGATGGGACCCACCAGGGAACCCCGGCCGCCGACGGCACACCAAACCACCGCCTCCAACGATTTCTCCGGGGCCATCTCGCTGGGGTTGATGATGCCCACCAGGGGCACAAAGAGCGCTCCGCCCATCCCGCAGATGACGGCGGCGAGCACGAAGACGAAGAGTTTGAACTGGGCGGTGGCATAGCCCGAGAACAACACCCGGTTTTCCGAATCCCGGATTGCCCGTTGAATCAGCCCAAACTTGGTGGAGATCAGCCAGCGGCAGAACACGTAGACTCCAAGCAAGAGCGCCACGGCACACATGAAGAGAACCCGTTTGGTGCTGTCCTCCGTGAGGCTGTACCCCAGGATGAACTTGAAGTCCGTCAGACCGTTGTTTCCGCCGAACGTGAAGTCGTTCCGGAAAAACATGAGCGACGCTGCGTAGGTCAGGGCCTGGCTGAGGATCGAGAAGTACACGCCCTTGATGCGGGAGTGGAATGCCAGATACCCGAACAGCAAGGCGACCAGGGCCGGGACCCACACCACGGCCGCCGCGGCAAAGGTGAAGTTGCGGAAGGGAAT
>JBGAPN010000274.1:0-7395 GCA_044221235.1 Limisphaerales bacterium
CCCCAGCCCAATCAGGTACAGAATCATTCCCTCATTGTATCCTTCCCAGCGGTACGGAATAAACCCCTTCTCCGGACTCCAGCCCATGGAAAATGTCTCTCCTCCATCGGTCATCCAGTCCCAATCCACCCGTGAGATCAATAGACCGGCCAGGGACCGGATCTGTTCTTCCTCCGGCTCCTTGCCGGTGAAGAATTGTCTCGCGTCCAGGACCCCGGCGAGCAGGAGCGCGGTATCGATCGACGACAGTTCGCACTTCCAGGCCCGCGTGCCCGTTTCCATCTCCAGAAAATGGTAAAACCAACCGCGATGCCCCCCACACCCCTCGGTCTCGGCTCCCTGCGGCAACGCCATGAAGGTCTTCAGCGTTGTCAGGACCCGCTCCCGTCCGTCGCTGCGGCGGATCCATCCCCGGTCGATGCCAATATGAATGGCACTGAGCCCAAAACCCACCGCGGCGATGCTGCACTTGGATTGGGGCGTTGACCGGTCCCGGATCAATCCGTTCCCTGGATTGGCCTCCTTCCAAAAAAAGTCCACGCAGGCCCGCTGCAGGCGCTCCAGGAAGGCCTCGTCGGATTCACGCCTCGTCTCCTCTGAAGCCCGGATCGGAAGCGTCGCCCAAACTAAGACTAACCATAAAAATGCGACGGATTTAATACCACCGCATGGAATATGGATATTGACATCAATTCAATCCCCGAATAGACGGGCGTCACCCAAGCCATAAGGTTTTCTAGGTCCAATGAAACTCACCTGCCCCACCGTAGGAATCGTCACCCTGCTTCTGTCTGCCGTGACGACACCCACCCGCGCCTCGACGTACACGTGGATCGGAAGCGGAGGACTCGGCGGAGCGGGATCCTGGAACAGCAATGGGCATTGGAGCCCCACGGGACCGGTCACCTCCGCCGACGACACCCAGTTCAACGCCGGCGCCGGCACCGTGAATCTGGGGACCGGTCTTCGCTCTGCAGCTTCCATCACCTTTGGGTCCAGTTCGGGCGCCTACAGCTTTAACGTATCGTCCACCCCTGCCTCGGGCATGAGCATCGGCGCCGGTGGCATCGCCAACAACAGCAGCGCGGCGCAGGTGTTCAACGATAGCAACAAGGCTTACAACATCGCCGTGGCGGCCAATCAGGCGTGGCAGGCCACCTCGGGGAACCTGACGTTCAATACGACGGTCGGGTTGGGCTCCTTCACATTGACTCTGAACCCTTCGGTCAACAAATCGGTCACCATCGCCGGAGCCATTGGCGGGACGGGGGGGATCTCCAAAATCGGTTCCGGCACCCTCAATTTAAACGCTGCCAATAGCTATTCCGGCTCCACCGCCCTGTCTGCCGGCACGCTCAGTTTCGGGGTGGGCCAGTCCATGAGTGGGGCCCTGAATCTCTCGGGCGGCACCCTGAATCCGAACAATCAAACGGTGTCCTTCGGCTCCTTGAGCCTGGCAGGTCCATCCGTGATTTCCTTCGGTACCGAGGGCGTTTCCCAGAACCTCACCTTTGGTTCCGGTGCCTATACCTCGGGGACCCTGACGATTCAGAACTGGTCCCCGTCGGCCACTTCGGACCGGCTGTTCATCACAGCCCAACCTTCCCCCACGTTCCTCAACAACGTGGTTTTCGACGGCTTCGGCACCGGTGCCTCTTGGATGCCGAGTGGCGAGATCGTCCCCGTCCCCGAACCGGAAACCTACACCTTGGTCACTGGATTGGGCCTGCTGGGGGCGGCCGTCCTTCGACGTCGCATGCGACGGAATTGATCGTTCGCATCCCTGCCACATTCGATAGAAGTCACGAAAGGGGCGGATTCCTCCGCTCCTTTTGCATTTCTGCCCCCGTCCAACACCCAACGTCCAACGTCACCTCACCGCACCCGGATTGGACATCCGAAGCCCTCCCGGAATACTGTGACCAGCGTGAACTATCCGATCACCGAGCTGACACAGGCGCTTCTAGCCAGTTACCGCCGGCATGGCGGGATCAACCACCTGGATGGGGTCAATCTTCCGTCCCGGGCCGCCGTGGTGGATATCACTCAGGACCTGCTCCGCCTCATTTTCCCCGGATTCTTCGATGACCGCGTGGTGCACTCCTCCGAACTGCAGGCGGAAACGGCCCTCCTGGTCGATTCGGTGGCCGGGCGACTCGAAGACGAGATCTACAAGAGCCTGAACTGTTTCGGGTGTCCCGACTCGGGACTCCGGGACCCACGCCCTTCGGCGCACAGCCTCACCGGCGAATTCCTCCGGCAACTCCCGTCCGTCCGGGAGAAGCTGCAGACGGACGTGGAAGCCGCCTTCCAGGGGGATCCTGCTGCTCGAACCCGGGACGAAGTGATCGTTGCCTATCCGTTTATTGAGGCCATTGCCGTCCACAGGCTTGCCCACGAACTGCATCGTCGCGGCGTCCCATTGCTTCCCCGAATCATGAGTGAATGGGCCCACAGCCGGACCGGCATGGACATCCATCCTGGAGCACGAATCGGGAGCCACTTCTTCGTGGACCACTGCACGGGAACAGTCATTGGTGAAACCGCCGAGTTGGGAAACCACGTCAAGCTGTACCAGGGCGTCGGTCTGGTGGCCCGGTCATTGGCCGCCGGACAGGCGCTGCGCGGGCAGAAACGCCATCCCACCATCGAGGATCAGGTGACCATCTACGCCAATGCCACCATTGTGGGGGGCGACACGGTCATCGGTGCCGGCTCCACCATCGGCGCGAATGTCTTCCTGATGCACAGCATTCCGCCGGAGAGCCTTGTCCTGATGGAGGACCTGCGGGTGAAGGTGACGAAGAAGCGGGGGCGGGAAGTGAATGTGGATTTCCAAATCTAGATGGAATTGGGCTTGCGCCTGCCACGGCGGCCGCCTTTCTTCGCCGCGTTCAACACCGGATCATGAACGACGTCCGCCATTTCCTCGGAAGCCTGCCCTACAAGGCGCAGGTTTTTTTGGTCGGCGTCGCGTGGGTGTTGTTGTTCCAGTTTCTGGGCAATTCCAGTTTCGGATACGCCGCCACCCCCTCGTTGTTCCGGTGGGTGACCTCCATCTACGAGACGGTGCCGGATGACTCCCTGGGTTACATCGTCCCGCCCCTGATTCTCACCCTGCTCTACCTTCGACGGGACCAACTGATCCCCTTGGAAAAGCGCCCTTGGGCACCCGCCCTGATCCTTTTGGCCCTGGCGATCCTGCTGCATCTGGCCGGCTACCTCATCCAGCAGGCGCGCCTGTCGCTGCTGGCGTTCGGGCTCGGGATCTATTCCATCACCGGGCTGTACTGGGGTGCGGCGTGGATGCGTGCCACCGTTTTCCCCTTCGCGCTCCTGGCGTTCACCGTGCCAGTCACGGCGTACACGGACCCGCTCACCTTTCCTCTCCGGCTCGCCTCGACCAAGGTGGCCACGGGCAGGAATCTGCAACGGACTTCTAAACCTGAATCTCATCCGGGAAGGGACCACCGTATTCCATGCCCTGCCGGACGGAACGCGCGGATTTGAATTCGAAGTGGCGGCCGCCTGCAGCGGAATCCGGAGCCTGACCGTGGTCTTCCTTCTCACCCTGGTGTACGGCTACCTCCAATTTGACACCTGGTGGCGACGGGGACTTCTCGTGTTCGCCGCCCTTCCCCTGGCCCTGATCGCCAACATCATCCGCCTCATCATTGTGTTTACAGTGGGTGAAGCGTGGGGTGGAGAGGCCGGAAAGCGCATCGAGACCAACCTCGGGTTCGTCACGTTTCTCGTGGCCCTCGGCGGCATTGTACTGCTGTCCCGATGGCTCCGCGAAACGCGACTCGACCAGCCGACGGCCGAATCCGTACCGGCATCCGAACCGCCGACCGCGCCTGCCGCATGAACAGACGGGCAAACATTCTGACCGCACTTGCCCTGGTGTTGATCGGGGCCGGCGGATGGTTTGTAGCGGCTGTGGCGTCCCGCCAAACCCTGGACAAACCCGGTGTCCGGGTGTCCGCCGTCCCCCTGATTGGAGAAGAGGGCCGCCTGATCCGGAGTAACTCGGTGGCCATGCCGACCAACCTGCCGGGATTCAAGTACCAGGCGGTGCCCGTGGCCTCGATCGAACTCGAGAGCCTGCCTCCCGACACGGTATTTGGCCGGGGACGTTATACTGCGTCGGACGGATTCACCGCCCAGGTGGGAGTGGTGCTGATGGGAACCGACCGGACCAGCATTCACCGGCCGGAATACTGCCTGACCGGTGTGGGCTGGAAGGTCCTGAAACAGCAGGAATTGCCGTTCGAAGGCGCGGGCCCAATGGTTCCTCAGGAGGTCCAGCGATTTGACTGCCGGGCGACGGCCAAACTCGATGGAAGGCCGGCGGAACTCGGGGGCGTGTACGTCTTCTGGTTTGTCTCCCGGGACAAACAGACGGCAAGCCACTGGAAGCGCCAATGGTGGATGGTGGAGGACCTCGTCACCCGTGGACTCCTTCAACGATGGGCCTACATTTCGTTTTTCGCCCCCTGTGCTCCTGGCAACGAAAACGAGACCTATCGCCGGTTGAGCCAGTTGATCACGGAGATCGCGCCTCACTTTGAGGTGACCTCCCCGGTGGTTTCGCGTTAGGATGACGCCTCCGATTGAAGATTTGAACTCGGATTGACGATTCGAGGTCTCTCGACTGCCATGCTGGCGCGCGAACGACAACTCTATGCCAAGATTCAGAAGCTGCTGGATGCGGCTCTGTTCGGCGTTGCCTGGTGGCTGGCCCACTGGGTGCGTTCGCGACCGGCCATCGATCTGGCCAACCTGATCGATCCCTTTGCCTCCTACTCGTGGATGCTGGTGGTGATCGTCCCCATGACCCCCTTCGTCCTGGAGCTGCAGGGCTTCTACCTGCGTCCGATGCTGTTTTCCCGGCGGGAAACGTTCTGGCAGCTGGTTCGGGCGGTTTTCTGGGTCAGTGTCACCGTGATCAGCGCCCTCTATTTCCGAAAGGCCGAAGGCGCGCGCGGTGTTGTCCTCCTGTTCGGTCCCCTTGCCCTGACCCTGGTCTTCCTCAAGGAGGAAGTCATGCGCGGCTGGGCTCTGTCGCATCTCGGCCGAAACGCCACCCGGAAGCGGGTGATCCTGCTGGGGGGACCCGAGGAAACCCGCAGCGTCGAACGGGCCCTTGCCGTGGGCGCGTTGGGCGAGGTGGAAATCATTCGCCGGCTCGACCTGAACGAGACTCCCGCGAGCCTGCTGCCCGAACTGCTCCACGAGACCTCGGCCAATGCAGTGCTGGTGGCGCCCCGCCAGATCGTCTTCGGGGAAATCGAACGAGCCATCCAAGCCTGCGAACTGGAAGGGGTTGAAGTGTGGCTCTTGGCAGATTTTTTCCAGACCCGGCTTTCGCAAACGACCGTGGACGAACTGGCGGGGCACCCCGTATTGGTTTTCCGTACGGGACCGGAAGCCTCCTGGCAGGCGTTGGTCAAGACGGGCGTGGACTTTGCCGGCTCACTCACCCTGCTCCTCCTGCTGATCGTGGTGCCGGTCATTCCCATTCTGGCTTTGCTGGTGCGGCTCAGCTCGCCGGGTCCGGTGTTCTTCCGCCAGCAGCGGGCCGGCCTCAACGGGCGCCCCTTCACCATGCTCAAGTTCCGGACGATGGTGTCGAATGCCGAGCAGTTGAAGCAGGAGCTGGAGCGCCTCAACGAAATGTCGGGCCCGGTCTTCAAGGTCACCAACGATCCCCGCATCACGCCCATTGGCCGGTTCCTGCGCAAGTACTCGCTCGATGAGCTCCCCCAGCTGATCAATGTGCTTCGGGGTGAAATGAGCCTGGTGGGCCCCCGCCCGCTTCCGGTCGACGAAGTGAGACGCTTCGATGATCCCGCTCACCGCCGACGCCTCAGCGTACGTCCGGGTCTGACCTGCCTCTGGCAGGTCAGCGGACGGAACCAGGTGACGGATTTCAAGGAATGGGTCCGGCTCGACCTGGAATACATCGACAACTGGTCCCTGTGGCTGGATTTCAAGATCCTTGCCCGGACCGTTCCGGCGGTGTTCGCCGGAACCGGCGCCAAGTAGGCCGGTTTCAAGTTTCGACTTTTCCCGCCGATTACCAGAGGATCCGCCACAGGCGCGATCCGACCCAAGCCCATGAAGCCGAAATCCACGTCCCCGTCTCCCACCCGCCGCCGTTCAAATCCCAAACCCGCTCCCACTTCGGTGGTCACTGGAGGCGCTGGGTTTCTCGGTTCCCATCTGGTCGATCTGCTCCTCTCCCGCGGCCACAAGGTCATCATCATCGACAACCTGATCACCGGATCCACGGACAACATCGCCCACCTGGCCGGAAACCCCGGGCTCCGGTTCATCAAGCAGGACGTGACCGAATACCTGTTCCTTGCGGGTCCAGTGGACTACGTCTGGCATTTTGCCTCACCGGCGAGCCCCATCGATTACCTCGAGCTGCCCATTCAAACCCTGAAGGTGGGGTCCCTGGGCACCCACAAGGCGCTGGGTCTCGCCATGGAGAAGGGTGCCCGATTCCTCCTCACTTCAACCTCCGAGATCTATGGCGACCCACTCATCCATCCAGCCCGAAAGCTACTGGGGAAACGTGAACACCATCGGTCCGCGCGGATGTTATGACGTGAGTCAAGCAGTTCGCAGAGGCCATGACGATGGCCTGCTTCCGCGAGCACCAGGTGCAACCCGGATTGTGCGCATCTTCAACACCTACGGTCCCCGCATGCGCATCAACGACGGTCGGGTCGTCCCGGCATTCCTTAGTCAGGCGTTGACCGGCAAACCCATCACCATCTTTGGCGAAGGACGGCAGACGCGGTCCTTCTGTTTTGTCAGCGATCTGATCGAAGGAATCTACCGGCTGATGATGTTGGAGGAAAGGAGGCCCACCTGCCGACCAACATCGGCAACCCGCACGAGATGACGATGCTGGAATTCGCCCGTGAGATCCTCAAGGCGACCGGCTCGCGCTCGAAGATCGTCCACAAGCCGTTGCCTCAGGACGATCCGAAACAGCGGCGTCCGGACATCACCCGCGCCCGCGGAATCTTGAAGTGGGAGCCCCAGATTCCCCTGGCCGAAGGGCTCAAGGATACCATCGAGTATTTTCGGGAAAAGCTCGGGTGCTAAAAGCCTGGCCGGCTCCCGGCCCCTATTTCAGGCTCTGAATTTCCGCATTCGCGCTGCGCAATCGGCTGGCGAGCACTCCCACCAAGTTGGAGATCAGCTTCGACTGCAAATGCCCGAGCCCCTCCTCGGCGAGGTGATCGAAGGCCTTGAAGGTCAGTCGAAGTGCGCGAACCGGGGTCAGGGCCCGGACAGTGGCCGATCAGGGCGCCCGATCCGTCGGGGCCAGCTCTCCAAAGCTCATTCCCGGTCCCAGCCGGCTCACCAACTGTTCAC
>JBGAPN010000275.1:0-6998 GCA_044221235.1 Limisphaerales bacterium
GGGAACGGTGATTGATGAGGCCAGTGCCGTGTAACTGGAATCGGTGGTCCACGAAGCGGTTGCCGCTGGATCCCGCGTGTTGATTGGAGGAACGCGGCGCGGCGCCCTCCTGGAACCGACAGTGATCGCCGACGTTCCGCGGGATTGTCGCATGGTGGTGGCTGAAAGCTTTGGCCCGTTGGCGCCCATCCTGACGGTGAAGGATCTCGATGACGCGTTGACGCTCGCCAATTCGACCGCCTACGGGCTCAGCTCCGGAGTGGTGACCACCCATCTCCCCAGCGCGTTAAAGGCCATCCGGACGCTGCGCTGCGGCACGGTGAATATCAATGAAGTGCCAGGATTCCGGGTGGAGAACAGTCCGTTTGGTGGCATCAAGGACAGCGGCCTCGGGATCAAGGAAGGGGTGATCGAAGCGATGAAGGCCTACAGCTACGTCAAGACATTCAGTCTTCCGTGGTAGGGGAACGTGGGCGCGATTGAAGGAGCCAACGAAACGGGGGAAGCTCCCGGTATCTGAAGCGTCCCCCGCAAAAGACCGCAGCGGTCTCGCCTGGAAAGGAGGTTTTCCTCAGTTGGATGCGGTTCCGACCGTTGAATCCTCCACGAATTTCAGCACTCGGCTCTTTTCAGCGCGCTTACGTTGGTTTTCGTCGAGAATCTTTTTCCGGAGCCGGAGATTCTTCGGTGTCGCCTCCACGTATTCGTCGACATCGATGTATTCCAGAGCGCGTTCCAGGCTGAGTTTGAGCGGGGCGTTGAGCTGGATGCCCTTGCCGTCGCCCTGGGAACGCATGTTCGTGAGCTTCTTTTCCTTCACCGGATTGACCGGGATGTCGTTCTCACGCGCATTTTCTCCCACGATCATGCCGACGTAGATCATGTCGCCGGGCTCGACCATCAGGCGGCCGCGTTCCTGGACCATGTTCAGCGCGTAGGAGGTCGCCTCGCCGGCTTCCATGGAGACCAGGGAACCGTTTTTCCGTGCGGCGATCTCACCCCGGTCGGATCCGTATTCGTGGAACAGATGGCTCATGACGCCCATGCCGCGGGTCATGTTGACCAGGTCCGTTTCAAATCCGATCAGGCCGCGCATCGGAACCAGCGCCTCGACCGAAACCTGGTTGCCGACGTGGTTCATGTTGGTGATCTGCGCTTTTCGGAACGACAGGTTTTCCATGACCGCACCGAGGTTCTCGGTCGGCACTTCGACGAACAGCTTTTCGATCGGCTCCAGGGGATTTCCGTCCTGGTCCTTCTTCCAGAGCACTTCCGGGCGGGACACCAGGACCTCGTAGCCTTCGCGGCGCATTTGTTCCACCAAGATGGCGATCTGCATTTCGCCGCGTCCGGAGACGGCAAAGACCTTCGGGTCGCTGGTCTGGGCGATGCGGAGGGCCACGTTGGTGCGGATCTCCTTGACCAGCCGATCCCAGAGGTGGCGTGCGGTCACCAGCTTGCCGTCCTGTCCACCCAGCGGGCCGTCATTGACCGCGAATTCCATCTGGATGGTGGGCGGATCAATCGGGATGTACGGCAAGGCGGGCCGGGCTTCGGAATCGCAAATTGACTCGCCGATGAACACATCGTCAAAGCCCGTGATGCCGACGATGTCGCCAGCGTGGGCTTCGGGGACCTCGATGCGCTTCATTCCTTCGAAGTGGAAAATGGCGGTGATCTTGCCCTTGGTGACCTTTCCGTGGCCATGACGGCAGATCGCCGGATCGCCTACCTTCACCTTGCCTTCGTAGATTTTTCCGAAGGCGATACGGCCGAGGTAATCACTGTAGTCGAGGTTAGCCACGAGCAGCTGGAATCCAACGCCGGCATGGGCCCGCGGCGGCGGGATGTGCTTCACGATCGCCTCAAACAACGGCTCCATGGTTCCGGACGCATGGTCCAGTTCGACCTTGGCGTAGCCCTGTTTGGCGGAGCAGTAAATGAAAGGGAAGTCGAGCTGTTCGTCCGTGGCGTTCAGCGACATGAAGAGCTCGAACACCTGGTCGAGAACCTTCTTGGGGTTGGCGTTTTCCCGGTCAATCTTGTTGATGACCACGATCGGCTTGGCGCCGGCCTCGAGGGCCTTCCGGAGCACAAACCGAGTCTGGGCCTGCGGGCCCTCGGCCGAGTCAACGACCAGGAGTACGCCGTCGATCATGTTCATGATGCGTTCCACCTCACCGCCGAAATCGGCGTGGCCTGGGGTGTCCACGATGTTGACGTGGAAGTTCTTGTATTTGAACGCGGCGTTTTTAGCCCGGATAGTGATGCCCTTTTCTTTCTCGAGGTCCATCGAGTCCATGAGGCGTTCCACCTGGACCTCCTGCTGATTGGCCCGAAACGTTCCGGACTGCTTGAGCAGGCAGTCCACCAGGGTGGTTTTGCCGTGGTCGACGTGGGCGATAATGGCGATATTGCGGATATGCTGCATGTTGGTCCGTCTCCCCGAGAGGAGCCGGAAACAGTGTCAACTAGGCGGAGAAGGTCAAGACCGGGTGCAACTCAAAAACGGAGAGGAGAGCGCGCAGCCGGTTGGCACCCCTGGTTGGGATTCGGGAAGACCGGCTCGAATGGTGGGAGAGGAACGCCGCCGGAGGCGGAAAACAGAAAGGGGCAGGCTTTTCAGCCTGCCCCTTGGGGAAGAGTGGTGGGAGAATGCCGCGCTATTTGGACTTCTCCGCCTTGGCTGCCTTGGCGGCAGGAGCCGCTTCAGCAGCGTCGGACGGGCGCCGTCCGCGCTTCTCCGTCTTCGGAGCTTCCTTCTTTTCCTCCGTGGGCGCCGCAGCGACTTCCGGCAGCGGGTTGGAGCTCTTGACGTTCAGTTTCAGCGAGCAGCGCACCTCAGGGTGGAGACGGAGCTCCACTTCGTGTTCACCCAGCGCGTGAATCGGCTTCTCCAGGTGGATCCGGCGCTTGTCGAGAGCGACGTCGAGCTGCGTCTTGAGCGCGTCGGCGACGGACCCGGCCGTAATTGAGCCAAACATCTTGCCGTCTTCACCGGTCTTGACCGAGAGAGTCAACGTGACCTTGTTGAGGCTCTTGGCGAGCTCGGTCATGCTATTGAGCTCGTGGGTTTCGCGGTCGGCGCGACGCTTCTTCAGGTTCTCAATCCACTTCCGGTTGCCCTGCGTCACCGGAACGGCAAGGCCGCCGGGAATGAGGAAATTGCGGGCGTAACCGGCAGAGACACTGACATGATCGGACTCGGCACCCAGGCCGACCACGTTCTTGATGAGGATGACTTCGGTTTTCGACATAAACTGGCAGGTTAAAAAGGGAGAATGGATGCGGGAAGGGTCAGAAGGGAACGTCGTCCTCTTCTGGCGGAGGGCCTTCAGAGGGCGATTCGGAGGCGCTGGTCGGGGAGCTGGCAGGAGCAGGGCGTGCTGCGGGGCGTGGGGCGGAGGGAGCTCCCGCACCGGGGCCGCCTTCAGTGCGACCACCGATGAACTGGAAATTCTCCATGACAATTCGGACGGCAGACCGCTTCTGGCCGGTCTGCTTGTCGTCCCATTGGTCCAGCTTCAGGCGTCCCTCTACGAACAGCGGATTACCCTTTCGAAGATACTGGGCAATCAATTCTGCCTGTTTGCCCCAGGCGTCGATGTCCAGGAAGGTGACTTCCTCCTTGGTTTCGCCGGTCTCGGTCTTGTAGGAACGGTTCACAGCCAATCCCAAGCGCGCTGCCGCCGTCCCCTTCGGCGTATAACGCAGTTCGGGGTCGCGGGTCAGGTTTCCCAGCAAAATGACTTTATTGAAGCTGGCCATGGGAGTGGGGGGGCGGACGGACTCGATGGAGGCAGGATCAGGCCACTGCAGGGGTCGGAACCGGAGCGTTAATGGGATTGCCGTTGAATTGCACCCGGTACACTTCCGGGATATGGACAAACTTGGAAGGCATTGCGTTGATCACCGCGGGGCTGGCCTCGAAAATGATATTCACATAATGGCCACCGGTGACCTTCTTGTCGGTCACCCGGGCAAAGGCCTTCTTGTCCATCTTCTGGACATTATCGACCTTGGCGCCGGACGCGGTCAGGATGCCCTTGACCTTGTCGACCACTTCATTGAGTCCTTCCTCGCGGCCGGCGAGGTCGAGGATGAACAGAACTTCGTAACGTTTCACTTCGTTTTCCTTTCTGCGTTCGTTGATTCGCCGGGAACGTGAGGCTAGGGACCGTTGAAACGGTTCATCGCCTTGGCGATCCCATCGGCGACCCAGCATTCCACCTGCTCGGCCGCACGTACTAAAACTGATTGCCAGACGGGTTGCTCGGCAGCGCTGATCTGACCGAGAACGTGACTGGCGATATTTCGCCGTTCCTGTGCCGGGCGCGCAATCCCCACTTTTAAGCGGGGATACCCACGGGTCCCGATGGATTTCTCCACCGATTCCAGACCGTGATGCCCACCGGGGCTGCCTTCGGGGCGCATTCGCAGCGTCCCCAGAGGAAGATCCGCATCGTCCACCAGCACCAACAGATCCAAGGGGGTAACTCGATAGAACGAAGCCACCCGACCCACGGAATCACCGCTGGCGTTCATGAAGGTTTGCGGCCGGCAGAGCACCACGCGGCGCCCGGCAAAACGACAATCGGCAATCTCAGCAAAGAACTTTTTCTCCATCCGCCACCCGGATTGCCAGCGTCGGGCGAGCAGATCGGCCAGCATGAAGCCGGCATTGTGGCGAGTATTTCGGTATTCGGGACCCGGATTCCCCAGTCCGACGATGAGAGCCACGTCATTCATCCCGGACAAAAGCGAAGGGGGTCACGATCCGTTTCCAGATCGTGACCGCCCTGGGTTGATTATTTCTTCTTCTCGGCAGCCTTCTCGGCCGGTTTCCCACCGGCGGCCGGCGCCTCGTCCTTCTTCTCCTTGATCATTTCAGGCTGCTTCGCGGGTTCCGTTCCCGGAGTAGCGGCAGCCTCGGCAACGGCTTCAGTGACCGGCGCGGCCACGGCAAAGACCGAAATCTTCTTGTCGCCGAGCAGTTCCACGCCGGCGGGAGCGGTGATCTCGCCAATGTGGAGGGTCTGGCCAACCTTAAGATGCGAGACGTCGACGTTGATCTGCTCCGGAAGGTCCTTGGGCAGACAACGGACACGGAGACGGAATCGAACGTGTTCCAGGGTTCCGCCACTGTTTTTGACGCCGTCGGGGATTCCCACGGATTCAACGGGCACCTCAATGGTGACCTTCTCGTCGTGTTTCACCTCGTGGAAGTCCACGTGGAGGATTTCGCCGGACAGCGGGTGGTGCTGGACGTCTTGGACCAGCGCGAGGCGAGCCGGAGAGGAATCGTTCTGGATGGCGAGGTCCACCAGGATGATCTCGGTGTGCGCCTTGTGAACGAGGAGATCGAACTCCTTGGCGTCGACTTCGAGGATCTGGGGGGGATTATGGCGGCCATAGATGATGGCCGGGATTTTGCCGCCGGCCCGGATTTTCCGGGAGCCTTTGCGGCGTGACAACGTGCGCGGATTCGCGCTCAGAGCGTGTGAATTCATGTCCAAGTCGTATCTGCCGGCGTCCAGCACTAGCTGGTACGCCCGCCCTTAAACTCAAACAGTGAGGTGACGCTGGAGTTGTGGTGAATGCGTTTGACGGCCTCGCCCAACAACGTCGCCACCGACAATGTTGTGATGTTTACCCCGGGATAGACGGGGCGGCGGACAGTATCGGTGGTGATTAATTCGTCAATGGGAGAATTCTTGATCCGGTCGACGCCGAGGTCGGTGAGCAGGGCGTGGGAGACGCAGGCCAGGATCTTCTCCGCGCCCTTGGCCTTCAGCAGGGAGGCAGCGCTGGCCAACGTTCCGGCCGTCTCCGTGAGGTCATCAACCAGGAGAACGTTCTTGCCGGCAATATCGCCGATCACCGCTGTAGCCTCCGTCTCGGTCGGGCTCTTGCGTCGTTTCGCCACGATGGCGAGTTCGGCGTCGAGCCGCTGGGCGTAGGCGTAGGCCATCTTGATGCCACCGACATCCGGACTCACCACCACGAGATTCTCCAGGTTCTTCTTCAACAGGTACTCGTAAATGACCGGCGCGGCGTAGAGGTGATCCACCGGGATGTCGAAGAACCCCTGAATCTGCTGGGCGTGCAGGTCCATGGTGAGCACGCGGTTGGCTCCGGCGGCAACCAGGAGGTTTGCAACCAGTTTGGCGGTGATCGCCACACGGGGCTGATCCTTGCGATCCTGGCGCGCATAGCCATAGAAGGGCATCACCGCCGTGATCCGGCTGGCACTCGCCCGACGGAGGGCGTCCATCATGATGAACATCTCCATCAGGTGCTGGTTGGCCGGCGGGCTGGTGGATTGGATGATGAAAACGTCCTGTCCGCGGACGTTTTCCTCAATTTTTACAAACGTCTCGCCATCGGGGAAGGTGCTGACCGTGCACTGGCCGAGGGGGACGTCGATCGCATCACAAAGGGACTGGGCCAAGGCGGGATTGGCCGTGCCGGAGAAAATCTTCACGCGGGAATTCTGCCGAAGAGGTGATTCGAAGGGCAATTCCCCTCGCAGAGAGCGAGGCGATTGTTTTCTTCGGTGACGCGACGGTAACAATCGACCTCGGAGCGGCAAGGCTCTTTTGGAATTCCGGACTTCACCCGATCACGGGCTGAAAACCAGTGGCCTGCATTCTGGATAGGTGAGCTTTGCAGTTCGGGTCGGGCTGGGTCGGGCCCGCTGCAGCGAGTCCTCCGACTCCAGGGGTCAAGAAACCTGCTCTTTACATGAAGGCTGAGCCTCGCATTCTCCGGGGGCATGTTGGCAGCGACAGTTCGGACCACCGGTGGCCCGGTGGACCAGAAGGCGAGTTCAACCCAGGAGCCGGCCCACTTCCCCAAGCTGGATGAGGCCGTTACGCGTTCCCAAGCCTACCTCCTGTCCGAGCAGAAACCGGAGGGCTATTGGGTTGGAGAGTTGATCGTGGACGTCACCTTGGTGGCGGACATGGTCGCGTTCTACCATTGGTGGGGGAAGGTCG
>JBGAPN010000276.1:0-7177 GCA_044221235.1 Limisphaerales bacterium
GGCGGGGGTTCTCTCCGGCGCGAGTGAATGCAGAGGTTCGTGAGCGGGCAACCCGTTATGCCAACCTTTGCAAGGCTTACGGTAATGTATCGAACCAGGTGAACCGGCCGCCGGCACAGCGTTGACCCGCAACGAGACGCCTGGGGCCGATTCAACAGAAGTCCCGGTAGGCGGCACGGCCGTCACAACATCAAGCCGCTCCAACCGGCTTCAGTGGGCATCCTCCAGCAGCGCTCGGACTTCGCGTCGCAGAGCCGGCAGAATCTCGGCTTCGAACCAGGGATGCTTCTTGAACCAGTTCAGGTTGCGGGGACTCGGGTGGGGCAGGGGAAGGAACTCGGGGAGAAACTTTCGCCAATGGGCGACCGTTTCTGCCAGGGAGGGGGCGCAGCGTGAGCCGAGATAGAATTCCATGGCGTGGCGCCCGATGAGGAGAGTGAGTTGGATGCAGGGCAGGGCAGCCCTCAGCGGAGGATGCCAAAGAGGTGCGCATTCAGGGCGAGGGGGCAGATCCCCGCCGCGGCCGGGAGCCTTCCCGGGGTAACAAAGTCCGGTGGGGATGATGGCAATGCGGCGATCATCGTAGAACTGATCCCGGGTGAGCTGAAGCCAGTCCCGCAGCCGGTCCCCACTGGGATCGTTCCAGGGGATTCCAGTCTCATGGACTCGACGGCCCGGTGCCTGACCCACAATTAGCAGACGCGAAGTGGCGGATGCTCTCAGGATGGGTCTGGGTCCCAAAGGAAGGTGCGATTCGCAGAGTCGACAGGACCGGACCTGCTTGAGGAGGCTTGCAAGATCCACCTCAAGGTTCATGGCTGTGCGGCCCCGCCGGGAAATGCCAGGCAGACCAATTGACGGGAGTCCCGAGCCACCAGGATGTTTCCAGCCATGGCAAACGGAGCGCGGACGACGCGACCCAGCACCTGGACGCGTCCGATGGGCTTGAAGACCGCCGCGTCGGCAGGGGCGACGAGGAGTTCGCCCGATTCGAGAAGGATGACCAGTTGGTCCTTCGCGAGTGCCACCGTTCCAGCCGGAATATTGGGTTCTGACCAGCGGACTTTACCGGTGGCCCATTCCACGCATCGGAATTCTGTTCCCTGCTCCTGCCGTCCGTGGAACCCATAGATGAATGCCCCAGCCGCCACGGGAGTTGCGTAGTGGGCGGACAACGACTCGTCGCCGCTCCATACCACCTTGAGCCTGTCCCCCTGGCTGCGCAGGAGCACGGCACCGGTGTCATAACTGGAGGTCAAGAAGACCTCATTCGACCGCACCAGCGGACTGGCGGCATTGACGGATGCATGCTGACGCGAACGCCACGTGTGGGAAAATCGTTGCGTGCCTTCCGGGGACATTCCGACCAGGCCCTCGCGGGTGAAGAACCAGACCAGGGATGCAGAGGCACCGGTCGCAGCCGGTTCGGGAACGGGAGACGCGTACCCGGCTTCGTGATCCGTGGTCTTCCAGAGCAGTTTTCCCGTGGTGAGGTCGAACGCAGCGACTCCGCCGCCTCCGGTGTTGCCCAGATTGAGAAAGACCCGATTGCCGAGAACCAGCGGTGAACAGGCTGGCCCGAAGAATCCCCGGTCTGCGCCGAGATCCCTGCCCGCCTCGACCGTCCATACCACTTTTCCTTCGGCCCGTGTCACGCAGCGAAGGCGCCCTTCAGCGCCATAGGTGATGACATGCCCTGCGGTGGCGCAGGGCGTGGAGCGTGGCCCGTTGTCGAACCCAAAGGAATCCACGTAGGCGGTAGGGGCCCGGCTTTCCCAGATGGGCCTTCCCGACGCGACATCCAGGGCTCGAAGACGCTCCTCGTCCCCAGTGCGGTCGAAAAGCACCACCGAGTTGGACGTGATGATCGGACCGCTGAATCCGCTGCCCACCGGAACTTTCCAGCGCAGGGTGGGGCCGTCCTTGGGCCACTCATTCACCAAACGTTGCGATGTCGCTCCATCGCGGTTGGGGCCGAGGAATTGGGGCCAGTCGGCCCCCCATCCCCCAAGGATACCAAACAAAAACACCCCGACGAGGATCGGGGCGCGGGGCGTCAAACAGCCTCTCGATGGGCCGGACATGGCTATGCTCCGCCGCGGGGAGGCTCGATGGCCCAGGAAACCTTCTGGACCTTGATTGCCTTCATGGAGTCGAGGATCTCCAGAACCCGGCCGTGTTTAACTTTGGCGTCGGCCCGGATATAGACCGGCATGTTGGTGTTTGACTTAAGTCGGTCGGCCACCAGGGTTTCCAGGTCAGGGAGCGTGAGCCGTTTGCGATCGACCTGGATTTCACCACCGCTGTCGATGTCGATGTTGATGATCTCCGGCTTTTTCCCCGACGGTGCGGCGACGGCGCTGGGCAGGTCCATCCGGACCGTCTGGATTTTCTGCATCGTCAGGCTGACCATCATGAACGCCGCGAGAAGGAAAAACATCACGTCGATCAGAGGGATGATTTCCAGACGTGCCTTCTTCTTGGCGATGGGTGAACCGACGCGCATGAGATTACTTGGATCCCTGAGATGCAGACTGGACGGTGAAGGCGACGCGAAGAAAGCCCGCGTGATGAACGCGATCCAGGACCTTGTTGATGTCGCCGTGGAGGGTGTCGCGATCGCCCGAAACGAAAATGGGGGTGTTCGTGTTCCGCTTGGAGGTGGCCTCGAGGATTTCATCGAGGCGTGCCAGGGTGATGTTGGTCTTTCCAATGCTGACCTGGCCGTTTTGTTCGACGGCGATGTTAAGGATGTCGGGCTTGAAATCGGGTGACGCCGTCTTGGCGATGGCGAGATCCATGCGCGGCGTCTTGGTCTTCTGCATGGAGAGGCTGACCATCATGAAGGCCGCCAGCAGGAAGAACATGACGTCGATGAGCGGGATGATCTCGATTCGTGCCCGCTTGCGTCCGACCGGCAGTTTAAACTTGGAACGCGGCCCTGCCGGTGCCGCGCCGCCGCCGCCTCCTCCAGCCATCGGTTAATCCTCCATGACGGACGAGTTTTCACGGCGGAACACCAGGGTGTCGAAGCCTTCCATCTTCGCCTTGGCGAGCATGACCTCAACGTTCGTTGCGGCCGTTTCGAGTTCGAACTGCAGCTTGGTCAGCCGCTCATTGAAGTAATTGAAGGGCAGGAGGCAAAAGATGGCGATTCCGAGGCCGGCGGCCGTGGCAATCAGCGCCTCGCCGATGCCCGATGATACAGCATCCACCGCCAATTCATTGCCGCCGACTGCCTTGAACGACCCCATGATGCCGGTCACCGTTCCCAGGAGACCGAGGAGCGGCGCAACGGTAATGCACGTGTCGATGAGAACCAGAAACCGGCCGGCGCGTTTGATCTCGGAGCCCGCCGCCACTTGCAGGGCGCCTGTCAACGAACCGTGAACGTGACTGAGGCCGCGATAAATCATCCGGATTACCGGATCGCTGGAGCCCTTGGACAACTGGAGTGCCGTCCTGAAATCACTGTTCTCCATGGCTGCAAGGACCTTTTCGAGAGTGTCGGCATCCCGTTTTGCGCCCTCGCGGAGCCACCAAAAGGTTCGTTCCCCGACAACCGCGATCGCCACCAAGGAGACGATCAAGATGGGCCACATGATCGGTCCGCCCTTCTCGAAGAGGTCGATGGCGGCATTTGCAAGAATCAAGGATGTCATGGAATGGAAACTCGGCTGCCAGGGGTCGCAGAAAATCAGGAGGTAAATGAATTAGAACGCCAGTTGGTAAGAGAACATGAACTTGAAACGTTTACGCTCTCCAATGGGTTTGAACTTCCAGCGTGTCCGCACCCAATCGCGGGCATGGGCATCCAGATAGGAGGAATTGGAACTCTTCTCGATCGTCACATCGGTGGGCGCGCCGCCGTCGGGTCCCACGTCGATGACCATGATGACGTCGCCGGATTCCTTGCGGGATTTGGCTTCCGTCGGATAGTCGCGATCGGTCGGCCAGGGCAGGTCCCCGTAGGAACCGCGTTCCGCGTATTTCAGGATCAAGGGGGCCGGCGCCGGCTTCGGGACGATAAGAAGCTTGGGCGGGGCGGAAACCTGGCGGATGTCCGACGAAACGGCCGTGGCTCCGACCACGGGTATCGCCACCGGGACCTTCGACGGATCGGCTGCGACCACAACCACGGGTTGGAACCGTGGGGTTTCCTCGCTGTCCTGGATATCCTCCGGCTTCAGTTCCTCCACCTGCGGCGGCGTCTGCGGTTCCTGCGGCTTGATGATGTCGATCGGCTGGGGCGTTTGGTAAAGCTCGGGAACAAAGGCCAGTTGCGCGGGCTGTTTGGTCATGGCCACGCCCACCAGCAAAACGGACAGGCAGATGGCATTCATCCAGGCCACCTTGCGATTGGGGTCCTTCTCGGAGGATGGAAGGCATTCCCGATTAAGGTCCGACGTCAGCCGGTACGGCGGCATGTGAGGCGCGGCGACGGTGGCGTTCATGGATTGGGCGAGATGGAAACGAGTCCGAAGTCCTTAAAAACCGGCCTTCTCGGGTCGAAACTAAAGTAGATTGATGACGCTGCAAGACTGGAGTTTGGAGGGGAATCAGCACCGACAGGATTGCCCGGAACTGGGCGTGCAGCCTCCGACATGGGCGTCAGGCAAACCGTGTTTTGGCAGGAAACGAAACGGGTTTGACGGAAACGGGAACGGGTCGATGCGGTCAAGCTGGGGAGCCCGCGAGAACAGCAGCATGATCCGGTTTCTTCAATCGCGACCACCTTTAATTTGATCACTCGCCCAGGCCGCCAGTGGTGAACAGCGTCCGGGCGGTGGGCGCGCCGTTCGCCGAACTTCCAGCGCGTTCGCACCCAATCGCGGGCATGGTCATCGAGATAGAAGGAATGGGAGCTCGACTTCGATCGTGACTTCGGAGGGCCCACCGCCGTTGGGTCCGACGTCGATGATCATCACCACTTCACCCGATTCCTTGCGGGACTTGGCTGCCTGCGGGTAATCACGATCCGTGGGCCAGGGCAGGTCACCCAGTGTGCCGCGATCGGAGGGCCGCAAGTAGATTGGCGTCAGGTTGGGCCGAAACACCAACGGGGCCGGCGCAGGCGGCGGGCGGACATCCGGCGGCGCTTCCACGGCTCCCGGGGTTGGGACCGCGAACGGGACCTGGGACGGATCGACCGCCTGTACCGGTGCGGGCAGGATTTCCCGCGGCATCTCGTCGGAAGGATTTGCCTCCTTCGGAAGATCTATGACTTCCGGAGGAGATCTCTGTTCGGTTTGCGTGACGATGACGAGAGGGGTCGGAGGCAGGTACTGGTCCGGGATAAAGGCCCATTCCGCAGGCTTTTTGGTCAAAACGATGCCCACCAGCAGGACGGACAGGCAGATGGGGATCATCCAATCCACCGCGCGTTTGGGATCGTCCTCGGCATTGGGAAGACATTCCCGATAGAGCGCCGAGGTCAGGCGGTGCGAGGCCACGGTGGGCACACCAGTGGAGTGATTCATGGAGTTGATCGGCTGAGTATTTGAATTCGATCCAAAGGGCTGGACCGACTGTCCGAAATCTACTTCGGACGCGGTGGGCCGCAATATGGGACTTTGGGGAGACCTTCCGCAGACGACGCCCGTGCACGATTGTGGGCTCAGGGGCTCACCACCCGGAACAGACGTAGTCCGGCTGTGGGTAGAATCTGGAAGACCACCGATCCATCCGCCCCTGCGACATGAGACTCGAGACCTTTCCATCCCAAATCCAGGGAAGTGGCTTGCTCCAGCCGATAGGTCTGTCCCGGAATGCCCCGGAACCGGATTTGGACTGTGTCGCCGGAGATGAGGGCGCCCAGTCTCAGCGGAGCCGGATCGGCCCTTCCGGGAGATCCAAGTTGAAGACCACTGGGCCGCCAGTTCGATGGGAGTGACGGGTCGAGATCGCCTTCAACTTCTTCGGTCAGCACGAGCGAGGCACCGCCGCCGTCCGTCCCGGGATACCACGCATCGGAGTAGCGAAAATCGAAGACGGGTTCACGGAGCGGACCGAACAACGCCAGGCGGCCGGAATTATTCGCCAACCGGCCCGAGTACGTTCCCGCCACCGGACCGGCGCCGGGATAACGGGTCGCAAAGGCCGATGCATTTTCCACCAGCAACAGTCGTCCGCCGGAAGGCAGGCTTCGGATTGAATTGGTGGCTGAGAACAAGAACTCCACCGTGCCTTCCAGCGAAAAGCCGGTCAGATCCACGGTGGCCGGGCCGGAATTGTGCAGTTCGATGAATTCGAAGTTCTCGTCGATGAAGGGCGATTCCGGTCCATCGCCGGCCGGGTGGTATTGGATTTCAGTGACCCGGACCGGGAACGGGGTCACGACGAAGGTCTCAGCCACCGGCGACGACCAGATGCTTCGGAGCGGGGGATTGTTGGGACCGGTGAGGGCGGTGTGATTAGGATTCCGGGCCCGGACCGTGATGCGGGAGTTGGTTTGGATCTCGATCGGCCCCGAATACAGGAGCGCGCCTGATGCGATTTCGTCCCCGGTGTCCCCTCCGGTCCGGCGAGGATCCGAGCCGTCAAGCGTGTAATACAACGAGGCATTGGTCGGGGCTGCCAGTTCGACGCGGAAGCCGGCCGGAACCCGTTGGCCCGACTGGGCAAAGGCGGGGGGCGCTACAAACTGGCTGTCCATGAACGCCACGCGATTGGTGAGCCAGTTCTTCAGGCGGGAGATTTCCACGCTGTAATTTCCGCCACGTGGGAGGACGCCCCATTTCGCCTGTTCTCTCGGCTGGGCCTTGGCCACCTGTCCGGTGAGATCCTCCAGGAGTCGCCACAAGTTGGTTCCGCTAAACGGTCCGCGTCTCAGCGTCTGGTATCGGTCAATGTACTCCTGGAAAAAGTCCGGGTCGCTGAACAGGCGATCCCACCAGGTGTAGTTGAAGAAATCAGTTCCCTGATCCCCGTTCCGGGAGCGCCAGGTGCGAGGATTTGAGTCCCGCCCGTCGGTGGAATAGAGGGCACGATCAAAGTCCCACAAGGGACCGAAATGCAGTTTTCCTTCGCGCTGCTTGTAAAAATAGGCGCTCAGTCGGAGGGCATCGACGTTGAAGGTGAGCACGTTCAACAGATGATGATCGATCCAGGAGCCGACATGGATGTAGGCGCGATAACCGTGGGTTGGATCCCGGAAATCGGGCCCATACAGGGCGTT
>JBGAPN010000277.1:0-6973 GCA_044221235.1 Limisphaerales bacterium
GATCCTCCGGATGCGAAAGCGGCGCGGCAACGGTTAAGAACCAAATTGAACCGTCGGAGGGTCCCTGTTGGGTCAGAATCCTACAGGACCGGTGCCTCCTCGGTTTCGGGCATTGATTTTGCCGTTGTGGGGAAGGAAGGGGACTATTCCCCAATGCCAATTCTCAACGCCGGCCGATTGGAATCCGGCGACAGACAACCATCAAATGGCCCGATCGTGCTCCATTTACTGTCCTCATTGTGAGCGGCCGGTCCCGGTTTGGGCCGGGGGGAGTGTGGCGTGCGGGGCCTGTGGCAGGAGCTTCGAGGTTGGGGTGTATTCCCCGCCACCAGAGCGATTCATCCGGGACGACCTGCCGTTGCCGGAGGGACTTTCCATCTCGGGAAACTGGATTCAGGTGGGCAATCGGACGTATCCGATATCCGACATTGTCGGTACGAACCTCACTCGCGCCAGTCAGGGGTCACGCGCAGCGGTGTTCCTGCTCACGCTGGGTCTGGCCCTCGTGGCCCTATTGGATCGCCAATGGTTGCTGTCGACCGGCCTGGGGACGCTGGCGGTGGGGTTGGTCGCCTGGTGGCGGCTGCACCCCACCGGGTATCGAGTGAGCTGGATCACCCGTGGTGGCCGGGAGGAGTGCATCAGTTTTCCAGACAGGGATTCCGCCCAGTGTTGGCTTTCGGTGATTCGTCCGGAGGGACAAATGACCCTGCGCGAGCACTCCCGCCATGTTTTCCTCGGGTTGTGGGTCCGCCTGCGCCAACGATTCCGCTCGTCTTCGGTGATCCAGGGTTAGGAGTCCGTCCGGAAACGCCGAGGGGTCCTGCGCCGAATGACCACGGGTAGTGGCCTGGGCGATGAGGCCGGGGCAGCCGGGTCCAGGTTGTGAACCACGCACAGGGAGCCTCGAAGATCCCGAAGTGATCGTTCGCTTCGGTCGCCGATACACCGTGCGAGTTGCAGCGTCGGGAGGCTGGAGAATTGCAGATCGCAGGAAGACGCCGGCCCGTAGTGAGGGGTGATTCGTTGGATCCTGTTGGCCATCAGCCGTTCGGCGGCAGCATCCCCAGATGGTCTCTGTCCTGCAGGTCGAGACGGGCATCGAGCCGTTTCTCCGATCCTGGCCTGAGTCTCGTGCCTGGCTGGAAGAGCAACGAACGAATCACCGAAGACACCACCATGAAACCACAACTCAAAGTCTGGGCGCCGGCGGTCATTGTGGCCTCGCTATGGCAACCGTTGCGTGGCGCCGATTCTCCGGAGCGATTTCCCGTTCAAAACGTGCAGCCGGATCGCCCGGTCCGGCGAGCCATGCTGAACCGGGCAAAAGACCTGGTCGGTCAGGAAGTACAGAACATGGAAAATGAAACGCTCGGGAAGGTTGAGGAACTCGTGATCGACCTCGATACGGGGCGCTTGTTGGCGCTGCAGATCGAGTCCGGAGGCGTCTTGGGCGTCGGATCGCGGCTCGTCATTGTGCCCTGGTCGCTGTTTGAGCATGGGGCCACCGGTAGACGCCTTCGATTGGATGCGACCCTTGAGACGTTGAAGGGTGCCCCGGAGTTTGAAATGAAACGCTGGGAGGAATCCAATGTTGCTGGCGCCCTTGCGGAGAGCTTCCGGTACTTTCAGGTCCGGTCGCCCTTGGGGAACCCGTCCAATCCGTCGGGCGAATGCCAGTCCGAGGATCGGCGGCGGGTAGAGCCCACGACCTTCTCTCCGCTGCCCAAGGCGAATCGAATCGATCCCGACCCGGAAGCAACTCGGATCCGGGAACGGGATGCGGAAATGACCTCCCAGATCCGGAGGGAGATCCAGGCAGAACCATCGTTGTCGCAGTGGGGACGGAGCGTGAAGGTCATCACCGTGTGCGGCCGGGTGACATTGAGGGGATTGGTGTCCTGCGAATCGGAGCGGGAATTACTCGGAAACCTGGCCGGGATGATTGCGAAGCCCACCTCGGTGGACAATCTGCTCCAGGTCCGTCCGACCCCCTATTCGGCCACGCCATAGTGGCTGTCGTTTCAACTCCGACGATCCAATCAAAGAGGGACAGCGGTCAGAAGAATTGGATCGGGCGAGCCACTCCTTGGGGAGCGGAGCCCTGAACAAGGGTCGGCCCGCGAATGCTGTTGGAGCATTCGCGGGTCCTGTCCATTTAGGGTAGTTCCCGGATTTTCGCTGGCGGTCACCCAACCGTTGCAACACGCTTATTCGAGGCCCAGGCGCTTTCGCTTGCGGTACAGCGTCGCCTGGTCAATGCCGAGCCAGGTGGCTGCCTCGGCCAGGCTTTTGGTTCGGGCAAGAACCTGCCGGAGGTGGGCTTCCTCGAGCTGTTCGAGTGTGCCGGAGCCGCCAACCTCGATCGGAGTGACCGGGTTTGTACTCGCGGGACCGGGCTGTCGGAGTTCAGCCGGAAGGTCGTCGAGCGTGATCTCGTTTCCGCGGGCCAGGATGACCGCCCGTTCCACCGTGTTGCGGAGCTCCCTCAGATTTCCGGGCCATGAGTGGTTGCGGACGCACTGGGCGGCTTCCGGGACAAAGCCCGTGACCTTGCGGCCACACTGGGTGGCGAAGTGCGTGAGGTAATGGCGGGACAGGATTTCGATATCCGAGGGCCGGGCCCGAAGTGGCGGCATTTCGACGGCGATCACGTTCAGGCGGTAGAAGAGATCCTCGCGGAAGGCACCCTCGTTAATCCGCTGCCTCAGGTCGCGATTGGTGGCGGCAATGACACGGACGTTGGCAGTGCGGGTCACGTTCTCCCCGAGCCGTTCATACTCATGTTCCTGGAGCAGACGGAGCAGCTTGGGCTGAATCTCGAGGGGAAGGTCGCCGATCTCGTCGAGGAACAGCGTGCCTCCCTCGGCAGCCCGGACCTTGCCCCAGTGATCCTTCACCGCCCCGGTGAATGCGCCTTTGACGTGGCCAAACAGATCGCTCTCGAGAAGCTCGCGCGAAAGGCTGGGGCAGCTCACCGTGATGAAGGGATTGTCGGCCAGGTGGCTCTTCCCGTGGATCGCCCGGGCCAGCACGCTCTTGCCGGTACCACTTTCGCCCAGGATGAGAATTGAAGCCGGCGTGGCCGCGGCACGAAGCAGGACGTCGTAGGTGTCCCGCATGACCGGGCTGTTCGATTCAAACACAGTCAGCGGGGTTTCCGCCCGGGTTTCCCGCACTTCCTCCTCAAGTCGTTCCACTTTTTTTCCGAGGCTGCGGAACTTCTGCAGGCGTGCCAGGACCGTGTGAAACTGTTCCCGGGTGAAGGGCTTCTCCAGGAAATCGATGGCCCCCCGTTGCAGGGCTTCCACCGCCGCCTTGATCGAACCCGAAGCGGTGAACATGACGACCGGGAGTCCCGGATGGGCTTTTCCAATCTCCTCGAGGACGGTCATGCCATCCTCCGCGCCCAATCGCAGGTCGAGAAGGACGATGTCGAATCGATCCTCCTTCAACCGCTGCAGGGCGGCTCCGCTGTTGCTGACACCTTCGGCGTAATGGGAATCGCCCTCGATGAGGAAGCAGGTCGCTTCCCTGAATCCGCGGTCATCGTCAATTACCAGGAAGTCCATGTTCAGGGTGCAGGAAGGCGGAGGGTGAAGGTGGTGCCGGCGCCAGGACGGCTCTCGCAATCCAGGGAGCCTCCCAGACGGAGGCTGAGCCGGTGGGCGATGCTGAGGCCCAGGCCGGTGCTGGGTTCTCCACCGGTGGGCCGGGCAGACAGACGTTGGTATCGTCGGAAAAGCCGCTGACGATCCTCTGGCGTGAACCCGGGACCTTCATCGCGGATGCGGCACAGGACGGCTTCCGGGGTTCCCTCCACGCCCAGGTAGATCGCGCGTCCGGGAGGCGAGAATTTCACGGCATTGCTCAGGAGATTGTCGAGGATCTGGCGCATAGCGGCCGGTTCAGAAACCAGAGTCCGTTCCGCGACGTCGCCAAGGAGTTCCGGCCCGACGAACCGGAGGTCCTTGCGTTCCGCGGCGCGTTGATACTGAAGCAGGACTTCGGCAAGTAGGGCGGCCGGTTTGACTGGGACAAATTCAGTGGACCCGGCGCGTTCCGCGGCGGCGTTGGCGAGGAACTGCCGTACGAACTGGAGTGTGCGCTCGGTCGATTCAACGATGTGGGAGCACAGGGGGTGAAGTCGGTCGTCTCCCGAAGTGCGATCCGCCAGCAGTTGGGACGTCATCAGCACGCTGCCGAGGGCATTCTTGAGGTCATGCGCCAGGATTCCCAGGAGTTCATCCTTGTCCTCGGCCAGTTGACGCAGCCGGTCGCGCGCCATCTTGAGGGCCAGATGGGTTTGCACCCGGCGCACGAGTTCAGCGGGGTGGAATGGTTTGGTGACGAAGTCCATCGCGCCGGAATCGAGCGCTTTGACAATCATCCCTTTTTCATCCGCGGCAGACAGAAAGATTACCGGAATGTCGGCATGTTCCGGCATCTCCCGGATGCGCCGGCAAACTTCGCATCCGTCCATTCCGGGCATCAGGAGGTCCAGGAGGACCAAGTCGGGGGGGCGCAACTGGAGCCGTTTCAGCGCGGTGGGTCCATCCGGGGCCGGAATGATTTCATATCCAAGTTCTCCCAGGGTGGAGCTCAGCACCCGCACGTTCTCCGGTCGATCGTCAACGACCAGGATCCGGGCTGGAGCGGCCTTTGAGCTGGAATCATTCATGCCGAGGTCCGTTCCTGTTGTGCTTCCAATTCCCGGATCAAGGCGGGGAACCGGATCAGTTCCTGTTCAACGGTGACCGCGTCATAGTCCTCGGCCGCCTGCAGCAGCGACTGCGCGAGGCGTTCCAGCGGCGCGCATCCCCCGGCTTGGGCGAGCACCAGCAGTCGGTTGCCGAATGCGCGCGCCTCGTGGAACGAGCCGGACTCGCGGGCAGCGTTGCATTCCAGGGATTCCAGGGATCGCAAGGAATTGATCAGGCGGCTCCACTCCGCAGGCACCGAATGAGGCACAGCTTCGCGGGATACCGCGGGGACCGGCTCCGGCGCCGTCACCGACTCCAATTGTGCCTTGGGTAAAAATCGCTCCAGCATCCCGTGGAGTTCATGCCGTCCAAACGGCTTGCGCAGGAACCCGTCAAACGTTGGCCCGGGTCCGAGATCCTCCGACGAGGTACCGGACGCCGTCACGGCAATAACCGGGATGGATTCGCACCCCGGGATGGCCCGGAGTTCTGCAAGCACCTGCCTGCCGTCCATTCCCGGCATCCGAATGTCCAAGAGAACCACATCAGGACGGCACTCGGCGGCGAGCGCGAGCGCATCGATCCCATCATTGCCCAAACGCAGCTGATGGTGGGAGCCATCGAACATGGCCGCCACGAGTTCCCGGTTCATGGGATGGTCGTCCACCACCAGTACGCGTGCGGGGGCGAGGTCATCGAACCGGACGGATGACCCCGCGCCGCGCCGGCTGGTCCGAGGTGCGGGTTGGCAGGCTTCCAAGTTGGGAATGCGTATCTGGAAAGTGGTTCCGCGGCCGGTGATGCTGGCCACCAGGATGGAGCCGCCCATCATTTCGGTGAGGCGCTTGACGATCGCGAGTCCCAATCCCGTTCCCTGGCGTTCCTGGGCGCGCCGTCCGTCGGCCTGGACGAACGGCTTGAAGATGGCGTCGAGGCGGTCGGGGGGGATTCCCATGCCGGTGTCCTCAACTTCGACCAGCAAGGTGATCCGTCCGGAGCGGGAGACCTCGGGATCGGTCAACATCCGGAGGCGTATGGAGCCGTGCTCGGTGAATTTGACGGCGTTGCCCACCAGGTTCACCAGGACCTGGCGGAGACGGGTTCGGTCGAGCAGCAGGGCCGGCGGAACCGACTGGGCCACTTCGCAGGACCAGGCAAGTCCCTTCTGGGCCAGTTGCTCGGCGAAGACCGTCTGGAGGAATTCGGCCAACTCCGCCGGGGCGGTGGGCTCGGGATGAAGTTCCACGACCCCCGCCTCGACCTTCGACATGTCCAGCACATCGTTGATGAGCTGGAGCAACGACTCCGCGGCGGCGTGGATCGAATGGAGGTGGCGCTTTTGGCGGGGATTGAGCGGGTCGCAAGCCAGGAGGTCGGAGAATCCCAGGATGGAGTTCATCGGGGTCCGGATCTCATGACTGATGTTGGCGAGGAACGCGCTCTTTTCCCGGCTGCTGGATTCGGCCCGCTGCTTGGCCTCGGAGAGGGCCAGCTCCCGGCGCTCCAGTCCAAACCCCACTCGGGCCAGGTAAAGCGAACACAACCCGGTGCCGACACCCACCAGTCCGGCAACCAGGCTGGTGATATTGGCGCGGTTGAGTTGGTTCCGGGTGACGGTGCCCCGGGCCGGTTGAGTTGGTTCCGGGTGACGGTGCCCCGGGCCGCTATTCGGTCCTGAAGAATTCGTCCGGCGACGGAGCGGATCTGGGCTTTCGTCTCCTGCGCCTCACCGCTGCCGACCCGGGCCGTCGCTGCGTCGTGATTCCCTCGGTCCTTGGTTTGAATGACGGTGGCCAGCTGATTCATTCGCAGCTCCGTGAGCTCCCGGAGTTGGATCACCTCGGCCCGGCGCGGCTCGTTGGATCCGGAAAGTTCCTTCAGGGAAGCCAGTTCCTCCGGGAGATTCTTCCGGGCTGTCAGGTACGGTTCTAAATCCTCCTTGCGCCCGGTGATCAGATAACTGCGCTCCGCAGATTCTGCTTCTGAAAGGAGAAGCAGGGTCCGGTTGACGGCGTCATTGAGCTGCGTCTGTCGGTCCGCGGCATCCATCGATCGGGAGAGCCGCTGCCAGTTCACGGCCGCCATGACGACACTGGCGATTGACAACGTCAGCCAGGCGGCGACCAGCAAACCGTGGAACTGTGAACGTATGAACCTCAACGGCATAAGCCGGACAGTCCGAACCGGGATGAGGCTAGCGCGCGCTGAGGGGGGCGCACGCAGAATCGAGTCCGTTTGGGAGACCCTGATGTGCCGTTTTTCGGCACGGG
>JBGAPN010000278.1:0-7222 GCA_044221235.1 Limisphaerales bacterium
TCTATTTGAAAACCACGAATTACGGTCACTTCGGCAAAATCCACGATGATCTGCCTTGGGAAAAGACCGACAAGGTGAAGGCCCTGCAACGTGCCGTAAAGTAACCCCCTTCACGTCGAACTCCTTTCCCCGTCTTTCCATGGCCAAGTCCAAGAAATCCACTCCCGCCGCTGCGGCGCTCGCCGACGTTGCCGCCGCCCTCCCCAATCTGGCGTCCTTCGCCGCTCTGACCCCGAAGGGTTCGGATTATATCGTTCGCGACATCAGTCTTTCCGACTGGGGTCGCAAAGAGATTGCCATCGCGGAGCATGAAATGCCCGGCCTGATGTCGGTCCGGAAAAAGTATGCGAAGCAGAAGCCCCTGAAAGGTGTACGAATTACGGGCTCACTGCACATGACCATTCAAACCGCCGTCTTGATCGAGACGTTGGTCGCGTTAGGGGCATCCGTCCGTTGGGCCTCCTGCAACATCTTCTCCACCCAAGATCATGCCGCCTCTGCCATCGCCACCACCGGAACTCCTGTGTTTGCGTGGAAGGGCGAGACGTTAGAGGAGTATTGGGAGCTCACTCTCAAGGCGATCGTTTTCCCCGGAGACCTTGGGCCCCAATTGGTTGTGGACGATGGCGGCGACGTCACCCTTCTCATCCACAAGGGGTACGAGTTGGAGCAGGGCTCCAAGTGGGCCTATGAGCCGACGACCAACCACGAGGTTTCCGTCGTCAAGGCGCTGCTGCGGCGTGTTGCCAAGGAGAAGCCAGGGATTTGGACCAAGATCGTTAAGGACTGGAAGGGTGTTTCCGAAGAAACGACAACCGGCGTGCACCGTCTCTACCAGATGCATGAAGCTGGAACGCTCCTGGTACCAGCCATTAACGTTAATGACTCGGTCACCAAGTCGAAATTCGACAACCTCTATGGCTGCCGGGAATCCTTGGCGGATGGCTTGAAACGGGCCACGGATGTCATGCTCGCCGGAAAAGTGGCCGTTGTGTGTGGCTACGGCGACGTCGGCAAGGGCTGCGCCCACTCGCTGCGGGCCTATGGGTCACGAGTCGTCGTGACCGAGGTGGATCCCATCAATGCGCTCCAAGCGGCCATGGAGGGATTCGAGGTCAACACCATCGAATCGACCTTGGGCGTCGGAGACATCTACGTGACGGCCACGGGCAATTGCGACATCATCACGGCGGATCACCTGCTCAAAATGAAGGACCAGGCGATCGTCTGTAACATCGGCCATTTTGATAACGAGATTCAGGTGGAAGACCTCAAGAAGGTGAAAGGGGTCCGCATCGAGAACATCAAGCCGCAGTACGATCGCTATTACCTGCCTGGCAATAAAAGCATCTATGTGCTCGCCGAAGGTCGGTTGGTCAACCTGGGCTGTGCCACCGGACACCCCTCATTTGTGATGTCCAATTCGTTTACCAACCAAACCCTCGCCCAAATCGACCTCTGGGCGAACCGCGACAAATACAAGGCCACCGTGTATCGCCTTCCCAAGAAGCTCGACGAGGAGGTTGCACGCCTCCATTTGGAGAAGATCGGTGTGCGCCTGACCCAACTATCCAAGGCTCAGGCGGACTATCTCGGCGTTCCCGTCGAGGGCCCCTACAAGCCGGAACACTATCGCTATTGATCTCCTCCAGTGTCCTCGACGGGCGCCGTCGAGGACCCTGTAGCTCCGCGACGTTTCGCCCACACCATCAGGAGGCTGACGTCCGCCGGAGAAACACCCGAAATCCGGGCTGCTTGACCAAAAGTCGCAGGCCGGATTTTTTTTAGCTTTTGTCGGGCCTCATTTCTCAATCCCGGTACCTGCTCAAAATCAAAACTCTCGGGAATCCGACGATCTTCCAATCCACGAAACCTCCGGACTTCTGCCTCCTGGCGCTGGATGTAACCCGCGTATTTGACAGCGATTTCAACCTGCTGGATGACATCGGGATGGAGAGACATATCGGCCCCTGGCAACATCGCATAGTTGAGTTCGGGTCGCCGCAGAATCTGCTCCAGGGTGTCTTGGCCACTCCGGGTCACCGATAGACGGCTCAACTCGCGATCAATGGCCTTCCGTTTCGCCTCAAATCGGGAAAACCGCCGTTCGTTCAGAAGCCCGATTTCGTAGCCCAAGGTGGACAGTCGGAGGTCGGCGTTGTCCTGTCGCAACAGCAGTCGGTGTTCGGCCCGGGACGTGAACATTCGATACGGTTCACTGGTTCCCTTGGTGACCAAGTCATCGATCAGAACTCCGATGTAGGCTTGGTCCCGCCGAAGTACGACCGGATCGCAACCTTGAACGCGTCGTGCGGCATTGATTCCCGCCATCAATCCCTGGGCCGCCGCCTCCTCGTAACCGGAAGTTCCATTGATCTGTCCAGCCAGGAACAAATTCCGGCAAGCTTCGTCTCCAAACTCGGATTCAGCTGGGTCGGATGACTGAAATCATATTCCACAGCATAGGCCGGTCTGAGGATTTCCGCCCGTTCACAACCAACGATCGATTTGACCATCTCGACCTGAACTTCAAAGGGCAGGGAGGTTGAGAAGCCGTTGACGTAAATCTCATCCGTGGAGATTCCCTCGGGTTCCAGAAACAGCTGGTGGTACTCCTTGTCCGCAAAACGAACGAACTTGTCCTCGATGCTCGGGCAGTACCGGGGTCCAACGCCCTCAATGACTCCGGAATACATGGGCGACTTTTGGAGATTCGCCAAAATGACCTCCCGGGTTCGATCCGTCGTGGTGGTAATCCAGCAATTCCATTGTTTGCCTGCCCGGGCGAGGATGGATCCTGGCGGGTACTTTTCTTCTGAATTGGAATCGGCAGCTCCACTAGGCCGTCCGGATTGTTCCACGTGGAACAATTCGTCCCCCCAAACGTCGTCCTGCCAGTAGGAGAACCAAGGAACGGGTTCATCCCCCGGTTGAATCTCGCACCGGTCAAAATCAATGGACTTCCGCACCAGTCGCGGGGGTGTTCCCGTCTTGAGCCGGCCCAGTTCCAGACCAATCTCCTGGAGTGAGCCGGATAAACTCATTGCAGCCGCCTCTCCGGCCCGACCTCCAGATTGCTGATTGGAGCCCACGTGCATCAAACCTCGGAGGAAGGTTCCGGTGGTCACCACGACACAATCGGCCCGAAACTGAGTGTCCAAGGCCGTCTGAACCCCGACCACACGGCCATTCTCAGTGAGGAGCTTGATGGTTTGCCCCTGCTTGCAATCCAGATTCGCCTGTCGCTCGCAGACCCATTTCAGCCGAAACTGATACGCTTTCTTGTCGCACTGTGCCCGGGGAGCCCAAACAGAAGGACCCTTGCGCGTATTGAGCATTCGGAACTGCAAGCCGGTGAGGTCAGTCGCAATTCCCATTTCACCGCCCAGAGCGTCGATCTCCCGAACCAAATGTCCTTTGGCCAAGCCGCCAATGGCCGGATTGCAGGACATCTGGCCAATCGTGTCCAAGTTGATGGTCAGCAGGAGCGTCTCGCACCCCATCCGAGCGGCTGCCAAGGCGGCCTCCACACCCGCGTGGCCCGCACCCACGACGATGACGTGGTATCGTTTGGGATACTTGAACATCAGAACATCATGCCTCTTTGGACGGAGAATGTTCCACGTGGAACATCTGACAACTTCGATTCACGCTTGGTCGCCTGCCTTGTCGGACTACTGCGACCTCTGGAGCCACAATCCGGTCAATCCCAGAGCCGCCGCAACTCCGATCAAGGCGCCCCCAATCGCCAGCGGGAGTCCGATCGAAGTTCTAGGATAGCTCAGCTGGGCAAATGCCAGCCCCACCAAAACGATATCCATCGCCCATAGCAATCGGCCAATCTGCGCTCCCTGAAGCCTTCTTCTTGTTTCGTTTAAGGTCGACGCGGCCTCCTGTCCCGTTTCAGAGGATTTCAGGAAAATTTGGACCCCTCCCCGACTCCGGCAGGACGGAATGGTCGGCATCTCCTTCTGGTGAAGCAGGCTGTTCAATCCTTTGCCGAGACCCCTGTTACGCATCGGGACTGAACCGTGCCATTCCGATCGAATCGGGACAATCCTGAGTTACCCACAGCTCCCCGCTCCGAATTCAAGTCTGTTTCCTCCGGATTCCCCTTCTGAATCAGCCATTCCGCATCCTCACCGAATGTCAACAGCGCCATTGCCCGTCAGACTCCCGAATTACAAAATGACGCAACGCATGACACTTTCGAAAACGGCCTTTGGAACTTGGAATGGGGGGCGATTCATGAATTTCGGCCAACCCTTGGATGAGGAGCGCTGGATTCGCCTCGTCCGACAAGCCCATGCCTCCGGAGTCTCAACGTTTATAACGGCAGATGTCTACGGAACCGGTGCCGCCGATACGCTTCTGGGCAAAGCCCTCGAAGGTATCGATCGCAAGTCGTATCAGTTGGTGGGTCTGATCGGGCATGACTTCTATGCGACCCGACGGGATGGTGCGAAGGGATATCCCCGGTTTACCGATCCCAAATTGCGCTCGGCGTCTGGATACCAAGATTACCTCCAAATGGCGGCCGATAAGTGTCTTGAACGGTGTCGGACGGACCACTTCGACGTGCTGATGCTCCACAATCCCGACTCTATCGGATACTCCAGTGACCGCGTGTGGGAGCCCATGATGGCCCTTCGAGATCAGGGTCTTGCAAAAGCCATTGGCGTTGCACCTGGACCCGCCAATGGCTTTACCTTGGACCTTATTCTCTGTCTCGAACGTTTCGGATCAGAACTGGATTGGGCCATGATCATCTTGAACCCATTCGAACCATGGCCCGGATCGTTGGCTCTACCTGCGGCAACGGCTCAAAATGTCGACATTATCGCCCGAGTTGTGGATTACGGAGGTATCTTTAACGATGACGTTAAGCTAGGCCACACCTTCGGCCCCAGCGATCACCGTTCCTATCGTCCCGCAGGTTGGGTCGAGGCGGCCATTGACCGATTGAACCAAATTCGACCCATCGCCCATCGGCACGGGCTGACTCCGCTTCAGTTATCGAGTACATGGTGTTTGCAACATCCTCATGTCAAATGTGTTGTACCAACTTTAATCGAGGAAATGGGTTCGACCACAAAGTCCATCGAGTCGAAGTTGACGGAACTTGCCACCCTTCCCGAGGTGTCTCTTTCTCCGGCGGAAATGGCTTTCATCGACAAGGTGGGCGACAACCGCGGATGCATGCATCTCAAGGGAGGAAATCCCACTCACACAGGGGAACCGCTGGCGGATCAGTGGTCGCTGAATGCGGATTTGAACGCGGTGGCCCAGCGATGGGGAATCCTTCCCGAACGAGATTTGGTCTTCCTGCATGGATGACGCCGCTCGACGTCCCGGTCAGCACCCGGAATCCTCTCCCCGTGCATGAGTTCCTCCCCGGCTGAGGTCGCCTCCCTTCACGTCATCGATTCCCATACCGGCGGCGAACCGACGCGCGTCGTCGTCGCGGGTGGGCCCGACTTGGTTGGACAGACCGTGTCCGACAAACTCGAGTCCTTTCGAAGGCACTTTGACCACTACCGTTCCGCTGTGGTCAATGAGCCACGCGGATCCGACGTCATGGTGGGGGCGCTCCTCATTCCGCCATCCGAACCCGGTTCCTGCACCGGGGTGATCTTCTTCAACAACGTCGGCTACCTGGGGATGTGCGGACACGGAACCATCGGCGTCATGGCCACGTTGGCCTACCTCGGGCGGATGGGTCCTGGCGAACATCGACTGGAGACGCCTGTGGGTCCCGTTTCCGCCACTCTCCATCCGGACGGTCGGGTTTCCTTGACGAATGTTCCCAGCTTCCGCCGGGCGCGCGCGGTCACCATCAACGTTCCCGGATTCGGTCCCCTCCGTGGCGATGTGGCATGGGGCGGCAACTGGTTCTTTCTCGCCGAGGCACCGTCGGGGAGTGTTGATCTTGCCCAGGTGGACGAACTCACCGATTTCGCCTGGAGGATCCGCACAGCCGTCAACGCCCAAGGCTTTGCCGAAGTGGATCACGTGGAATTGTTCGGAGGTCCGCGATGCGGCGGTGATTCCCGCAATTTCGTTCTCTGTCCCGGAAAGGCCTATGACCGCTCCCCCTGTGGAACGGGCACCAGCGCCAAGCTGGCCTGCCTCGCCGCCGATGGGTTGTTGGACGAAGGTGAGGAGTGGATCCAGGAGAGCATACTGGGTTCGACGTTTGCCGGTTCCTTCCGCTGGCTCGATCGGTCCAAGGGCGAGGTGCTCCCAACGATTACGGGCTCAGCCCATGTCAATGGCGACTGCCGATTCCGGTTGGATCCCTCGGATCCCTTTTGCTGGGGGATCCGCTCCTGATTCTGACCCGTCCCGCCCGAAACTCACAACGGCTCTTCGGCAAGCCATCGTGCCACCGTCGCCGCACTTGCCGGGGACAGGTGTCGCCGCACTTGCCGGGGACAGGTGTAGGCCATCCGTATATTGGAGGGGAGCCCCTTCCCGAACAGAGCGTCGGAACAGATCCACCAGCGGCAGGCCCAGCCGCTTCGATGCGTCTTCGGCAATTCCCACTTCTTCTGGACTGGCCGGATTCTCGCGCCCCACGGGCAGGCGAAGCAGGACCACCCGCGTTCCACGGTCCTGAAGCGCCTTCACTTTCCTTCCAATCCTCTCGGCCCACTGTGGATCGGCCGCCGGTCCTGCCACCGTTCCCCCTGGTCCTCGCGGAAGGTTCGAAGCCGCGTCTCCGCCTTGTTGCCGGCGTTTCAAGATTCCATACAGCACGGTGCTCGGGCGCGAGTCCGCACGGGTGGACGGCATCCACTCGGCAAGTGCCAGACCCGGACCTTCCGCCAGCGCCAGCAGCTGCCGGTCATTCTGCCCCGGTGGCAGAATCAATCGATGGACTTCCAGAAAAAGGACCCTGGGTGGAGTGGGTCTTGCCAGTGCAAGGGTCAGGCCGGTGTCCGGGTTGGCCCCGTCGAGACCGAGGTTCGCGACGCTTCCGAGTCGCGTCCCCTCAAAGTAGGCCGGCAGGAGACGCCCTCCAATGGAGGTTCCCACGATCACGTTCGACGCGGTCGAACCGCCCATCCAACGCTCGATTCGTAGTCGATTGGCCACGTAGTTCGTCTCGGCCAGTTCGGGTCGCGGCAACCAGCGGACCGCACCATGCCATCCCACCAGCAGCACCCCGGCGAGGCCGAGGATTCGGACAGTCTGTCGTGCCGTGGTTGCCATGGGCTAG
>JBGAPN010000279.1:0-6906 GCA_044221235.1 Limisphaerales bacterium
GTTCAGTCTGGAACACGGCTCCTGCGAATACGGTTAGTCTCACCGAGACCCCACTGACCGGAGAGCCGGATGCGGGAAATCCGCCTGTCCGGTTCGGAGGGAGGGGTGGCGCTAACCACGCCATCCCTACCTCTATCCCACGCCGGTTCCCCTTTGTCCCCGCTGCCATCAGCCGATGGGACTCTTCCATCTCCTGACTCCCACCTATTGCCAGCGCGGGCCACCGGTGGCCGCGGCTGTATCAGTCCCTCCCACCGCATGAGCTGCGCCCGCACAACACAGGATCGACCGCCCTATGGAGTGCGGTGGTCCGTGCCACCGCCTTCTCAGCGTCCTGCGGATGGAGTGATCCCGGCGTGGCCATTTCACCCCTCGCTCGCGGTAGCGGGTTGGAAAGCGGCGTCTCCGTTTCGCTCTACCACCGCACTCCAAAGGACCCCTCCTCGCTACCGCGACTCTCCCTCGGCTTGTTCAACCACGGGTGTTAGTACTGGCTCCGTCTCGTTCCGCAGCAATACACCTTTTAATTTTCGGCCAGATCTCCATCACCTCTCGATCAATCTTTTCCTCGCCGTCCATACCAAAAATCGAGGCCATCGCGCTGCCGGTAGGCTTCCGGTCCACACAACAGCCAGCGGCAGGACTCGCGCAGAATCTCCCACGTTGAAAAGGCGTGGAGTTTGCGGGCCGAGGTCAAAACGGTGGGCTTCGCCACGATGAAGCGACCGTGCTGCTTCAGCGCACGCACGAAGACAGCTTCCTCGGCCGCGAAATATCGCTCACAAAAGCCGCCCGTCGCTTCGTAGGCCCGCCGGGTGCAGAACAGGAAACAGCCTCCTGCCATCCTGAAGACCCGGGCGGTTCGATCAGCAACTGCATACGCCGCCCTGGCCCACAGGGGCACCGGTTCGTAAAAACGCACCAGACACCCGCCGCCGACAGCACCGCCCCGCAAGGCGTCCAACCCTGATTGCACTGCCTCAGCGTTCGCCAAGGTGTCGGCATCAACGAAAAAGAAAACGTCACCTTTGGCCATCCTCGCCCCTGCATTTCGAGTTGCGGCGATCTGCCGATGGGAGACCTGGATTACTGAGGCGCCTGAGTCCTTGGCCAGTCGGGCCGTCTCATCGGTGGACGCGTCGTCCACCACGATCATTTCGTATGGCTCTCTGACCGACTCCGCCGCTGTGCGAATGGCCCCGAGTGTCCGGCCAATCCAAGCCGCTTCGTTGTGTGCAGGGATGATGAATGAGATCATCGGCAGGAGCTACGTGTCCGAACTTTCTGATTCACCGACGAATATTCATCGGGTTATTAATATCATCGCGACGCTGTCGCTGACGTAACATATTGTCGAGTCCTTTCTTACGACGCTGGCCCGACAGGCCGATCCCGCAATATCCGACTGGGGCTGTCGGTGTATAGGTATCACCGCAGATCGGAATTTCCGGAAGTCCTCTTCAAGGCGTCGTTCCGAAATGGATCCTGTCGGATATGGCGCCCTATGCCGACAAGGCCGGAGGACGGATACGCCGCCGAGGTCGCTCAATCGGGTGAGCGACGGACCGGGGCTCATTGGGGCAACTTGGGTCATGAACTGCCGCCCTATTGGTCCTTGTTGCGGAGGAATTGGCGCAGGACGTCCCGGTCGCGGGTCGGGGGCTGACAGGCGGTGCCGGTGCAGCAGTAAGCCTGGGTGTACTCCTCGTTGACCGGAAGGGTCCGGGCGAACGCCTCGACGGGGCCCTGGTTGCCGAGGATGACCCGGTGCGGCTGGAATACACTGTGAGCGGCGCGGAGCAGGGATTCCGTGCTGCCGCAGGTGAAGTCACCCACCAACACCACGCGGCGCGGCTCTTGAAGAACAAAATCGAGGGCCATCAACAGGTGGGGCACGGATTGGGGATACTGGTGCAGTCGCTGCGCGAACAGGCGGATGGATTTCTCCGCGGCGGCCTTCCAATCCGGGCGATCACATATGGCCGAGAGTCGAAGCAGGGTGAGGGTCGCGACGCTGTTTCCGCTCGGCTCCGCGCCGTCATAGTCCTCTTTGTTCCGATAGAGCAGATGGGGCGCATCGGCGGCCGTCTGCCAGAATCCGCCCGACTCCACATCGTAGAACCGTTTCATCAGCGCCTCCGCCAGCTCGACGGCAAATTGCAGGTGCCGCGGATCCAGCGTGGCCTCGTAGAGATCGGTGACTCCGGACAGCAGTTGGGCGTAGGCGTCGAGCAGTTGGACCTCGTCGCGCTCGCCGTCCCGCCAGCGGCTGTGAAGAGTCTGGGTGGCGGAATTCCAGAGTTTGGTCTTCAGGAAGGACAAGTTTTGTTCCGCCAGCTCTCGGAAGGCGGGTTCACCCAGGATGACGGAAGCGCGGGCGACGGCGCCGAGCATCATGCCATTCCACGAGGCGAGGACCTTGTCATCGAGGTGGGGCCGAATCCGGCGGGCGCGGGCCTCGGACAGCTTTCGACGGGCCGAATCGAGGAGCAGCTTTTCCTCCGGCGTGAGTTTGGGATCGGCGATGCTCAGGACATTCTGATTGGGCAAAGGGGCGGGATCGGAATGATCCACGAAATTGCCCTTCTCGGTGACCCCGAAGTACCGCGTGGCGACGGCGCATTCGGCAGGGCTCAACCGCTGCTGAAATTCCGCCAGCGTCCAGCAGTAGAACCGGCCTTCCTTGCCTTCGCTGTCGGCATCCTCCGCGGAATAGAACCCGCCCTCGGAATGCCGCAGATCCCGGGCGACGTACTGGATCGTACCGCGGACGACGTCGGCGAGGCGGGCGTCACCGGTCACCTGATAGGTCTCCAAGAACAGCTGAACCAGCTGAGCCTGGTCGTAGAGCATTTTTTCGAAATGCGGGACCAGCCAGCGCTCGTCCACGGAGTATCGGGCGAATCCGCCGCCCAACTGGTCATAGAGTCCTCCTGCGGCCATGGCCTCGCAGGTGTGGTGCACGGCTTTGACCGCGTCCGCCTCCCCGAACCGGAGGCCGTAGCGGAGGAGAAACAGGGGCTGGCTCGGCCGGGGAAACTTGGGTGCCGTTCCGAACCCTCCATGGACCGGGTCGTACTCGTGAAGGAAGGTCTGACCAGCCCCGTGCAGCTCCCGTTCGCCGGCAGGAAACGCGTTGTGGGCGTCATAGGTCGCCATCGACTGCAGTCGGCCGGTGATGTCGGAGGCTGAGGTCAGAACGTCGGCGTGCTGCGTCTTCCAGAGTTCCGCGATGCGTTGGAGGATCTGCGGAAAGCCCGGACGGCCATATCGGGGCTCGGGTGGCCAGTAGGTTCCGCCGTAGAACGGCTTCAAGTCCGGCGTGAGGAAGACGTTCAGGGGCCAGCCGCCGCCCCCGCTGGTCGCCTGCACGAAGGTCATGTAGATCTTGTCCACGTCGGGCCGTTCTTCGCGGTCCAGCTTGATGCTGACGAAATGCTCGTTGAGCAGTTGGGCGATGGCTCCGTTTTCGAACGACTCCCGTTCCATCACGTGGCACCAGTGGCAGGTCGAATACCCGATGCTCAGGAAGATGGGTTTGTTTTCCTTTCGGGCCCGGTTGAAGGCCTCGTCACCCCACGGGTGCCAGTCCACGGGATTGTGGGCGTGCTGGAGCAGGTAGGGTGACTTCTCACGGGCCAGACGGTTGGCAGGACGCACCGGGGCGCCGGGTGCATTAGTGGTGTTCACGTGACGGCAACGATAAACCCGCGCGTGAAAAAGGCGAAGCGCATCCCCACCCGCCGGGGGATGGACCCCCGACGGGAGAGGCGAGAGGGAGACCGGGATTGGAGTCCTACTTGGATGCCTCTGGCGTCTTGGAGGCCCCGTCCTTGGCTCCAGTCTCCTTGGGTTGCGGTGCCAGTTTTCCGAGGATCGATTTATTGGAGAGTCCTTCAGGCAAATAGCCGTTGAGATCGCCGGCGTACCATTTGAACAGGGCGACGATCACCAGCAGGAGGACCAGGTAGAAACCCCACGGACGGCGTTTTTCGGCAAACGGATCCGCCAGGTCGGTCTGGGACCCCGGCGGGAGTTTGGCCACGCCAGTGAGGGTAGTGCCGAAGGGCACGTTGACGCGGGCGCTGGAATTCACCGCCCATCCGTTGGCGTCGAGCAGAGGCCCCAGGTTGCGCTTTCGAAGCTTGATGAAGGCCAGGATCATGGACGGTCCGGAGATGAGCAGAATGACGCCAATCACGGCTCCCACGATCGCGAAGGGCCCCATTTGGATGATCCCGGTGACGTACCCGATCAGGGCGGTAAAGAAGGCGCCCACGGCGCCGAACGCGACGCCCAACGCGGCCACGGTGCCGACGTCCATCTTCTTCGGTGGCGCCGGTGCGGCCGCGGCTCCCGCCTTGTCGGCCGTGCTGGCCGCTGTCGCGGCCGCCGCAAGCTTTTCAGTGGAGGCAGCATCGGCGGCCGCCGCCCGCTTGCTGACCTGTTCCTCGAGCATCCGGACAAATTTCTTGTAGGGTGACCAAAAGGCCTGTCGGAGGCTGATGGGATTGTCGATGATCTTGGTGATGGTGGCGTCGTAATCACGTCCCTTGCGGTCGTAAAAGATGCCGTTCCGGCCCACCATCAGGTTGTCGCTGTCCCCATCGGTGAACGCCGCGACGATGGACAGTTTTTCGCCCGTACCGCGCCGGACACAATCACAGTAAGCGAGGTAGGTTCCGGCCAGGGCCGCCATCGTGGCATGCTTTCCGGCGTCTTCCACCGCCAGACACAGCGTGCAGGACCGCTGGTCCAAATAGAGCGTGCCCACCTGGAATATTGCCGCTTCACCGCCATCGTACAGATCCTTGAAACTGACGAAATTCAGGCACAGGCGGTAAAGATCCCGGTGGAATCGGACCAACTGGTCGACTTTTTCGACGGCGTTGACCTTGGCTTCTTCCGCCTTGTCCTGTGCAACCAATGCCGTGACCGATTCCTTTGCCGATCCTGCAACCAATGCACGAACCCGGGCCAGTCCCAGCTTTTCGACGGCGTTACCCGTCTTGGTCGCTGTCCATGCCAGGTAGGCGGCCAGTGTCCCGGCGACGGTGGCCCATTCCGCTTCGGTCAGTTCGGTCCGGGCTCCGAGGAGCGGCGTGATCACCTGGGAGTCGAGCGCGGACACGGCCCCGGCCCACGCCGGGTTCAAGCCGGTCTTGAGCGGGAGGGATTTTCCCGGTGCGACGGATGCCAGCGGGAACCCGGCGATTTCCGCGGCGTTGAGGGTGACGTCCTTGATGGCAATCGGGAGGTATTCTTCCTCCTTGCGATTTAACAACGGCAGGCTCCGGGCGTCGTAGGCGGCGATGCGGCACCGGCCGAAGAAGTCATCGACCTTGGCGCGCACGGCCAAATAGGCGGCCACGGCATCGGGAGTTTTGTCTCCGAGCGGGAGAATTCCCGAGGCGCTGTCTTCGGACTTCCGGATCCAGCCATCGTAGGCGGCGCAGTCCGCAAAGAAGGTATCAATCCGGGCCTGGTCGATGCCGGCCCGGCCCGAGCGGTCGGGAACCGACCCGTGGGTGGCGATGATGTCGAGGATCACCTGGCGCAGCGCCTCGTCGGTGCCCGCGGATTCCGGGACGATGACCCCATCTCCGTTGAACGCCGTCTGGGAAAAAATGCGGGCGGTGTCGGCGGTGTCGGCGACGGAGATGCCGCTGGCGTCCTTCTTTCCGAGGTTGCCGAGGATTTCCCGCGCTGAGGCCAGAATCGTTGCCCCTTCCGGCGTCGTGTCGGCGATGGCGGAAAGCGCCAGGGAATCCGCCCCCGAGTTTTTGACGAGATCGTCCGGGTTCTTGAGGAGGGAGCCCGCCCACCGGATTGCGGCCATCAATTCCTGGGCACGAACCCGCCCATCCTTGTCCGTATCGATCAAGGCCAGGGTCTGGGGATCGAATTCCAATCCGCGGACGGGACACGCCAGGGCGGTCCAGAGCTTCTGGTCGAGCTGATCGAGATGCAGGAGGTCGGCGCCGGACTCGAGTTTGACCTGGTCGAATCCGCCCGCGCGGAAGAAACGCCAAGTGTGGGATGGGGAGGTGGACATGGTGGAGTAACAGATGGAACCGGGGGGTGAATCCCGGTTCGCGGTTTTAGGCTATCACTTCTCCCGTTGGCGCCAATCGCAGAAACGAAACGAATCGGGTTTCCAACGGGCCGCCTTCGACGTTCACTGCCGCCCGTGTTGTCGAGGAAGGACTGGCGTCCCGAGTATGTTCTCAAGGCCACGCTGGGAGTCGTCTGGTGCTGGTTCGTGGTCATGGCCGCGATGACCCTGGTGTCGGCGATCTTCAAGGAACGGGGAGGCGGCATCCCGCCGTTGATGTTGCTGGTCGCCGCGGCGTTGGGGTTCCACGGGTCTGGATTGGTGGCGGTAACCTGGCTGCTCCGGAGGGAACATCGTACCTGGGTAGAGGCGTTTGGGTTGGCGCAGTCCCCCGGCGCGGCGTTGGGATTGGCCGTGGCCGGAATCCTGGCGGCTGCGCCTGCCGTCTATGGCGTCCACGCCGGCGTCGCCGAAGTTCTGCAGCGATGTGGCTTTGAGCCGGAGACCCAGTCGGCCGTGAAACTTCTGGTGGAATCCGGTTGGGGGGGACGGCTGGTGATCGGCTTTTTCGCCGTGGTCTTTGCCCCTGTGGTTGAGGAGTTGATGTTCCGCGGTCTGTTTTTCCCCGTCCTGCGCGATGCCGGATTCCCGAAGCTGGCCTGGGTGGGGACGTCCCTGGTGTTTGGCCTGATCCACGCCAACGTCGCCGCCTTTCTTCCGTTGTTCCTGCTGGGACTGTTCCTGACCTGGCTCTACCGGCGCACCGGAAACCTTCTCGCTTCGATCGTCGCCCACGCGCTCTTCAACACCATTCCCTTCGTCATGGTGTGGTTGGAGTGGGACCTTCCCGG
>JBGAPN010000280.1:0-6898 GCA_044221235.1 Limisphaerales bacterium
AGCCTCGGGAATCCATCCCGGCCTTCGCCACCACCGACAAGCCGGCCAGCCTGCAGTTCGTCAACCGGCTGCATGAGGCCGGTGTCCTTACAATTCCCAGCGGCAACCAGGTCATCCGCTTCCTCCCCGCCTTGAATCTGAACCGACGCCAACTGGAGGAGGGTCTCCAGATCCTGGAAGAGACGATGGTCGCTGTGGGCCGTGCCTGAATCGAGGATTCCGGTTCAAGATCCAAAGTTGACTATTCGGTACAGTTCCTCTATCCGTCCTCAGAACCTCGGAACTGTTACCTTTCATGGGCCGTATCAGTGATGCCCGCGAGCGATTGCTCGCCGCCGCCATCGACCTCATCTGGTCGAATAGCTACGGCAGCGTCAGCGTGGATGACATCTGCCATCGGGCGGACGTCAGGAAGGGGAGTTTTTACCACTTCTTTCCGTCCAAGGCCGATCTCGCGCTGGCCGCCTACGAGAGACACTGGGAATCCAAGCGTCCATCGCTGGATGCCATCTTCTCTCCCCAGGTTCCTCCATTGGAACGCCTGAAACGCTGGTGTTACCAAATCTACGAGTTACAGAAGTCTAATTTTGAACGAGTTGGGCACGTTTGCGGGTGTCCCTATGCCAACGTCGGAAGCGAACTGGCCACTCTCGATGACCGCCTTCGGGCCAAGTCCGAGGAATTGATGGGGCGAGGGTTGCGTTACCTCGAAAGTGCCATTGCCGATGCCCAGCGTGCCGGGCTAATTGATGTGGACGATGTCCGGGCGGCGGCCACGCTGCTCGCGTCGACCGCCATGGGAATGTTGCTACAAGCCAAAGTCCAGAACGACCCGGAGGTCCTGCGGGATCTCCAACCCGCCGTCCTCCGGCTGTTGAACGCCCCTCGGTCCGTTTGAAGTTCCCGTTTGACAGTCTCCAGGAAGACCCCACGTTTTGATACCGGTAGACGACCGGTCAACAATCAATCTTTGAACCGCGATGAACTACGAATCCCCTCGATATCTCGAACCCACCACGTTTACGGAACTAACCCCACGCCCGTTGTCTGAGGACTGCGAGCGATGGATCGCCGCGTATAAAAGCCAGTTCCTGTCCAAGCTTTCTCTTCAATCCGGCAGCGAACTCCCGAAGTCGCTGATTCATCAGGCGGTTCATGAGGCAGACGCCCTGGCCACGCTGACTCCTTTCCCCGCCCTCTTCCTTCCCACGCTTCTGGAAGAGAAGGTCGCTCTGGCCCGGGATTGGTCGAAGCGTCAGCGCCGGCTGTTGGGAGGACGACAAATCGCACTCGCCGCCTGAGCCGATTTGCCCACGCCATGAATTTCCTCCCAGTGTTGGCCCTGTCGGGCGGCATTCTGCTGTTGGCCGGATGCAACCGCGCCGTTTCGAGCCAGAGATCGGCAGTCCCACCGCCGCCGACGGTCACCGTGGCACCCGTCGAACTCCGGGACATCGTCCACTACGACGACTTCACAGCCCGCCTGGATGCCCCGGAATCAGTGGAGATTCGACCGCGGGTATCGGGCTACCTGGCGGAAGTCCGGTTTCAAGCCGGTCAATGGGTCAAAAAAGGAGATGTTCTGTTCGTGATTGATCCGCGTCCCAAGCAGGCTCTGTTGGACCGGGCGGAAGCGGAGGTCCAGCGGGCCCGGGTACGCCTGGACATCGCCAGCCGCGAAGCCCAGCGGGCGGAAACCCTGCATAAAACCCAGGCGATCTCGATCGAGGAAGCGGACCAGCGTCGCTGGGCCAGAACAGACGCGGAAGCTGCCTTGAAGGCGGCGGAGGCCGCACGTGAAACGGCACGCCTTGACCTCGAATACTGCACGGTCCGGGCGCCGGTTGACGGCCGCGTGAGCCGGGCCCTGGTCACCGTTGGAAACAACGTCAGTGGTGTGGATGGATTCACCACACTCCTCACCACCCTCGTCAGTGTCGATCCCATCTATGCCTATGCGGACATGGATGAGGAGAGCCTCCTCAAGTTTCGCGCCCTGTTGCGCCAGGGAGCCCTGTCCACCAACTCCGCGGGACAGATTGAAGTGGAGATGGCATTGGCCAACGAGACTAACTTTGTCCGCCGTGGGTTTGTCGAATCCATCGACAACCGCCTGGATCCGGCCACCGGGAGTCTTCTGGTCCGATCCCAGTTTTCCAATTCCGACGGTTCCCTCATCCCCGGCTTGTTTGCCCGCCTGCGGATCCCGGGGAGTGGACGGATCCCGGCGCTCCTCGTGAGTGAAACCGCCATCGGGACGGACCAAAGCCAGAAGTTCGTGCTCACGTTGACGCCGTCGAACACCGTCGCGTATCGCCCGGTGGTCCTGGGACGCTCCGTGGACGGCAAACGCGTGGTCCAGTCGGGACTCCAACCCGGTGAACGGGTGGTCGTCAATGGCCTCATGCGGGTCCAACCGGGCATGCCGGTAACGCCCCAGCCGCTCACTAACTCCCCGGCCTTGGCCAGGCACTGAATCGCGCCTCTTCCGCTTTCCGACGCGTCCATCGCCAGCGATGAACTTCAGCCACTACTTCATCCGGCGCCCCATTTTCGCGGGCGTCCTTTCGACCCTGATCTTTTTGGTCGGCCTGATTGCCCTCTTTCGGCTTCCGGTCTCCGAATACCCGGAAGTGGTCCCACCGCAGATTGTCGTGCGCGCCGTTTATCCGGGCGCCAATCCGCGGACCATTTCCGAAACGGTTGCCGTGCCGCTCGAGCAGCAGCTCAACGGGGTGGAGAATTCGCTCTACATGTTTTCTCAGGCCACCAGTGACGGGGTCATGACCCTGACGGTGACCTTCAAGCTTGGGACCGACATCGATCAGGCCCAGGTGCTCGTCCAGAATCGGGTTTCCCAAGCCCTTCCCAAGCTGCCCGAAGAAGTTCGGCGACTGGGAGTGCTGACCATCAAGTCGACTCCCGATCTTACCATGGTCGTCCACTTGTTTTCGCCGGACGGGCGGTATGACGACGTGTACGTCCGAAATTACGGAACCCTTCAGGTCAAGGACGTGCTGGCCCGCATTCCCGGCGTTGGACAAGTGCAGATCTTTGGGTCTGGAGATTACGCCATGCGGGTGTGGCTGGACCCGGACAAGGTTGCGGCGCGCAACCTGACGGCCAGCGACATCATTGGAGCGATTCGTGAACAAAACATCCAGGTCGCCGCGGGCGCGGTGGGCCAGCAACCCGTCTCCTCACCGGTCGCCCTGGAACTCCAGATCAATGCCAAGGGACGTCTCACCACCGAGGAGGAATTCGGGCGCATCATTGTCAAGAGCGGTTCCAACGGCGAAACAGTCCGTCTCCGGGATGTGGCTCGAATTGAACTCGGCGCCGGCGAATTCGCCCTCCGCTCGCGTCTCGACAATAAGTCCGCCGTCGCCATTCCGATTTTCCAGCAGCCCGGAAGCAATGCTCTCGAACTGTCCCGTCGCGTTCGGGAGACGATGGCTGACCTGAAGAAGAATTTCCCCGCCGGGCTGGATTATGCGGTGGTGTACGACCCGACGGTCTTCGTCTCCAAGTCCATCGATGCCGTGGTCCACACGCTGTTCGAAGCGATCCTCCTGGTGGTCCTGGTGGTCCTCCTGTTTCTGCAAACCTGGCGGGCATCCATCATTCCCCTTGCAGCGGTACCGGTTTCATTGGTGGGAACCTTCGCCGTAATGAGCGCATTCGGGTTCAGTATCAATGCGCTTTCACTGTTCGGACTCGTCCTCGCCATCGGAATCGTCGTCGACGACGCCATCGTGGTGGTGGAGAACGTCGAGCGAAACATCGCCCTGGGACTTTCCCCGCTGGCCGCGACCGAGAAAGCCATGACCGAAGTCACAGGCCCCATCGTCGCCACCGCCCTCGTCCTCTGCGCCGTGTTTATCCCGACGGCTTTCATCAGTGGACTGACGGGTCAATTCTACAAACAGTTTGCCATCACCATCGCCATCTCCACGGTGATCTCGGCGCTGAATTCTCTGACCCTGTCCCCAGCTCTGGCGGCCGTCTTGCTCAAGGATCACCACGCTCCCAAGGATCGGGTGACCCGGATTCTCGAAACCCTGTTTGGGTGGTTCTTTCGGCCGTTTAACCGGTTTTTCACCTGGATTGCCCAAGAGTACTCTCTCGGTGTCGCCCGGATCATCCGCCTCAGTGGCCTGGCGTTGGTGGTCTATGTGGGACTGGTGGCCTTGGGAGTGGATGTCTTCAACCGCGTTCCCCGGGGGTTCATTCCGGACCAGGACAAACAGTACCTGATCTGCGTTGCCCAACTCCCGGACGCCTCGTCCCTGGACCGGACGGACGAGGTGGTGCGGCGGATGAGCGACATTGCCCTGCAAACTCCCGGGGTGGCGTCCTCGGTGGCCTTTCCGGGTCTGTCCCCCAACGGGTTCACCGCCAGCCCCAACTCCGGAATCGCCTTCATCTGTCTCAAACCATTCGAGGAGCGACGAAGCCCGGATCAATCGGCTTCAGCCATCGCCGCGAAACTGAATGCCGCATTCTCGGAGATCCAGGAAGCACGGACCCTGGTAATCAATGCACCACCGGTGAACGGGCTCAGCACCGGAGGCGGGTTCAAACTATTCCTGGAGGACCGTAACGGCCTGGGTCAGGAGGCGCTCTACGGCACGACGTGGGGAATTGTTGGACAATCGTACATGACCAACGTCCTTCAGGCGGTTTATTCGACGTACCAAATCAATGTACCCCAACTCGACGCCGATGTGGACCGCGAGAAGGCCAAGTCCATGGGTGTCCCGTTGCAGAACCTGTTTGAGACGATGCAGGTCTACCTGGGATCGCTCTACGTCAATGACTTCAATCGATTCGGTCGAACGTACCAGGTGATCGCACAGGCCGACGCACCCTTCCGAACCCATCCGGAGGACATTACCCGGCTAAAGACGCGGAATGAAAATGGACGGATGGTGTCCCTGGGAACCCTGCTGCGGGTCCACGAATCATATGGTCCCGACCGTGTCATGCGGTACAACGGCCACCCCGCTGCCGAAATCAATGGCGCTCCAGCACCCGGATACAGCTCCGGTCAGGCCGAGGCGTTCATCGAGGGACTGGTGAAGCAGAGCCTGCCTCCGGGAATGGGATTCGAGTGGACCGAACTCGCCTACCAGCAGCGGATCGCCGGGAATACGGCCATCTACATCTTCCCGCTCTGCATCCTCCTGGTGTTCCTCGTTCTCGCGGCCCAGTACGAAAGCTTCAGCCTTCCGCTGGTGATCATCCTGATCGTCCCGATGTGCCTCCTGAGTGCGATGGTAGGGGTGATGTGGCACGGCAAAGACAACAACATCTTCACCCAGATCGGGCTCATCGTCCTGGTGGGACTCGCCTGCAAGAACGCCATTCTGATCGTTGAGTTTGCCCGTGAGAAACAGCATGAGGGTCTTCCCGTCGTGCAGGCCGCCCTCGAGGCGTGCCGACTGCGGTTACGCCCGATCCTGATGACCAGCATTGCCTTCATTGCCGGCGTCTTCCCGCTGGTTACTTCGACTGGCGCCGGAGCTGAGATGCGGCAGGCGATGGGCGTGGCGGTGTTCGCCGGCATGATCGGAGTGACGTTCTTCGGACTCTTCCTGACGCCGGTCTTTTATGTGGTGGTCATGAAACTGGTCCAACGCTTTACGACCCGGGACACTCGCGTCCAACACCGGGTGCCCAATTCGACCGCCCCGGCGCCGGCTTCCTGATGAACCCATTGAAAAACCATGAATGCTCCTGACCTCACCCAGCGCCCGCCGCGCAGTCCCCGTTGCCGGCTTGGCGGATACGTGCTCCTGCCCCGGATTCTGGACAAGGGCCGGGCGTCACTCGCCGGGAAAGTGGGCGACTACAAATACGCCTGCCCTCTTGACCAGCATTTCTTCCGCTTTACCGGAATCAACCCGGCTGCCCTTCAGGCCGAACTGGCCACAGGCAAGGGCGACGGAGAGATATTGGAGTGGATCCGGGCCAACGCCCCAAAACCGCATGACCCTTGGGAGGTCCAGACGTGGTCCGAATTCCATCTCCATCGTCCTCCGGACAGCGATGCGGAAACGCTGGAATATTTCTCCAAGGCCGTCCGCGAGTTTTCCACCCAGCGGGAGGACATCAACACCTGGATGGATCTCCTCGACGTCGACGACCACGTCAGCTTCGGCGGAAGGGCGTGAGTCGGCCGGACCGCGGATCAATACCGGCGGTATTGGCCGGACTGCTTCCATTCCTCAAATACGCTCCGGGCCTCCTCCTGCAGCGCCTGCCGTAAGCGAAGGCCTCTCGCGGACGCACGACCAGCAAACACGTCGTAGACGTGCTCGTCGATGAACCCGGCGTCAGCCGCGTCCGTCCGGCTCGCGGCATAATGCACGCGCGGAATCCGTGCCCAAAGGATGGCCGCCAGACACATGGGACACGGTTCGCAGCTCGTATAGAGATCGCAGTCGTCAAGCCAGTAACGGCCAAGTCGTTTCGCCGCCTTCCGTATGGCCACCATCTCTGCGTGGGCGGTGGGATCGGGGGTGGAGGTCACTTCATTGCTTCCCTCTCCAACGATGGTTCCGCCCTGAACCACCACGGCACCAAACGGTCCTCCCTTCCCGGCGTGCATTCCCTCCCGCGCCAGTTCGATCGCCCGCCGTAGAAAGGGTTCGCTCATGGGATCGACGACTTCGCCGGGATGGCGGTGGCGCCGTCCGGGACATTCACCACGGATTGGAACTCCCCACGCGAAACGCGGGTTCGCAGTCGGAGACCTTCCACCATGTCGCTCGCGTCGCGAACCAGCCGACCTGAGGCGGCGTCGAAGGTCATCGAGTATCCCCGGTCGAGAATATTCTGCGGCGAAAGCAACTCCAGCGCGCGGCAAGCTCCGCCCAGGCGGTCCTCAACCCTC
>JBGAPN010000281.1:0-6885 GCA_044221235.1 Limisphaerales bacterium
CCCGCGAGCGGGCGGGAGGCGAGCGCCGCGAGTTTCTCGATCGGCTGTGGCGCCGTGAGATCCAGCCCGACACCCGGCAGGTGGAGACGTTGTACCGCGAGCTGAAGGCCGACGAACGCTGCCAGCTGCTGCTCGAAAGCTACAAGGAGGAGGCCATCCGCTCCCTCGGCGCCCTGGAGCATCCGAGCCTCAAGGGACTGCTGCGCCGGGTCGTGGGCAAGATCTTCAACGACGTCGAGATCAAGGGCTGGTGCAAGGAGCAGGAGCAGAAGAATGCGGCGGAACGCCTCGCCGAGGTGGTTCCGGCGGCGGTCGCGTGAGTCTCCGGCTCCAGTTGTTGCAGGTGGCCCGATTGGCGCCGCGATTGTTGGCGGATTCGACGGATCTCGTCCGGGAGTTTTATCGGCGTCAGTTCAATGACGACGGCGCCGCCGGGGATCGCGCCGGCAAGCCGGACCTCTATTACACCATCTTCGCCCTGGCCGGTGCCCAGGCGTTGGAGGTTCCGGTTCCCGCCGAACGGACCCGCCGGTGGCTCGCGGGATTCGGGGACGGCGCCGGACTGGATTTCGTGCACCTCGGCGCGCTGGCCCGGTGCTGGGCGGCCCTCGGCGGGGAGCCGGTTCCGACCTCGCTGGCCGACGCCCTCCTGTCGCGCATCGAAGCGTTCCGCAGGCCGGAGGGTGGATATGAAGGCGATCGCCACCTGGCGCACGGAACCGCCTACGGAGCCTTCGTCGCCCTCGGCGCGTACCAGGATTTGGGGCGAACCCCGCCGCGGGTCCTGGACCTGATCCGCAGCCTGAAGCGCCTGGAAACTCCGGATGGCGCGTGGAGCAATGCGCCGGGACTTCCCACAGGTTCTCTCAACGCGACGGCCGGAGCGGTCACGCTCATCCGGCATCTGGGATTTCCCGTGAATCCGGCGGTCGGACGCTGGCTCTTCCAGCAGGAACATCCGGGCGGTGGTTTTCTCGCCGTGCCGGGAGCTCCGTTGCCCGATCTGTTGTCGACGGCGACCGCATTGCACGCGCTGGCCTGTCTCGAGTGCCGTCTGCCGAGTGACGTCCATGAGCGGTGTCTGGACTTCATTGACACCCTGTGGTCGGCCGAGGGTGGGTTCCACGGACACTGGGCCGATGATCATCTCGATCCCGAGTACACGTTTTACGGGCTGCTGGCCCTTGGCCACCTGAGCCTGTGAACGGGAACCGCCGGCAAGACCGCCTGGACGCGGCCTGGAGAACGGCCCGGGAAGCGCTGTGGTCCGAGCGTAATCCGGACGGGCATTGGACCGGTGAATTGAGCAGCAGCGCGTTGTCGACGGCGACGGCGGTGACGGCGCTGGCGTCTGTGGATCGCGTGGCCCATGCCGACTTGATCCGACACGGCCTTGCCTGGCTGGCCACCCATGCCAATGCCGACGGCGGCTGGGGGGACACCGTCCGCAGCCGGAGCAACCTGAGCACCACGGCGCTCGTCTGGGCGGCGTTCGGAGCGGCGGAAGCGGATAGCGTCCATGGCGTCGCGATGGACGGCGCGGTCCGGTACATCGTCCAGACCGCCGGTTCGGTCGAACACCTGGTGCCGAGCATCGAGCGGCTTTACGGGAAGGACCGCACCTTCAGCGTTCCCATCACCATGATGCTGGCATTGAGCGGGCGCCTGGGTCCGAACGGCTGGCGGCGGGTCCGGCCTCTGCCGTTCGAACTGGCAACGCTGCCTCGAGGCCTGTTCGGAGCGGTCCGGCTGCCCGTGGTCAGTTATGCCTTGCCGGCCCTGATCGCGATCGGACAGGTCATTCACGAGCGGTCCGGACGGTGGAATCCCCTCCGTGACTGGAGCCGCGAGCGAACCCTGGACGTGCTGACGACATTGCAGCCGGCCAACGGCGGATTCCTCGAAGCCACGCCCCTGACCAGCTTTGTGACCATGAGCCTGGCGGGCATGGGGCGGTCGGATCATGTCGTTGCGCGGCGGGGCGTCGGATTCCTGCGGCACTCCGTTCGGGCGGACGGCAGCTGGCCTATCGACACGAACCTGGCGACCTGGGTGACCACCCTGTCGATCAAGGCGCTGGGCACGACGCATCCGTCGGGGGTTGGAAGTGTCGACAGGACGCTGGACGGCGACGGCGTGCTGGATCCACTCGCGCGGTCGACGCTGGAGAACTGGCTCCTGGCGCAGCAGTATCGCGTGGAACATCCCTACACGGGTGCCGCACCCGGTGGCTGGGCGTGGACCGACCTTCCTGGCGGCGTGCCCGACGCCGACGACACGGCGGGCGCCCTGCTGGCCCTCCGTTTATTGGGTGAACCCGAAGCCCGAGTCCTGGGCGCCGCAGCGGCCGGCGTGCAGTGGCTCCTGGATCTTCAGAATCGCGACGGCGGCATCCCCACCTTCTGCCGCGGCTGGGGAACGCTTCCCTTTGACCGCAGCACGCCGGAACTCACGGCGCATGCCTTGAGAGCCTGGCAGGTGTGGCTTCCGACGCTGGCTTCCCCGCTGGCGTGCCGGGTGCGCCGGGCGATGGGACAGGCGCTCCGCTATCTGAGGTCGAGCCAGCATCCCGACGGCGCCTGGTCTCCGCTGTGGTTCGGCAACGAGTTCACGGCAGGCCAGGAGAATCCGGTCTACGGCACCGCACAGGTCCTGCGGGCGTTCGAGCCGGAGCTGGGATCACCAGGATCGTCAGACGAAGGGTGCCGCCGTGGAATCCAATTTCTGCTCCGGGTTCAAAATGCGGATGGCGGATGGGGGGGCGATGCAGGAGTCCGGTCGTCGGTGGAAGAAACCTCGCTCGCGGTGTCGGCCCTGGCGGGACATCGCGGGACGGAATCCGCCGTGGTGAAGGGGGCCGCGTGGCTGGTGGATCGGATCGAAGACGGCACGTGGCGTCAGTCGTCGCCCATCGGGCTCTACTTCGCCCGACTGTGGTATTACGAGCGGCTGTATCCGGTGATCTTTGTGGTCGAGGCCCTGGGGCGGGCGCGGCCGTCGGTCAGTGCGTCCCGATGACGTTCATACCAGCGTCGAGCCGTCGCCTTTCTCGAGTCGTAGGAGATGCTTCTTCACCACCTCGACCTGCTTGGTCAGTTCGAAGAGTGCCTTGATGATTTCCGCCTGCGCCGGAGGGGAACCCAGCTTGGGAACCTGCGCGTGAAGGCTGGTGATACCGGTGCTCAGCTGATTGCAGACGCCGCGCATACTGGTGATGGCTTCGAGCGAACTCATGCCGTCCATTGAACCGGAGGCCGGCGTGGAATCCACGAAAACCCACTGCCGTCGTCCCTCCGGCATACCACATCCGGTGATTCTCAAAACGGCGGTGGATTCAACGGGCATGGTTCCACCGCCTCACGCCTTGGATCACCGCGCCCTTCATTGGGGAAGGCGGCAAACGCATGATTGACAAAGGTGTGGCGCGATATGTGTGTGGCAAATATAGACGTCGACGAACTATTCCCGTACGACAACGCCGACGGATGTCCTGCGCTATGGTCCCGGTTCGTCCCTCGGGAACGCCGCTGACGGCGGCTTGGTCCCACCCAGATTTACCTCACGCGGGCCGAGCACGGTTTCGTCGCGGCCGAGGCGGCGCGCCGCGGCGTTCCGCAAGCGTCGGAAACAGGTGACGCAAATGAACTCCAGAGGGCTGGAGTACTTCACGACGCTTTGCGACAGGTTCCTCGGCCCAGAGTTCCACCTCCCGGGTCAGAGCGGTGGAAGATCTACAGGACCGTGTCGAAATACGCCCTGCGAGAAGGAGAAGGGACTGGAGTCCTGTCCCTGGTGTGCTTCAACTTTGATGATCCCTTTTCCGACTGCGTTGCGCATGTGACTGCGGTATGGCGAGTCCTGACCCCATGAAACAGGCCGATCAATCCGAAGAGACTATTTTTTCGGCGGCATTGCTTTGCGGGTCACCTGCGGCCCGGTCGGCCTATCTCGACCAGGCGTGTGCGGGGAATCCGGAACTCCGGGAGAGTGTTGAGGAATTGCTTCGAGCGAGTGACGCTGCCGGTACGCTGTTTGAACACTTTCCTGTGCTTCCCGTGCCACGGCCGTTCCCGTCATCGGAATCCAGCCCGGTTGCAATCCCAGGTCCTGCCGCGCCGGAGGAAGGACCGGGAACACAGATTGGCCGGTATCGACTCCTGGAAAAGCTAGGGGAGGGCGGCTTCGGCGAGGTGTATGTGGCCGAACAGCGCGAATCGGTTAAGCGCAAGGTGGCCCTCAAGATCATCAAGTTGGGCATGGATACCCGGCAGGTGATTGCCCGGTTTGAGGCGGAGCGCCAGGCGCTGGCCTTGATGGATCATCCCAACATCGCCAAAGTGCTGGACGCTGGGGCGACCGGGACGGGACGTCCTTATTTCGTCATGGAGTTGGTTCGGGGACAGGCCATTACCCAGTTCTGCGACCAGAACCACCTGTCTGCGGAGGAACGTCTCAAACTGTTCATCCCTGTGTGCTTGGCGATTCAGCACGCTCATCAAAAAGGCATCATCCACCGGGACATCAAGCCGTCGAACATCCTGGTGACGTTGCATGACGGAGTGCCGGTCCCGAAGGTGATCGACTTTGGAATCGCCAAGGCCACCCAGGGTGATTTGACGGACAAAACCATCCACACGCAGTTCCAGCAGTTCATCGGAACTCCGGCGTACGTGAGTCCGGAACAGGCCGAGATGAGTGGCCTGGACATTGATACCCGCAGTGACATCTACGCCTTGGGCGTGCTGCTGTATGAATTGCTGGTGGGCCGGACCCCGTTTGATGCGCGGGAAATGCTCCGGGCGGGACTGGATTCCATGCGCCAGACCATCCGCGAACGGGAGCCCATTCGTCCGAGCACCCGGCTGTCGTCGTTGAAGGGTTTGGAGCGGACATCCGTCGCGAAGTGCCGGGGTGGGATCGATGTTTCGAAGCTGGCGATCGCCCTGCGGGGGGACGTGGACTGGATCGTGATGAAGTGTCTCGAAAAGGACCGTCGCCGACGCTACGAGACGGCGATCGGCTTGGCGGCGGACGTCCAGCGGCACTTGGCCAACGAACCGGTTCTGGCCCGGCCCGCCAGCAACGTCTATCGCGTCCAGAAGGCCTTCCGAAGAAATCGGCTCGCGTTTGCCGCGGGTGGTGCCGTTGCGGTCTCCTTGCTGTCGGGGTTCATCATTGCGTTGGTTTCCTGGAGTAAGGCGGATTTAGCCTATCAGGGGGAATTGTCCGCTCGGATCGCCGAGGAGACCGAGCGAATCAAGGCGCAGAAGGCGCAGAAGGCAGCAGAATCCGAACAATTGCGAGCCGATGCCCAGGCGCGTAAGGCATCCACCAGTGAGGACCAGTCGCGACGCCTGCTGTACGCCGCGGATGTCAACCTGGCCCAACGGGCGTTGGAACAGAACAACCTGGGGCGGGCCCGCAGACTGCTGGATCGGCATCGGCCGAAAGCGGGCGAGTTGGATCTTCGCGGTTGGGAGTGGCGGTATCTTTGGCAGTTGACCCGTAGCGATGCGGTCTGGTCGCTGACGAATCGTCCCGTTCGGGGTTCGGACGTCAGCCTCTCTCCAGGGGGAACGTGGCTTGCGGTGGGCTGGTATGACGGCCGGGTGGATCTTTGGGATATTGTGGCGCGTCGCTGGAGTCGCGCCCTCACTGGACGGGAACAATCGAATCAGGGGCATGTCGTCTTTGGTCCGACGGGCAACCTGTTGGCGGCAACCTCCGAGGCAGGGTCGGTCTCGATCTATGATTTCGACAACGGTCGGGAATGGATTCTGTGGCAGCCGCCCGTCCAGGGTGCGTGGAGCGTTCGAGATCTCTCTTTCTCGCAGGATGGTTCGAGGCTGGTGATCTCGGCTGGAACCATTCCTTCATCCGGAGACGCGGTGTGGGTGGTCAAGGTCCCCTCGGGCGAAGTGGAGGGCATGTTTCCCACCACCTTTGGAGACTCCCACGTCCATGGAGTTGCGCGAATTTCCCCGGATCATCAACGGATTTATCTGGCCGACTCCGAGCCGTCCCGGTCTCGGAATCTGATACGGTGTCTTGAAGTGCCCTCCGGCCGGGAAGTATGGCGGACACGATGGGAACGGGACATGGGACTGACGGCGATGGCGCTGTCGCCCGATGGGGCAGTGGTTGTGTCCGGGTCGGGCTTCGAGGATTCAGCCATCCGGGTCTGGGATGCCGCCACGGGCCGGTTCCTCGCCCGGCTGGATGGACACTCAAGTTGGGTCAGTAAGCTGGCGTTCTCGAACGACGGAAAGTCCCTGATCTCGGCATCTTCGGATCAGTCGATCCGGTATTGGGCCACGGACCGATGGACCGAATCTCGGGTGCTTCGGGGTCACACGGATGAAATCCACGCAGTAGCCGTCAGTGGCACGGGCCAAATTGCCGCCAGCACCAGCAAGAACGGCGACTTGTTGCTATGGCGGGTGGATGAAAACGTGGCGGCCGACGGATACTCTCGACTGCCGGAACATCTGGGTGTCGGCCAGGTTCATCCGTTGGATCAGTCTCGACTGCTCATAAGCCCATCCGAAGGACCGGCCGAGTTGGTCGATTTGGGGCATCCCAACGGACCGTTGACGGTCGTGGAGTTGGGAATTGCGGGCGAATTCTTGGGGAAACTCGGAACGAATCTGGTTTGTCACTGGAACGGATCCAACCGGGTTCTTGTGAGCGAACTTCGCGGCATGAGCGTTGTCCCGCGGGAATCCATACCGTTAAGGGCTGGACTGCGGCCGATCGGATTTGCGAGCCAACCATCCGGCCATGCGATGGCCTGGGGAACCGGATACGGTTCGGGCTCTGTCCAAGTGGTGAGTTTGAAGGAGCCCGGCCGTTGTGTTGAACTGACGGGTGACGTTCCTGGAATCC
>JBGAPN010000282.1:0-6878 GCA_044221235.1 Limisphaerales bacterium
GGAGACAGCAAAAGCCGAACTAGAGCCGTTGTCGTGTTCCCTCGTCCCACTCCCCGACCAGGTGGGGCACCCCCCGGTTTAGAGGGCAGCCGCCTCCAACCGGGGTATCCCGCCTTCACTCGGATCGAACTCCTCGTCGGCATCGCGATTATCGGCATCCTCACGGGCCCCCGGTTTCCCGTTCTCAGTTCGCGAAATCCGGCTTTGCGTGCTGGAGTAATCCCCGATAAACGAGGGAATCGCCATGAAGACCTACCGTCCCATCCCGCGGTGTCGGCGCGCCTCCGGTTTCACCCTCATCGAGCTGCTGGTGGTCATTGCCATCATCGCCATCCTGGCGGGGATGCTTCTCCCCGCGCTGAGCAAGGCGAAGATCCGCGCCCAGGGCACCCAGTGCATGAGCAACATGAAACAGCTCCAGCTGGCGTTTCAGCTCTATGCCGACGACTACCGGGGATTCTTCATGCCCAACACCTACGGGAACGACGGTTGGGTGAAGGGCTCGGTGGACTTTACGGATGCCAATCCTTCGAACTGGGATCCCAAAACCCTGTTGGATCCTAAGACGGCGGTCCTCGGACCGTATACCCAGAGTCCTGGCATCTACCGGTGCCCGGGCGATTGGACGACGGTCAAGCGGCCCAACGTGGGCAAGGTGCCCCGGATTCGCAGTGTCTCGGCAAGCCAGGCGGTGGGGACGTGGTCCAACGGCGGACCCACCCTCGGTTACTGGCTCGATGCCGCCCTCGTGGGCGGTTCAGCGAGCAATCCCGGGGGAAAGTGGCGGGTCTTCGCCAAGGAATCCGACGTCGTTCGGCCGAGCCAGATCTTCGTGTTTACCGATGAGCATCCCGCCAGCATCAACGACGGCGGGTTTGGCGTGCGTATCCCCGACAGTTTTGCGGCCACGGCCTCCCAGGGATGGGTGGACTATCCGGCGGGCTTTCACGGCAATGCCGGAGCGTTTTCGTTCCTGGACGGCCATGCGGAGATTCACCGGTGGGTGCAGCCGCCGCGGCCCAACAAGGCCGGACTTTCGGCCAAAGTCACGGATTACAGCCGTCTCGATGATGGGAGGGTAGCCAACCAGAAGGACGTCTGGTGGCTCGCCCAACACACATCGCATCTCGACAACGGGGTGGACCCCTGGGAGCGCTGAGAACGATGCCAATCTTCGCGTGGGCGATGGAACCGGATTGCCCAATCCCTGCCGGGCCGGGGCTAGGATTTCCGCGAAGTCCCAAAAAGCAAATTCCTGTCCATACCCGTTACTGACATCCGGCAGGTTGAGAGTGGAGCCAGCTGTCGGGATTGTTCCAAGAACGCGTTCTGCGGCAGCAGAATTACTCTTCCGCAGGCGAATCTTTGCCGAACTGCTCCGTTCCAGATTCATCTCCCCCCGACTTGTCGCCCGGATGCGCACCTGGAAGCACTCGGGTTTCAACGTGGACTTGAGCCGTTCAGTACCGCCGGAAAATCGCGCGGAACGCGAACAACTCTGCCGGTACGTCCTGCGCAATCCCTTCTCTGTGGAGAAGATCACCCTCGAATCCCCGCACGACACCGTCGTCTACCGGTCAAGACTGAACCCGAAGATCAACCGCAATTCCGAAGTGTTCGCTCCCGTCGATTTTCTGGCCGTGCTCTCCCAGCACATCCCGGACAATGGCGCCCAGATGATCCGGTACTTTGGATTTTACTCGGACAAGCGCCGCGGGTGCGCCAGGAAGGCGAATCCGGGCGGTGCGGTTCCCTGGCCCAAATCCTCGCCCGCGCGGATGGGGATCAGATTCCCGCGAGCGGTGCATCGGCGTCGCCGAAGTGGCTCAGGGTCACCCCCATCTTCTCCATCAGGGCAAGATACAGGCTGCAGACTTTCCGGTTTTCGTCGCCCTTGTCGCCGTAGTTGAGCACGCGTCCGGTCTTCAATGCGCCGCCGAGGCCGCCGACGGTCAGAAGCGGCAGTCGCGTGCTGTCGTGGCGGTTGCCGGACCACATGTTCGACAAGAGCATCAGGCAGGAGTTGTCCAGAACGGTGCCCTCTCCCTCGGGCATCGCTTCCAGTCGCCCCGCAAGGTACGCCAGTTGGCTGCAGTAGTAGCGGGTGATGCGCTCATAGTCGTCCGACAGGTCATCGTGGGACGCGGAATGGTGTGATTTGCGGACGTCGAGGAACGGATAGAACAGGCCCGAAAGGTCGCGGCAGAGCAGCAGCGAGACCACCCGCGTCTTGTCGGTCTGGAAGGCCAGCGCGGTAATGTCGCACATCAGGCGCATATGCTCCCGGATGTCCTCCGGCAGGCCGTTGTCGGGCCGTTTCATCATCACGACCGGGACCTCCCTGCCGCGGGCATTCGCCGCCGCTTTGGCCTGGTCATCCCGCATCCGGTCGATGCGTTTCTCCACCTCGCGGACGCTGGTCAGATACTCGTCCAGCTTTGCCTTGTCGCGGGCGCCGACCCGGCGTGCGAGGCTCGAGGCGTCGTCCTTCACACGGTCCAGGATGCTCTGCGCGCGCCGGCTGCCGCGATTCTCGAACAGACTGTCGAACGCCAGCGAGGGATACACCTCCATCGGCACTGGTGAATCCGGGCTCTGCCACGAGATGTGGGAGCTGTAGGCCATCGAGAAGTTGGTCTCGTGATAGCCGGTGATGGGCTGCTCGCAGCCGAGCACCATGCTGGGCTGGACCGAGTCCTGCCCGATGCTGTTCGCCAGCACCTGGTCCATGCTGATGCCGCCATGCAGCACGGCGCCCTTTTGGAGCGGCATGCCGGAAAGCAGGTTGCCGGTCTGGCCAGGATGGATCCCCACGCCGACGGCGGACCGGTTGAAGAGGCCGTCAATGACATTCATCTTCGCCTTCAACGGTTCCATCGGTTGAAGGCTCCGGCTCAATTCCATGTCCGCACCCGAGCCCTTCGCCCACCAGTGGTTGCCGTTCACGCCATTGCCCCAGAAGACCGCGGCGAAACGCTTCGGCATGGGGGCCGGCACTCCCTCCTTCAGGGGCTCCGTTCCCCACGCCGGGATCGACTCCATCCACGGCAAGGCCATGGTGACTCCGACCCCGCGAAGGAATGTCCGTCGCGACAGACGGAAGTGGCGGAGGGCAGGAGAGGGGACCTGGGGATCGCGCATGATTTCTTATTGGGTGGCGAGGTCGCCGGGACCTCTTTTGTTCAAGAACTGGGGACTGGTGACGATGACGTCCACAAGGTTGCCAAATTTCCCGCCATGAGCGTCCAACCGGGCCCGCATGTCACGCACGGTGATCTCGTCGGACAGCATCAGGCTCCGGCCCAGGGCATAGGCGAGGAGTTTGCGGCACAGGTTGTCGAGGAAGTCCTCCTGCCGGTGCGCATGGATGTAGGTGCGCAAGCCGGCCACGCCGCTGCCTTCGCTCCCGTCGGGAAAGACCGCACGGGTGTCCACGGGATGGCCCGCCAGGTCGAGGGTCCGCGATTCCCCGACGGGCCCAAACCCTTCAAAAACCAATCCAAGCGAATCGAACCGTTGATGGCATGAGGCGCAGTTGGGGTCCGCGCGATGCCGGGCCAGTGTCTCGCGCAAGGTCAACTCGCCCAGCGTCGCCTCGTCGGCAGGCAGCTCTGGGACCACGGCGGGCGGCGGTGGAATGCGTTCGCCCAGGATCCGACGGGCGACCCAGTTGCCGCGCTTCACCGGGCTCGTCCGCAGGCCGGGCGAATTCGCGGTGAGGAAGACGGACATCGGCAGCAGGCCGCCGCGCCCGGCCGCGCGGGCATCGTCGACCCGCACCCAGTGGTTGGACCCGACCGGCGGAATGGAGAGACCGTAGTGCGTGGCGAGGACCGGGTTCACAAACGTGTGGCGGCCATCCAGAAACTCGAGCACGGAGCGGTCTGCCTGCACCACGTCCATGATGAATCGGACCGGCTCCTCGAACATGGCCTGGCGAAGGGCGTCGTCGAAGCTCGGAAAACGGGCCCGGTCCACGGCGTTGTGCTCCTCAAACCGGCGGAAATCGAGCCAGTGGCCGCCGAACTCGACGGCCAGGCTGCGGACCCGGTCGTCCTTCAACATCCGGCGGGCCTCGGCGGCGATGACCTTGGGCTGGTGCAGGTCGCCCGCAGCGGCGCGGGCCAGCAGGGCCTCATCCGGTAGGCTGGACCACAGGAAATAGCTGAGGCGGCTCGCCAAGGCATGGTCCGACAAGGGCAGCGATCCCTGCGGCGCGGCGGGCCTCGCTTTCGCCGGACGGGATGCCCGCCCACCGGGGCCCGGCTGCCCATTTCCCGCGGCTTCGACGAGATCGATGCGGTAGCAGAAACTCGGCGACATCAGCACGCTCGCGAGGCAGTCGCGGACCGCTTCGTCATGCGTCAACCCGTCCTGGTTCCGCAAGGCCCGATAAAACGCGAGCAACTCCTCACGCTCGGGTGGGTTCAGGGGACGGCGGTAGGCCCTCTGTGCGAACTGCATCAGGGCGTCGAGGTGTTTCGGTTCGGCGTCGCGCTCCAGCGCCTCGGTCCGGCTGATCGCCTCCCACACCCGCTCGAAATGATCCTGGATCGCAGCGAGAACCTGTTCGCTCGCGCCGGTGCGCCTGGCCTTGGCGTAGTAGAGCTCGGCGAGCTTCTTCACCTTCGCCTCACTGGTGCAATCCCTGTCCTCCGCGCGCGCGAAATCGAACTCGGCGTCGCTGAGGAATCGCGAATCGGTCCGCTCGAAGTACACGGTGCTTTGGTGCATCCGTTGGGGCACCGCCGCGATCATCTCGAACTCATCCCACAGCCGGTCCAGTTCCCGACGTCCCGCTTCGTCGAGGATCATCTCATAGAGCGGGCCGTCGTCGCGGAAGTAACCGGTCTGGTTATGCAGCCCCGCGCTCAGAAGCCGGCCGACGTTGCCGTTGGCCTTCTCCTCCTCCGGATCCACGAACGTGCGTCCGCGTTCCTTGATATAGAAGGCATCGGGGAACACCGAGGCGAACCGCGCGAACGCCGCCTCATATTGGAGACGCAGCGCGGGATCCGAGGGAATGAAGAGATCCCGGTCCGCCTCGGGCGCCTTCGCCTTCGTCTTGATCGCGTTGTAGCTGTCCGGCCGTGCTCCCTTTTCGGCCCGGGGATTGATGACCCCGTCGACCTGCAGTCGTGTCGGGTCGTAGGTCCGCCGGTTGGCCGCCATTTGCCGGTCCTTCCAAAGCACCAGCGCCTGCGCGCTTGGATTCAGCCCGGGGGCGGACAAATTGGGAACCTCCGGCCGGATCTTCTCCCTCAGCGTCACGACAAAATCCCGCATCGCCTCGCAGCCGGGTCGTACCTGCGCGTCCGTCTTCCCCTGTTCCGGGGCGGGCAAGGCTCGCCACATCGTCTGCAGCGTGGCGATGGGGCCGACATCCTCCTTCGCGTTCAACGTCTCCCAGACGGTGGCCAGGTATTTGGGGCTGACCTTGGCCTCCGCGGCGATGTCCGCCAGGTTGGCGCGTCGACGGCCGAGGGCCGCCCGGTTTTGGTAGCGCCACGCGGCGGCAAAGTAATCCGCATAATCCGTCGGTTGGCGCTGGTAGAAATCGACGATCCGCAGCGTGCCGTATTTGTCGCGGTCGGTGTGGACCATCATCGGGTGACTCGCGAACGCGATGCCGTCCAGGTTCAGGACGGCGTGCTGGCTCACCTCCCGGGCGGCCGCCAGATACTTCTTCAGCAGCGCGGGAGACATGGCGAGCGATTCCCCGGAATTGTCGAACCCTTCCGGGTTGGCGGGGTCCACCGGGAACTCCCGGGTCGGACGCAGGTCCACACCGGTCAGGTCACGGATGGAGTAATCATATTCGGCATTGCTCAACCGGCGGGCCAGCACCGGTCCCGGATCGCCGGCATTCCGCCTCGCCTCGTTCTTTCTGAGTTCCTGGATCCACGCGATGACGTCCCGGCGCTGTGCCGGGGTCGGATGCTGCCTCGCCTTCTTGGGTGGCATCTCGCCTGCCTCCAGCCTCTCCAGCACCAGTTCCCAGCGTGGGAAATCCTGCGCCACGCTCTCCGCGCTGGTGTACGGGCTGAGGTCGAGGTCGCCCTTGGGCTTTTCCTTGCCGTGGCACTCCAGGCAATAGGTGCTGACAAACGGTTGAACTCTCCTCCCGAAACGTCGTTCCAGCTCCCGGCCGGCCGCATCCGGAGCCGCAGCGTGGGCCGGATGGACGGCCATCAGGAGGACCGCGCTCAGGAGGGTGGTGCGGAGAGACATGGCTTCCGTTTTTCGGACGTTCGCAGATTCGAGTCGGGCGTCCCGTAGACGTGCCGGGTTCCGTTCCATTCGAGTCTTCCTGCAGGGCCGCCCGCAATTCAAGCCACCGGCGCGCACGGGATCCGCCCTGGGCAGGAAGGTGCTTCGGCTGACCCGAGCGAAATGGACTTCCGTGTGCAGGCAATCGTCTCCGCAGGGCTGCTCTCAGGGTCGATCCGTGTTTTTTTCTCCTTCATAGCCGGGTTATGGCTAAGCTGGATGCACACCAAACCGCATCCGATGGGAAACGCGCGGGATATTCAGGCTGTAGTGCGAACGTTCACCGACGTCGAATTGTTACGCCAACTCGGAGGCCGTTCGGAACTGTCCCCAACGGCTCTCGCGCTGGCGATTCTCGAAGCCGAGTCTCGCGGGGGAATTGAGGCACTCCGCACCCGGGTGGAAGCATTGCCCTGCTTGCCACTCCATGCCATCGGCTTCTGGCAAGACTCACCCGATGAACCTCTGCCTCGCCCTCAATCGTTGGTTAAAGCTGAAGGGTTTCGGGAGAAGATCCCGGCCATCACGGCTTATCTGCGAGCTGGGCAGATTTGCGCCAGTTACTTCGGCGACGCGCAATGCCGATTCGCAGACTGCACGGAAGGTAT
>JBGAPN010000283.1:0-6857 GCA_044221235.1 Limisphaerales bacterium
CGACGGACGGCAGTGGAACGGTCACCCAGATTCCGACCCCGCCGACGCGTTCAACGGACTCGGGAGACCAATTGATTGCGCAGATTCCGACGCCTCCGACCCGCGGGGCGAGCACAGACGGGGTTGGTTTGGAGACTCAAATCCCGACCCCGCCTACTCGCGTACAGGGGAATGGAGTTGGACCTGACACCCAGATTCCCACACCTCCGACACGTTCCAATTCCTCCGTCGGCAACGCCGGAGCGATGGCGACAGATGCTCCCACGACGGCCGATGCGCTGCGTCTGCACAGCCGCCCGGGAGCCAAGCGAACGCTGTTCCTGGACTTCGGTGGCGAACGGATGGCGAACAATGCCTGGACGGACAACTTCAACGGCGGATCGCCGATCCAGGCACCTCCGTACGACATGGACGGGAATCCCTCGACCTTCAACGAGACTGAACGCAGCAAGATCATCCAAATCTGGCAGCGGGTTGCGGAAGACTACGCCCCCTTTGATGTGGACGTCTGTACGGAGCTGGCGAACGAAGCTCTCCTCACCCGAAGCAGCACCACTGATGATGTCTATGGTGTCCGGGTGCTGATCAGCCCGATCAGCAGCTATGTGGGCAACTACGGCGGTGTCTCCTATGTGGGCACGTTTGATGATGTGGGAGACTACTGGAAGACCTGCCTGGTGTTTAGCGACACCTTGGGAGCCAGCAATGCCAAGAACTTGGCCGAAGCGGCATCCCACGAGGCGGGTCACTCCCTGGGTCTGAGCCACGACGGTGTGACCGGTGGATCGGCCTACTATACCGGTCATGGATCGGGCGAAACCAGCTGGGCTCCGATCATGGGTGTGGGGTACTCGCGCAATGTCACTCAATGGAGCCGGGGTGAATACTCGAACGCGAACAACACGGAGGATGACCTGCAGGTTATCCAGAGATTCGGACTGACCTACCGCGCCGACGACCATGGAAACGACGTGGCCACCGCGAGCTACCTGCCGGTGGGTTCGGAGTTGAACGCTTCAGGCGTGATTGAGCGACAATCCGATGTGGATGTGTTTGCCATCAGTGCGGGTGCCGGAATCCTGAGTGTGACGGTTTCCCCGCAGACTCCCGGACCCAACCTGGATGTCTGGGTCCAGCTGACGGACGCCGCCGGTAACGTGCTGGCCACGGCGGCCCCCGACACGGCTCTGGCTGCCAGTCTCAGCCTGAACGTTGCCGAAGGAGCCTATTTCCTGGCCGTGAAGGGAAGCGGAACCCCGGCACCTCCGACCACCGGTTACACGGCCTATGGTTCGTTGGGCCAGTACACGGTGACGGGTACGGTGGTGCCGCCGTCGCAGTCGACTCCCCCAGTGGCCGTGGCCAACGCAGATGTCGTGACCGGTGTGGCGCCCTTGGCGGTGACATTCGATGGCAGCGCCTCGTTTGATCTCGATGGATCCATCGTGGGTTATGAATGGGACTTCGGTGACGGGACCGTGGCCGAGGGTGCCGTGGTTCAGCGGAGCTTCGCCCAAGCTGGAACCTATCATGTGGTGTTGACCGTGGTGGACAACAGCGGATTGCTCCACAGCAACGCGCTCGATGTCAGTGTGGCGGCCGAGAATGTCCCGCCGGTGGCTGTGTTCACCGCCAGCACCGTGAGTGGAACGGCTCCGGTGGGTATCAGCTTCAACGGAAACGGGTCGAGCGACGCCGACGGCCAGGTGGTGTCCTGGGCCTGGAGTTTCGGCGATGGTACGACCGCCAGCGGCGCGACTGTGTCCCACAGCTACGCAACGGCGGGAACGTTTGTGGTGGTTCTGACGGTCACCGACAACTCGGGCGCCCTGGCGTCCGCGTCGACGACCATCACGGTCAAGCCGGCTGTACAGCGGGTTCTCCGGGTACAGTCGATTGTCCTGACTACGAGCAAGACGACCGCCGGCACGGTGGGCAAGGCGCAGGTCCGCGTGACGGATCCGTCCGGAGCCCCGGTGTCGGGGGTGACGATCAACGCGGCCTGGAGCGGGGTCTTTGCCGGTACAAAGTCCGGAAAGACGGATGCAAACGGCTATGCCAGCCTGCCCACCAAGGCATTCACCGGCACCGGAACGCTGACCTTCACGGTTAACAAGCTGACCTTGGCCGGCTATGCCTACGATGCCTCGCTCAACCTGCAGACCGCGGCCAGCATCGCGGTTTCTGCACCCTGACCCAGACGGCCATCGCGGTCAGGTCAGAATGCTTTTGGGAGAATCGAAGTGATGGACGGCGCCGGGGCAGTGATTGCTGTCCCGGCGTTTAACTTCCCCGGCGGGAAGCCGCTGGGGGACCCCCACCTCCGGGATTTCCCGGTATGGAAGGGGGCGAGCTGTCGGATTGACACTCCGGGCGGCTCGCCTGAACACTTCGGAGGCATCCCAAAAGCCAGACAGACATCCCAATTAGCGCAGAAATCGAGCCCACCGGGTCATTGCCTGGTCCGGTTCCGACCCTTCGGTGTCCGGCCCCTGCAACCCTGGGAAAAACGGGTCTCGTGACCGTTGACTTGCACATGATCTCGCCCCTCGAACCGCAGAACGAAAAGGAACGGCTGGCCGCCCTGGACCGTTGCGGCATCCTGGATTCTGACCCGGATGCGGGCTTCGAGGACCTCGTCCAGCTCACCGCGTTGACCTTTCAGGCTCCGATTGCGTTTGTTGGCGTCATCGCGCGGGAGCGCCAGTGGATGAAGGCCCGGATTGGATTGGAAACCATGGAGCTGCCCCGGGATCGTTCCTTTTGCGCCCATGCCATTCTGGGAAACGAACCCCTGGTGATTCCCGATGCGGAGCGGGATGCCCGATTTGCCGACAGTCCCCTGGTGAAGGACCGACCGGGCATCCGGTTCTACGCGGGGATCCCCTTGCTGACCCAGGACAGGCACGCCCTGGGGACGCTGGCGATCATGGATTTCCGGCCCCGGGAATTGACCCGGGATCAGCTCGACATCCTGCGATTGTTGAGCCGGCAGGTGATGGCGCGGATCGAGTTGAACCTATCCCGGGTGGAGCTTCAGAAAACGCGTCAGGGTCTGGAAGCGGCCAAGGCGGAATTGGTCGCCTTCAGTTATTCCGTATCGCACGACCTGCGCGGCCCGCTTCGAGGCATCGACGGTTGGAGTCAGGCCTTGCTGGAAGATTGCGCCGGGAAACTGGATGAACAGGGGCGCGGGTATCTCCAGCGGGTGCGGACCGAAACCCAAAGGATGGGACAGCTCATCGATGACCTCCTGCAATTGTCACGGTTGAACCAGACGGAATTGCGCCCGGCCACGGTCGACCTTTCGGCGATCGCCGCGGAGCTGGCGGGAAAGGTGAAGGAACGGGAACCGGCCAGGCAGGTGGAATTCCTGGTGCAGCCTGGCCTGGTGGTGAACGGGGACTTCGGCCTGATACGGGAGGCGATGGGCTGCCTTCTGGACAATGCGTGGAAGTTTACCTCGAAACGGGAGTTGTCGGTCATTGAATTTGGCCGGGCAAACACCGGATCGGGGCCGGCCTTTTTCATCCGGGACAACGGAGCCGGATTCGACATGGCCTACGTCGGAAAGCTGTTTGCTCCCTTCCAGCGTCTGCACAAGGTTTCCGAGTTTCCCGGAACGGGCATTGGCTTGGCCAAGGTGCACCGCGTCCTCCACAGGCATGGCGGACGGATTTGGGCCGAGTCCCGGGTGGGCCAGGGGGCAACCTTCTACTTCACGCTGGGCTGAACTCGCATGGACTCCGAGAAAAGCATTCTTCTGGTGGAGGATAACCCGAGCGACGTCGAGTTGACCCGTCGGGCGTTGGCGAAGGGGCAACTGTCGCTCCGCCTGATCGTGGCCGAGGATGGCCAGGAGGCGCTCGATTATCTTCAGGGTGCCGGAGCCCGGGAAGGCCGGGAAACGGAGCCGTTGCCGCACCTTGTCCTGATGGATATCAAGCTTCCCCGGCTGGATGGGCTGACGGTGCTGGAACGCCTGCGTGCGGACCCAAGGACCCGGAGGGTTCCGGTCGTTATCCTGACGTCATCCAACGAGCATCGTGACGTCTCCAGGGGCTATGACCTGGGAGCCAATGGCTACATCCGGAAACCGGTGGATTTCAATCGATTTGCCTCCGTGGTGGAGCACCTCGGCCTTTATTGGCTGCTGGTCAACGAACCGCCGCCGCCCGTAAACCTTCCATGAGCGTTTCCCTGCGAGTACTGATCGTCGAGGATTCCGAGAGCGATACCGCCCTCGTGGTCCGCCAGCTCGCCCGCGCCGGATATACTGTGGATCCGTGCCGTGTCGACACGGCGGAGGATTTTCAGTCCGCATTGCGATCCGTGCCGTGGGACTTGGTCATTTCGGATTTCAATCTGCCCCAGTTCAGTGCGTCCGCGGCACTGGCGCGATTCCAGGAATCGGGCGTCGACATCCCGTTCATCATTGTCTCAGGGACCATCGGCGAGGAGAACGCGGTCGCCCTGATGAAGGCCGGTGCGCAGGATTATGTCCGCAAGGACAACCTGTCGTCCCTCGGGCCCGTGGTCGTGCGCGAATTGGCAGATGCCCGCGTCCGTCGCGAGGCGCGGGCCGCCCAGGCCGCCGTCCGCGCGGCGGAGGCCAGGAATCGGGAAATCCTCAGCGCTCTTTCGTCGCACATTGCCCTGCTGGACCCGAGCGGTGTCGTGGTGGCCACCAACGAAGCCTGGGACCAGTTTGCCCGCCAGTCGGGTGAGGTGAGCCTGGCGAGGACCGGAGTCGGTACCCACTACCTGGAGTCCTGCCGGCGGACGGCAACCCCGGAAGCTGCCGACGCCGTCAACGGGATGGAGGAAGTGCTAAACGGGACGAGCCGGGGCTTCATGAAGGAGTATCCCTGTCACTCACCCGGAGTGCGCCGCTGGTTCCTGCTGAGCGTGACTCCGCTTTCGGGCGGACGGGGCGGGGCGGTGGTCTCCCACCTTGATGTCTCGCAGAAATGGTTTTCCGATCAGGCCGTCCGCGATCGGGAGGCGCGGCTTCGGGCGATTCTTGACACGGCGGCGGAAGGCATCCTCACCTTCGACGAGCTGGGTCGGGTCGAGTCCCTGAACAATGCGGCCGAGCAAACCCTGGGGTACGTCCATGCTGAATTGCTGGGACGTCCCTTTGTGGATCTGACCTCCCTGCCTGCCGATGCCCCCAAGGGATTTCCGCGGCTGGCTGACTGGCTGATCCAGGGTGGGAATCGCGAGGTGCTGGGACGCCGCAAGGACGGCCAGGTGTTTCCCATGGAACTGTCGGTCAGCGAAGTGCGCCTGCCCGACCGGCGGATCTTCACGGCGTTCTTCCGCGACATCACCGAGCGGAAGCGCGTGGAGGGCGCCCTGCGAGAGAGCGAGGGGAACCTTGCGCGCGCCCAGGAGATTGCCCACGTGGGCAGTTACACAACCGATGTTCCTGCGTGCGGCCCGTTCCGATGGTCCGCCCAGATGTTTCGGATCATGGGCCGGGATCCGTCGCTCGGTGAGCCGGATCAGGATGAATTCGTGGCCCAACATGTTCACCCCGCTGACCGACGACGGGTCCGGGAGGCATTTCGCCGCAGCGCGTTCAGCGGAGAACGCTATGACTTGGAATTCCGGATCGTCCGGCCCGATGGCGTGGTCCGGCACGTGCACAGCATTGCCGAACCCATTCCGGGTCCGGGGGGGCGTGCCGTCCGCCTGGCGGGAACGTTCCAGGACATCACGGCACGTAAGCAGGTGGAGATTCTGCGACGGATCCAGTTGGAGACGGCCCGGGTGCTTGCGGAGGCGCAGGCGGTCGATGTGGCCATCCCCATGTTGCTGCATTCGGTGGCGGATGCACTGGAGTGGAAGGTGGGCGAGTTCTGGGAAATGGACCCGGGAACACACGACATGCGCGTCAACAAGGTCTGGAAGGCCCCGCAGCCGGACATTGAAGATTTTGTCAACCAAGGTCAGGTGCCCCGGGTGGCGCTGTTCGACCAACTGCCCCGTCGTGTGGCTGCGGCGGGAGAGACGGTCTGGGTTCCCGACCTTGCCCGGTATCCCGGGTTCGTCCGGAAACGGGCGGCCACCAAGGCGGGTCTGCGGTCGGCGTTGGCGTTTCCCGTGCGCTTCGACGGGACCACCACCGGTGTCATCCTCTTCTTCAGCTGCGGCGGGAGCGAGCCGGATGAAGACCTGCGTCGCACCCTGGGGGCGTTGGGGGGGCAGATTGGCCAGTTCATCGAGCGGGAGCGCACGGCCGAAGCGTTGAAACAGAGTGAGGCCAACCTCGCCCGCGCCCAGGCCATCGCCCACGTGGGCAGTTACGAATTGATGGTCGATTCGCCCGAGGAGGGACGCTGGTCGGAAGAGGTCTTCCGGATCCTCGGGATCAATCGGGACGAGAAGCCCCTGTCCGTCGACCGGCTGGTCCACGAGGTGGTGCATCCCGAGGATCGCGCCCGGGTCGAGCGGCTGCTGGCCAAGGGGGTCAACGAGGCCGGCCCGTTTGAATTCACCTGCCGGGTGGTGCAGAGCAAGGGCGCCGTCCGCTATGTCAAGGTGATGGGCGAGCCCATGGCCGCCCAGCAGGGCAAGGCCATCAAAGTGGTCGGCACGCTGATGGACATCACCGAGCGCATCGAATTGGAACGGGAGGCCCTGGAAGCCCGCGAACGGGAACAGCGCCGTTTCGGTCGCGACCTGCATGACGGTCTTGGGCAGCGGTTGACGGCCCTGGAGCTGTTCGGCCAGGCCATGATCAGCGATGTGAAGTCCAAGGCTCCAAATCTCCTTTCCCAGGTGCGGAACCTGACCGAACAGATGAGGGAGGCCGTGACTGAGACCCGCCTGCTGTCGCATGGGCTCTCTCC
>JBGAPN010000284.1:0-9104 GCA_044221235.1 Limisphaerales bacterium
GGCCGGGGCCCTTTTCCCGCCATGCTGTGTCCGCATGGACACTGGTCCGCGGGACGGTTGGAGGACTCCGATGCGGCGAGCGTCCCGGGACGGTGCATACAGCTGGCCCGGATGGGCGTGGTGGTTTTCAGCTATGACATGATTGGCTACCAGGATACCTCGCAGTTCTCACCTCGGACGCCGGACCGGGCCCTGGCTCACACCAATTTTTATGACAACCACGTGGCGCTGTTTCGGAACCCGACCAATCAGCTTTGGAACCTGAGCCTCATGGGACAACAGGTTTGGAATGGCGTTCGGGCGCTGGATTTTCTGTTGTCGCTGCCGGATGTCGACCGCGACCGCGTGGGAGCCACCGGTGCATCAGGGGGTGGAACCCAGACGTTCATGCTCTCAGCCATTGATGACCGGGTGAAGATGACCGTCCCGGCGGTGATGGTTTCCCATACGATGCAGGGCGGCTGCTTCTGCGAGAACTGTCCCGGTCTCCGGGTCAACCTCTACAACGTCGACTTCGCGGCGGCGACCGCACCCCGTCCGCAATTCCTAGTGGCGGCGTCCGGAGACTGGACCAAGACCACGCCGGAAATTGAGGGACCGGACATCGCCTCGGTGTACCGTCTGTTGGGGGTTCCGGACCGGTTCGGCTCCGTCCGCTTCGACTTTCCGCACAACTACAACCGGACCTCCCGGGAAGCGATGTACGCCTGGACGGCACGGTGGTTTCTGGGACAAACCAACACACCCACCGTCACCGAGCAGGATTTTGTTGTGCCGCCGCGGGAAAAACTGCGGGTCTTCCCGTCGGGTGAGTTTCCTCCGGGTGCGCTCGACGAGGCCGAATTCACGGCCCAATGGATCCGCAACCGTCGAAACGAACTGGCGGCGTTGAAACCCAAGGATGCCGCCTCGTACACCAACTTTCAGCGGGTGGTGTTCACGGCCTGGCAGCGGTCGCTGGCCCTGGATGGTTCCGAGCGGACGGGCCTGGTCATTGAGGGCGCATTTGGGCGTGCCGGGAAAGGCGACCGCCTGGAGAAGCGGCTGGCCATGCCGGATGTGGAACGGGTGCAGGCCGCGGTGGTGCTGGTTCATCCGGACGGACGGGCCGCCATTGGGCCGGGGGGAGCCCGGGAACGTTTGGCCGCAAGCCTGGTGAACCTCGACATTCCGGTCCTCGCCTTCGACGCCTTCCAGACCGGACCCGCGCGCGATCCGGAGATGATTCAGCGGTCGCCGTTCACCAATTTTTTCAATACGTACAACCGGACCGTGATGCAGGAGCGGGTTCAGGATATCCTGACGGCGATTGCCTACGTGCGGCAGGTGGTGCGGCCGCGCAGAGTGATCCTGGTGGGCGACGGCGGTGCGGGACTGTGGGCCCTGTTGGCTGCGCGTGCGGCCGACGCGGTAATTGCCGATGTGACCCAATTCGACGTGTCGGACGACCCACGTCTGATCTCTCCGGAACTGTTTGTCCCCGGCTTCCGCCTGATGGGTGGGTTTGATGGCGCCCTCGCGCTGGCGGCGCCCAAACCCGCACTCCTCTACAATGTCGGAGACACCTTTCCGCTCGAGTGGACTCAGGCCGCGTATGGAGTGCTCGGCCGGCCGGAGTCGCTCCAGTTGGAGAAGACGCCGCCCTCGGAAGGTCAGTTTATCCGCTGGATCCAGTCGCACGCCAAACCGTGACGACCGGGATGGGACGAGGGAGGGCCGGGCCCTGATGCTGGAATGCCTTTGCGGAGCGATCCCTAATCAAACGTGGGGCGTCCAACCCTTCCGGTATTCCCGGGTGGAGAGACGGCGCATTTCCCGAGTGGAGTTCAAGATGCGGCCGTCCGCCGGGTCCACGTGCAACATCGAGCCGGTGCGGTAGGCAATGTTTCCCAGGTGGCAGAGACGGGTGCTGGCCTGCCCTTCGGCAATCTCGGAATTGAGCCGTGCGTTTTCCCGGATCGCCTCGATGAAATTGGTGAAGTGGGGAATGTCGCTGAACTTGCCCTTTACGCTCCGAAGTTCCTTCCCGTTGGGATCGGACACCCGGTAACCGGCGCCGCTGTCGAGAGCCAGCACGCCGCCATCGCCATAGAAGGAGACGAACGCGAGCTTCTCCTCGTTCCGGGGAAGACAGCTGGAGGCATCCCAGCTGGCACCGCAGTTTCCGAAATCGAAAGTGGCGATGGTGGTGTCGGGCGTCTCCTGGTCGTCCTGAAAATGGTATCGACCCCCGTTGACGGTGACCTGCTTTGGATTCCGGACTCCCAGTCCCCAGCGCGCAATGTCCAGGGCGTGGATGCCATTGTTCGCCAGCTCGCCGCCGCCCCAAAACCAACGCCAGTGCCAGTTGTAGTGGATCAGATTATCGACGTACGGCCGCTCAGGGAGCGGACCCTGCCACAGGGTGTAGTCGAGCCCTTCCGGAATCGGCGCGGGTTTGCCGCGGCCGATGGTTCCCCGGGCGCTGCTGTACCAGCATCGGGCGAACCGGACCGGACCGATCTCGCCAGCCTGGAGCCGCTGGATCGCCTCGATCATCTCCGGGACGCTTCGACGCTGGTTGCCCATCTGGACCTGACGCCGGTATTTCCTGGCCGCGGCGACCATCAGCTCGGATTCATGCAGGTTGTGGCTCCCAGGCTTCTCCACGTACACGTGCTTGCCGGCCGAGCAGGCCAGAATGGTGGCTGGGGCGTGCCAGAAATTGGGCGTGGCGATGGAGACGGCGTCCAGCGTCGGATCTTCGAGCATTCGCCGGAAATCCGTCACCGCCTTGGGTTCGCGCCCGGTCTTTTCGGTAATGGATTTCACGGCGGGTGCAAGACGCCGGCTGTCGACATCGCACAGGTAGGCGATCTCAACGTTGGGAATCTGCAGATACGCGGTGATGTGGTCGCGTCCCCGGCCCAGGCCCATCACACCGACCCGGACGATCTGGGACGGGGAATCGGCGGCCAACAGGGCCGGGGCGCGGCCGGCCGCGAGCGACAGCGCCAGGGTTCCCGTCGCCTGGAGGAACTGGCGGCGGGGCAGGGCGATCGGAGCCGGACAAAACTCGGGATGCATGACCCGAGTAAAGGCAGGATGTCCCCGTAGGGAAACAACTTTGATCGGCGTGGGAGCCACGGGAGCCAGCCGAGGGAGCAAACCTTTGGTCGACTCCGCGATGACGACGGGTGTCAGCGTTGAAGATCTAGGAGCGGAATCACTTCCCTCGCGGACAGCCATTCCGCGGGAATCCCTTCGATGCCGACCGACAGGGCCACGATTCCTCCGACAATCGCACAGTTGGTGTCGAGGTCGCCGGAAATGCTCACCGTGGCCCAAAGCGCCTCCCGAAAGTCATGCAGGTGCCGTGCAGCGAGCCAGAGGCAAATGGGCACCGTGTCCGGCGCACTGATTCGGCTGCCGAATCTCAACTCGTTGATCATCGATTCGACCCGTTCGTGATTCGACGAATGCACGATGACCGGGCAGACCGGAGTCTGTTGGGCCAGCCAGGTGGCCACCTCAAGGTCAGTGTTCATGGGAAGTTCATGAATTCAATACGGAGGCAGCAGGCGGCGAACGCCGTGGCACAGCACTACGGCGACGAAGAACAGGTTTCTGGGGACAACTCCGGGCCACCACCAGCGCACGGGCCGACCACACGGCTTGGCCAGTTCTTCGGCAAGTTGTCTCAGGAGTTTGAACGAGCGGGGCCAGTCGTTCAGGTTCGACTGCCATTCTGCCGGAATGCCTTCCACGCCGACTTCGCAGCCGGCCAGCGCACCGGCGATGGCCGCCACGGTGTCCGTATCGCCGCCGCAGCGGATGGTTGCGGTGAGCGTGCCGCGAAAATCTCCTCGATGCCGCAGCCAGGCGTAGAGCGCCACGGGTACCGTGTGGTAGGCGTAGCCCGTGACGCCGTGCGCCAGCCCGAGCGCGGCGGCGAAGGCCTTCACGCTATCCCCGCGTTGAAGCGAGGACTCGATTTGTCCCCACGCGGTCAGCCACTCCGGATCATTCGACACCCACAGGGACCGGAGCGACTCCCCGTGGTGGCCGACCTCAGGAGGCTCTGATTTCACGCCGTCGGACGGAGGCTTGTTGCCCCGGCTGCCGCGGACGATCCATGCGGCCGCTTCCGCGACGGCCAACGCTGCCGTTTCGGCGCGCAGTTCGAGATGCGTGAGCCGGGTCGAGGTGCGGACGAACTCCCGCCGCTGCTCCGGTTGGTCTGCGAAGACCGCGCCGAGGAGAGCACTCCGCATGGCCGGGCCGTTCCCCGCCGAGTTGACACCGCTGTGGTCGGGTGGCACGCCCAGCCACAGCCGTACGCAGGCCCGTGCCGTGGCCAAAACGACGCCGGCCGGCAATGCGACGAACCACCACCGGAACTTCCACGCGAGAGACCGACGGAAACGCTCCACGTTGCCGCCCGCTTCCAGCAACGCCTGTGCGGTCATGAAGGCGTGCTCCGTATCGTCGCTGATCATGCCGCGCCCGAAGCAGAAGCGATGGTGCAAATTGCCCGGCCACCACTTCTGCTGCCGCCGGGAGGAGAGGCCTTCAGCGGGCAAGCCAAGGGCATCTCCAACCGCTCCGCCGAGTAGCAGGCCGGCAAGGGGGCCGATTGCAGGTTGAGGTTTCACACGGTCAGCACGTTGGCGAATTCATGGAGCAGGCACTCCGGGGCGCCCTTGTGGGCTAGCATGGGATTTTCCGCCATCGGCGAGCGAGGTTCCCAGTTGCTCGCTGTGGATGACAGTAGTAGCGTCAGTTCGAGCAACTCGTGGTCTCCTTGATCCAGGTGGAGTAAAGGTTTCTGCGGGCGACCGAGTCGACGGTGAATGCCCAATACAGCGACATCAGCGGATTGATGAACGGCTCGGTAGCGATGCGCGCAGTTTCCGTGATGGATTTGCCAAACCAGCCGGTGGTATCGCGTCAATGATGGCCGTTGACGATGCTCGGGGTGATGTCTGGGGAGACGGCTGAGACATAGTCGGAAGCCGCCCGGTAGAAGGCGAACTCTTCGCTCTGCTTCAGCAGGCTCCAGCTTGCCAGGAAGCCATCATCGGAGACCAGTGCGGCGATGTTCTCCAAAGAGCATGCGTAGCGGGAAACTGCCGGAAGGCGTCCTCGAGGCCGGTGAGGCGAGACCGGGAGGGCACGTCTTTCCAGCTCGTTGACCGCGCTGAACTCGCCATGTCTTCCTGCGGTGTGCCCAGCCCGGCTTCATCTCACGCATGAATGTCCGTGCCGCCGTCGGCCAACTGTGGCATCCAGTCGGAAGCTCGTCTACTGTAGCCAACGGTAGGCCGTGATGACCGGGGCGACTCCGGTCCGTTCCAGCAGGTGGACGGGCATCAAGCCGAACTGGTCTGACAACCAGCGGGACAGGTGCAGTTCAGACGTGGCTAGCCGAGCCAATTGAATCATGGAGGTGATGCAGATTGCGCTGGAACCGAACGTTCATAATCCCTCATAGCGCAGGTCACTGAAGGTGGATTGGCCAAATGGACGCCTTTGCCTTGGCCAGCAACCAGTGGGCCACCGACAGTCCGCAAAAAGATCATAACCGCCACCCGCTCCGGCCAGCAGAACGGTCTTCGTGTCGGCGAGTCGTTGGAGGATGGGGAGGTTCATCGCTGGGATTCGTGTCGTGGTTTCAAAGCCAGAAGCTGAAGCCGCGTTTGCGGAGCTGCTGGTGTTTGTTGCATTCGTCTAAGCGTTGAAGCCGGTGTCGGGCAGGGTGCTGGCGAACAGCGAATTGCCATGCTGAGGCCGAGTAGAGTTCAACCCGTAAAAGATCAGTCGATTTCTCGCCGTCGAGAAGGTCAAGCGGATGGGACAAGCCCAGGCCAGACGGTGCCGCTGGCTCAGGCCATGAGCCGGCGGTCCCGGTGAGGTCGCGACGAACAGGGCGAAGACGATGCTGGGCTTCGCGCCCGGCGGTTCAGGCACAGTCCGCTGGCGGACTGGATGGCCGAACTTCGCGATGGAGACCGTGACTGATGGCGTGGGTGGTGGACACTTGTCTGCTGATCGACGTGGCCGAAGCGGATCCCGCGTTTGGTGTCGCCTCGGCGTGCTCGACAAGGAACGTCGGAAGACCTGGCCGATCATCCCGTGACTTGCATGAGATGGCTCCGGTCTTTGACGGCAACACGGCAGCCCAGAGCGAGTTCTCACGCCAATCTCGGGGTGGATTGGACCGCGGGCTGGAATCTGGCGGACGCCGTCGCACACGAGTTGCGCCGACATCGCTATGTCCGATGAAAGCGGGCAGAAGATTTAAGCAGCCGGTCGCCGACGTTTTGATCGGCGCCTTCGCCGGGCTTCGTGACGGGTTGCTCACGCGAAACGAAGACGACTTCCGGGGAGTCTTTCCCATGCTCAAGTTGCAGACACCGTAGCGATCGCCAGCCTGGGTCTCTGTGGTTCAGTGGGCAGGGAGAGGAAGCAGCGACAAATTCATTTTCGCCTGACCGAGTCGCCAGCAGAACGGTCTTCGTGTCGGCGAGTCGTTGGAGGACGGGGAGGTTCATCTGCGGGATTCCTGTCGTGGTTTCAAAGCCAGAAGCTGAAGCCGCGTTTGCGGAGCTGCTGGTATTTGCACGTTCGTCCCGAGCAGTAGAGGCGGGCGGCGCGGTGGGCCACGTCCTGCTGGATCTCTCCGGTGTCCATTAATAGGCCATGCCGAGTATCTTTCCCGTTGCGTTGTCGAGGCGTTCCTCGAGCGCGACTTCATGGGAATTGCTGGGGGAGCTGGCCGAGGTAGACTGGGCCGGTAGCAGCTCGAAGCCGATGGGTTCGTACCGGACCGCGCCGCGCAGGCGGGCCAGCGCGAGGAGTAGCGAGATCAGCAGATCGTGGTCGAAGGCGAGTCCAGGGGCGTCATCCACGCTGAACCACGCGGCTTGGCGGGCATCGAGGGTGGCGGCCCGGGCCTGTAGTCGGCGAGCGAGACAGGCGCGTAGTGAGCGACGCTGACCACTCGTTCGCGCGGGTCGCGGTTGGGCACGCCGAAGGTGTAGAGCTGTTCCAGGAAGATGTCCCGCAGCCCGGTTTCCTCGACGAGTTCGCGGCGGGCGGCGTCCTCCAGCGATTCCTCCACCCGGACGAAGCCGCCGGGCAGAGCCCACGTGCCGGCGAAGGGATTTAGGTCGCGCTGGATGAGAAGCACCTTGAGGTCGCCCTCGTCGAAGCCGAAGACGACGCAGTCCACCGTGAGGGCCGCCCTGGGATATTCGTAGGTGTGCGGCATAGTGTCGTTCGGACACATACAAAGTGTAAAAGTGACACGAAGTCAAGCGGCAAGGACCGGGGAGCCATCGACAGCTAAGGGGCGGTGAGACGGGTTGGCCGTCAGTTGCGGCTGCAGCCGCAGGAATGCAGTAGGATTGCAGGGGAGCATGCGCCCCGAATGCTGCGGACGGCGCGTCTGGAGTCCACACCGTTTGGTGATCAGTCACGCGCAGGGGTCGAGGCGAGGGCGCCTCGACCCACACGCGAGGGCGCGCGTGCTCCCCGAGAATCCTACCGCATGAATACTGCTTAGCGTCCCATCAGGTGGTTCAGAACCAACTGATCCAGATCCTGGTAATTGAGATCCTCGATCAGGGCTTTGGCCTGGTCCTCGGGATAGCTGCGGGCCTTTTCCACCAGACGCAGGAACGTGTCCCGGGAATTTCCGAGGTGTTTTAGCCAGTGCTCGGGCCGCGTGGTGCGGAACGGATGGACGTCGAAGCAGACGTACTCGCCCTTTCGGCCATATCCATTGCGCTCCAGGGCGCGAACCTGGTTGAAGGCGACACGGAGATTGTTCGATCCAAAAGGCTTGTCCTGGTCGAATTTCAGGCCGTTCTGGTCGTTGAGGTGGAGGGACCAGAGTTTGCCGAAGGCCATGGCGAAATCGATTTCGTCGGCCGGATCGAGTCCCGCCAGGATGGCGTGGGCTGATTCAATCAAGGCTCCCACGCGCTTCGGGTCACGGGTCAGGTGGGCGACAGCGATCGCATGTCCGATGGTGGGCAGGTACGCCACGTCCGCCGGCTCATTGGGCTTCGGCTCGATCGACAGCCGGATCTTGGAGTCGTGCGCAAGGAGGGCGTCAAACGCCTCCACCAGCAATTCGATGGATCGCGCGCCGGACTTGGATTCGCGCAGGTAGGTGCCTTCGCGAGCCAGCCAGAGCACGAGGAGGTCGGTGTCCAGGACCCGGGCGATGTCGATGCACTGCCTGGAGCGGTCGATGGCATACCGCCGGTGCTTCTTGTTATTCGAGGTGAAGGCGCCATCCACGGTCTGCGGAGCAAACCACAGCCGTGGCGCCACCATCTCCGCCGCGATGCCCTCGCCGTCGAGGCGCTTCTTGAGTTCCTTGGCCTCCTTCAGAACCTGGGCTGCCGACTTGGAATCGATGTCGGGCACGGCGTCGTCGTCATGGAACATCATGGCGTCAAACCCGAGCTCCTTGAGCGCGCCCAGCTTCCAATCGAAGGTTTGGGGCTGCCGGGTGGGCGGACCATAGGGATCCTGTCCCTCGCTAAAATTCCAGGGACCGGCGCAGAAGTGATAAACGGTGGGCTTGGCCATAATGTGATTGCTTCGGGAAGGCTACGGCGGGGCCTTTGGGGAAGGGGAGGAAAAATTGCCCGGTCCACCGGGCTCCCGGGTGTCGATTGGCTGACGGGCGTGCAACATTCCTGGGATTCTCCCCGGTTTGGGTCAGGGGCGCTTACAAATGTCTTCCTAATGCCTTGTCAGCGGTCGACATAATTGATAGCTCGCCAGAACTCATCGACATGTCCGGTCTTCCTGCCGCGGTGGTTCTCCGCCCGAGCCGGCACTTGGGCGTGCCTTTTGGGGTTCGTTGAACACTTGGTTCAAATCTCACATGCAATCCAAAAACATTACCAAATCCCTGGGGGTCGCCATTGCCTTGGCGCTGGCGCCCTCGGCATTCGCGCAGGCGGTCATCACCTGGTCCGCAGGCGAGGGAGACTTCTACGTCGGGGGTAACTGGGACGGCGGCGCCGCCCCGGGACTCACGGACATCGCCGTGATCAGCAACGGCGGTACGGCGACCATCGGGGTGTCGGCCGGAATTCACGACC
>JBGAPN010000285.1:0-3915 GCA_044221235.1 Limisphaerales bacterium
GCTCGTCGGACGTCTTGTGGAAGAGGTCTCCGAACAGCGGACGCAGCAATGGAAACCGTTCCAGCAGGTTCTGGTAAAAGCTGTAATACAGCACCGCCGCCTGATGCGCGACTTTCAGGATGATCTGGCCCGGACTGCTTTGCAGGCGGTCCTGTTCAGACGGTCCCAGCAACATCATGGCCCGATCCATCCCCAACTGGTCTGCAATCAATGTGTACGGCAGATAGAGGCGCATGATGCCCCATTCCGGCAGATAGCTTGAAAGGAACCACGCCACGGCATCCGTCAACGCGACTCCGGCTTCCGACGGTCCTGCCTGCCGCTGTGCAATCCGCTCAAACAGCGCCCCGGCTTCATCCCACCGGTCCGTCATCAGGTCCTCGCGAATCCCCATGACATATCCGACCACCTTCCACAAATGGAGGAAGGCCTCCTTTTCCTCCCGGGATACCTTGCAACCCCAGATTTCAAGTCCCTTCGGCAGCAGGTAGGAAAAGGTCAGGAGGGTGTAGGCGAGGTCTTCCTGGTTGACCGGTACTCCCCGCTCCGCCGTGGGCCACGACCGCCCTGCGTATTGTTGGCGGAGATTCTCCGACAACGTCTGGGGCGGTCCCGAGCTGCGCATCGACGCCATCGCCTGCGGATTCAGCAGCATGAACCTCATCGAGGCATGGAGCATGCGGACTTTGCGGGCCGCAATGAACCCGGGACCCCACACATACGATCGGGCACCGGATTTCCGCTCCAATTCGTCGTACCGATCCTGGATATCCTCCGCACTCGGGGTCGCCGGAGTGACCGGCGTCGCGCTGTCCCGCGGATGGCGAATGAGCTGTCTCCCCACCTTCTCCCAGGTTCCCCCGGTATCGAGCGAATTCAAACTCTCGCGCATCAGCTCGTCCGGGTCCTGCGCCACGTCGCGAATCAACTCCAGGCCGCCCGGGCTCATCACGGCATCCAGCATCACGCCCGTCTCGTAAATGCGCTGAAAGATGTACTTCTTGTCTCGGAGTTTCTCCGTCTGGTACAGGGCCGGAATGCCATTCCGAATCAGGTAGCAGGCGGGCAGGCTCGAGGCATACAGCACCCCGATCATCGCCAGGGAATTCTGCCGCCACAGCTCGGTGGCCATTTCGAGCTTTTCGGGATCCACCCAATCCGGGGCGGCGCAGGGCTGATAATAGTCCCGCAGGTCCGGCGGGAACTGGTCGAGACGCCGGACGAGATTGGAGTTCTGGATCAACAGCAGCTCGGCGTCTCCGGAGAGAACGTCCGCCAGGTCGATCAAGCCGTTGTATCCGAGCCGGGAATCGGTGGGCGCCAGGCTGGATGATTCGGAAAAAATCTTCGCCGCCAGGGCGTCGGCAACCGAGTCACCTTCTCGCCGCGCGGCATTTAGCAGTTCATCCGACCACGGGGTCTCGGCTGCAGGCGGGGAATCGGGCGCAAGGGGCATGGATTGGAGAAGAATGGGGCTGGTTGGACACCCCGGTCGTTGGGGCGGACTTCCCTGCCCACGATGCCGGTGGCTTCAAGCAGCCTAAAAAGGCCGCGTCCGGCGGCGAGCGAATTCCGCACGCCACTCCGTGAATACCACGTCCCGCCGGCTGGCCTAGAAGCCTTCCATGCCAATCACGCGGAAGATTTCCTCCAACGTGGTCTCGCCCGCCACAACGCGCCGAAGTCCCTTGTCCCACAGGGTCAACAACCCGTCCGCTACCGCGATCTCCTGCAATCGGCGGGTCGGAAGCTTCTCCAGGATCGCGTCTCTCAGATTCTCGCCGACGGTGAGCATTTCCGTCACGGAGACACGGCCGCTGAACCCGGTATGGGCGCAGGCGGCACACCCCATTCCCTTCTGGAACTGCGCCGTGGCCCGGATCGAATCCGGAATCGACCGCAGCAACGTCTCTTCCGGCACATAGGTTTCCGCGCAAACCGGACAGTTCCTCCGGACCAGGCGGGTGCCCAGGATTCCGATGATGGACGACGCCAGCAGGAAGGGCTCAATGCCCATGTTGATCATTCGGGCGAACACACCGGGGGTGTTGGCCGCATGGATCGTACTCAGGACAAGGTGACCGGTCAGGCCGGCCTGGACGGCGATGTTGGCGGTCTCGGAATCGCGGATCTCACCGATCATGATCACCTGGGGGTCCTGCCGCATCAAGGAGCGCAGGGCCACCGGATAGGTATATTCGCGCGCCGGATTGCACTGCGATTGCGCAATCAGGGGCAGGTTGAATTCCACCGGGTCCTCGACGGTGGCCACGCTGATGCTGGGTCCCGCCCGCTCGATCAGGTGGTGGAGCGCCGCGTAGATGGCGGTGGTCTTTCCAGAACCGGTGGGACCGGTCAGCAGAATCAGCCCCGTCGGCTTGGCCAGAAGCCCCTTGAAGACGTCCAGCGTATCCGGCTCGATACCCAAGCCGTCGAGGTCGAAGCTCCGGCCCCTCGGATCAAAGATCCGGATGACCACCTTCTCACCCCGGATGGTGGGAAAGGTGGAAATGCGCAGCACGACATTCCCTGCTTCGTCAAACGTCGGGGCACGCCCTTCCTGAGGCAGCGTGGTCTCATGACCGATCAGGTTCGCCATGATCTTGAGGCGTCCCACAATCTTCGGGAGCAAGTCGCTGGGCAGGTGGACCAATTCGTTGAGAACTCCGCTGAGACGTACTCGAACCGCAACCGAACTCTCCCACGGCTCGATGTGAATGTCGGATGCCCCGGAACGCACCGCGTCAATGATGACGCAATCCACCAGACGCACGACATCGATATCGTCATCGGAATGGCACGCCTGCAGGAACTGGATCGTCTGTGAACTCATGGAAGGATTGGAGATCGGAACGCGGCAGTCAGCATGAGGAAACGCCGTTGGAAGGCCAACCGCATTTGATTGGGAGGGCAAAATTTACACCCAATCACCGATGGGGCGATCCCGTTCTCCTGGCTCGTCCGGGGCGTCTAAGCACGGGAGAAAGCGGTACTCTGAATCATTTGCACCCGACCGGTGGCGGAATTTCGGACTGGTGCAACGTTGAATTGCCGGTCGTTCCCCGGAACCCGGCAGCTCCGTTCCATGGCCTCTCCGAACCGTCCAGTGGTCGACTCGCCAACCCGGAACTCGTGTCTCTACGAGTGCCGGGTCATGCACCATCGACTTGAACCCCGATGGCACCGGTTTGAGTACGGCATTTTCCTGTTCCACCTGGACTTGGATGAACTGGATGCCCTGGACCAGGATCTTCGTTTCTTCAGCCGGAACCGGTGGAACTGGTATGAGTTCCGGGACCGCGACCACCTGCCCTTCCCCGGCAGCGGGACGAAGAGCTTCAAGTCCGCCGCCATCGGGTGGCTCCGCGCCGAGGGGGTTCAGCTGACCGAGGACGTCCGGGTCCAATTGATCACCCTTCCCCGGGTGGCCGGATACATCTTCAACCCGGTCAGCTTTCTTTTCGTGCACGATTCCGCCGGGAAGCCGGTCTGTGCGGTGGCCGAGGTCGGAAACACCTTTGGAGAGCTGAAACCCTTCCTGATTCCGATGGAGTTCGGATCCGATTCCGTCGGCGATGTAGTCCGTTTCCGCCGGATCGCCCACAAGGAGTTCTACGTGTCTCCCTTCAGCGACCTGGAGATCTGCTTCGACTTCCGCCTGCGGATGCCCGGCGAACGGCTGGAAATCGTCATCAACAACGTCACACCCGACGGCCGCACCCTCCTGGTCAGCACGTTGGTTGGAAACCGGCGTCCCTTGAACGACCGGCAGCTGGCCTTTCTCACCCTGCGTTATCCGCTGGTGACCCTCCGGGTGATCACTCTCATCCATTGGCAGGCATTCCGATTGTGGCTCAAGCGGTTGCCCTGGCACCGCAAGGCGGACCATCCGGAACTCCAGCGGGACATTTTCCG
>JBGAPN010000285.1:3957-6837 GCA_044221235.1 Limisphaerales bacterium
ACTCCCCGGCAGCAACGAATCCTCCCCTTCCCTCTCTTCTGCCCCCGAATTGACCGTGAACAATCTCGAATCCAATCCCCTCGCCTTTGCCACCACCACCACCGCGGCAGAATTGGAACAGCCCGGCCCGGGGTGGACCGACCGGATCTGTCGTCGCTGGGTCCTGGATGCCTTTGAGCCGATGAGGCACGGACAACTGCTGGTTCATCTGCCGGAAGGGGAGATCCGGCGGTATGGCACAGGGCGGAATGGCCCCTCCGCTGAGATTCGCATCCGGCGGAATACCTTCTTCCGGCGGGGCGTCCTGCACGGCGACATCGGATTTGGCGAGTCCTACCAGGACGGCGATTGGGACACATCCGACCTAGTCGCAGTGATCGGCTTTTTCTGCGCCAACGTGGAGGACGCTCCCACGCTCAGCGGTTCCCGCAGCCAACACCGGGGCATCGGGCTGATGAATGCGGCAAACCGGCTCCGGCATTTCTGGAATCGGAACTCGCTGAGCGGATCCCGTTCCAACATCCGGGCCCACTATGACCTGGGCAATGAGTTTTATTCCCTGTGGCTGGATCCCACGTTGACCTACTCGTCAGCGCTGTTCGAGTCCGCAGAGCAATCCCTGGCTGAGGCGCAGACCGCCAAGTACGACCGGCTCTGCCGACAACTCGAACTGAAGCCGACCGACCGACTGCTCGAGATCGGTTCCGGATGGGGCGGGTTCGCAGAACACGCCGTCCGCCACTACGGCTGCCAGGTCACCACCCTGACACTATCTGCGGAGCAGCAGAAGCACGCCACCCGGAGGTTCGCGCATGCCGGGATCGCCGACCGGGCCCGGGTCGAGCTGAAAGATTACCGCCAGGTCACTGGAACCTACGACAAGATCTGCAGCATCGAAATGCTCGAGGCGGTGGGGGATGAGTTCCTGAATGCCTATTTTCATCAGGTTCATCGCCTCCTGGCCCGCCACGGACGTTTCGCCGCCCAGTTCATCACCTGTCCCGACCGACGGCATGCGGAACTCCGCCGTGGCGTGGACTGGATCCAAAGGCATATCTTCCCCGGCTCGCTGCTTCTTTCGCTGAACCGCGTCGGGGCGGCAGTCGAACGCACAGGAGACCTCTGGCTGCAGAACCTCCATGACTTCGGCCCCGATTATGCCCGGACGCTCCGGCTCTGGCGGGAACGATTCAACGGACAACTCGAGTCTGTCCGGCGCCTGGGCTTCGACGAGCGGTTCATCCGCACGTGGAACTACTACCTCGCGTACTGCGAGGCCGCCTTCGCCTGGAGAAATATCAGCGTCGTCCAAGCCACCTGGGCGCGCCCGGGATGCCCCGTCTGAACCATGATTGTCCTGCTGCGGATCGTCTTCGCCGGGGTCCTGGTTAGCATGGTCGCCGTGACCAGCTGGGCCTCCTCCCGGGTCGCCCTTTGGAACATTCCCTCCGAGATCGGGGGCCACCCCTGGTTCATTGCCACCCTCTTCGACACCTATTTCGCCTTCCTGACCTTCTGGTGCTGGGTGGCGTACCGAGAACGCACCTGGCCGGTCCGCATCGCCTGGCTGGTGGCCATTCTCCTGTTGGGAAACATCGCCATGGCAACCTACCTCCTGGTGTTGCTGTTCCGGCTCCCGGAAAACGCGTCCTGGGAACAACTTCTCCTCCGCCCCGGCTCCGTCCGCACCAAACCATGAACGACGCCGTCCTGTTGCTGGCACTGGCCCTCGGAGCCGTGATCGTCGAAATGACGCTCACCTACCTGGCCGCAGAGCGGATTCGCAATTACGGAGTCGTCGACGTGGTCTGGTCGGCTGGATTCGCCGGGTTGGCTTGGCTCTACTGGCTCGCTGGACCCCAGACGGATTCTGGCGCAACACCGCTCCGGAGCCGGGTGCTGGTAGCCATGGTGACTCTCTGGAGTCTGCGGCTGGCCACACACCTTGCGCGCCGGGTTTGGAGGCACCATCCGAGGGAGGACGTCCGTTACGCAGAACTGCGGCAGGATTGGGGACCGAATCTCCGGATCCGGATGTTTGGCTTCTTCCAGCTTCAGGGAGCCCTCCAGGTGGTTCTGTCCCTGCCGTTCCTCGTGGTCTTGATCCACCCGGACGCCGGTTCACCGGGTTTCCTGGGGCCATGGGAATGGACCGGAGCCCTGATCTGCCTGGCGGGATTGGCCGGGGAGTCCGTCGCCGACCATCAGTTGGCCCGATTTGTCCGGGATCCCGCCAACCGGGGGCAGGTCTGCCAGCGGGGACTGTGGAACTGGTCCCGGCATCCCAACTACTTTTTCGAATGGCTGATCTGGGTGGGATACGCGGTGTTTGCCCTCGGCTCACCCGGAGGCTGGATCGGACTGATCTCCCCGCTCCTGATGTGGCATTTCCTGGTCCATGTCACCGGCATCCCCATGACGGAGGCCCTTTCGGTTCGATCCAAGGGAGACGCCTACCGGGCTTATCAACAAACCACGAACGCCTTCATCCCCTGGTTCAAGAAATCCAAGTCTGTTCCATGAGCTCTTCCAACGTCGCCCAAGCCCTGCCGCCAGGAGAGATCCCGGAAGCCGGGGCACCCCGTGTGGGAACCCGCGTCGACTCGCCAGGTTACCTGGATCGTTGTCTCGTCCGGAATCTGATTCCGGACTCCCTGATTCGCATTGGAATCCGCCGTCTGCTGCGCCAGCGATTGCACGAAGAAGACCGGGGAAATGTGGAATCACGCCGTCAGCATCTGATGTCCCTGGTCGAAGGCCTCCGAAACTTCCCCATCGCCATCGACACCTCCGCCGCCAATGAACAGCACTACGAGGTTCCCACCCGGTTTTACAAGCTCTGCCTGGGGCCGCGTCTCAAATACAGCTCCTGTCTGTATC
>JBGAPN010000286.1:0-6832 GCA_044221235.1 Limisphaerales bacterium
GCGACTGCGCCGTCGATCGAAACGGGCTGATGAGATCCCGATAGGGGACACCGCTGGGACAGGCCGGTTCGCACGCCAGACAGCCGAGACAACGGTCGACGTGCGGCTGGGCCTCCTCCCAAGGCAGTGTTCCCTCGAGCACTTCCTTCATCAGGAGGATCCGGCCCCGCGGCGAATCCATCTCCTGTCCCAGCTGGCGATAGGTGGGACAGGCGGCGAGACAGAATCCGCAATGCACGCACTTCGAGACCGCGTCGGCCATGGGCTGGCCGAAGGGACCGTGTGACGTGGAGGGGATGGAGTGGAGCATCAGTCAAACAGGTCGGGAAACCGGTGGTCGGGATCGAGGGCGTGCTTCACCGCCGATTCAATTGCGGGCCGTTCCGGACAGCCAAGCCAAAGCGGTCCCTCGCCGCGCAGCGTCAGTCCGCGCAGCGGCGTGCCGGTAAGATTGTCGGCGAGACGCCGGGCGGCATCGGGGCTGGGCAGCGAGACGTTCGCCACTTCGCCGGCGGAACTAATTTGGACGCGGGATTGGGGAATGCCGCGAAGGATGTCCAGCAGTGCGGGCAGAAGAAACCTGGGAGAAGGATCTCCCGGTGGAGTCCTGAACGGGGTGAACGGACTTCCTCTCCCTTCCGACCCTGGGAGGAAGGGAGAGGGTTGGGGTGAGGGGCCGGGGACACTTCCCTCCTTCCGCTCCGCTGCTGAAGGGAGAATCCGGCCAGTGGAGAGACTCCGCCCGGAGACGGGAATTCGAACCCAGGTTCCTTCCGGGTATGCCCAGTCCCAGTCCCGGAGTTCGTCCCAAACCGATTCGGAGTCGGGGGATACCTCGCCATCGAGTCCGCGAAGCAGGTCGGTAGCGAGTGCCGGCAGTGCGGCTGCCGGGCCTGCAAGCCGGACGAGCACTTCACGACCGCCAGGCGGCAGTTCAATGGCGGCCGGTTCGACGCGGGAGGTCGCCAGCCGGGGCAGCAGCTCCAATGAACGCTCCCAGGAACCGGTTCGGATTTTTACCGTCCGGGTGGATTCCGGCCGCGGGAACACCTTGAAGGTGATCTCCGCAAGTACGCCGAACCGTCCAAGGCTTCCGACCAGGAACTTCGGGACATCAAAACCCGCCGCGTTCTTCACGACCTTTCCGCCCAGGCGCAGGAGGCGGCCGGAACCATCAACGAACCGCACGCCAAGGATGAAGTCCCGGACGCCGCCGAACCGGAATCGTCCCGGTCCGCTCAGTCCCGCGGCCACTGTTCCACCGAGCGTGGCTCCCGCGGCGGCGAAGGGCGGGTCGAAGGGCAGGGACTGTCCCTCGCGTTCCAGCGCCGCCTGAATTTCGCGGAGCGGCGTGCCCGCACGGGCCGTGAACGTGAATTCCGCGGGATCGTATTCGACCAGGCCGGACAGCTGCCGCGTGGAGATCCGGGTGGCGTCCACCTGCGACAATCGCGGCTTGGTCTGACCGCCCACGGGGATCGCACGGGGGCTGGAACGAACGGCCTCGACCAGTTCGTCCAGGGTGGTTGGATGCAGGACGGCGCTCATTCCCGCGACAGAAGGCCGGACTGTTCCAGCGGGTGAAGTCCCCGCTGGCTGAGGACGGGGGCGATGCCCACTGGAAACATCTTGCCGGGATTAGCGAGGTGGAGCGGATCAAAGGCGTCATGGATGCGCCGAAGGCAATCGATCTCATCGGCGCTAAACTGGTCCGGCATGAAGTCCCGCTTCTCGACGCCGATGCCGTGTTCGCCGGTGATCGAACCGCCCATGGCGACGCACAGTTTCAGAATGCGTCCCGCCAGTTCCTCGGCCCGTTCCAAGGCGCCCGGTTGGCGGCCATCGAACAGGATCAACGGATGCAGGTTTCCGTCACCGGCGTGGAAGACATTGGCCACGCGGAGTCCGGCCGCGCGCGAAAGACGTTCAATTTCCCGGAGCGCTTCCCCAAGGCGACGGCGTGGCACGACGCCGTCCTGCACGATGAAGTCCGGCGACAGTCGACCCACGGCACTGAACGCGCTCTTGCGGCCCCGCCACAGGGCGAGCCGTTCGGCGGCGTCGCGGGCAGGGCGGACGGCCACGGGCCCGCTCGCCGCGAGCAGGGCGTCCAAACGTTCGCGATCCGCCGCCACACTCTCTCGCGGACCTTCGAGTTCGACGATCAGCACGGCCTCGCATCCGGGCGGATAATCAGCCGCGACCGCGGCGCGCGCCGCCTCGATGGCCAGGGCGTCCATGATCTCAAGGGCGCCTGGAAGCAATCCCGAGGCGATCACGGTGGACACCGCATCTCCGGCCTGCTCTAGGGTCTGGTAGCCCGCCAGGACGGTGTGATAACACTCCGGCCGCGGCAGCAATTGCAGCGTGATCCCGAGCGCGATGCCGAACAGGCCTTCGTTCCCGGTGAACAGCCCGCACCAGTCAGGTCCGACACGTTCCCGGCCAGTTCCGCCCCATTCGACCACTTCTCCGGTCGCGAGGACTGCCTTGAGACCGAGGACGTGGTTGGACGTCATCCCGTACTTCAGGCAGTGGGCACCCCCGGAGTTGAAGGCCACGTTGCCGCCGATGGTACAGACGCTCTGGCTGGAGGGATCCGGGGCGTAATGCAGCCCATGCGGTGCGGCCGCCACCGAGACCTGGGTGTTGATCACCCCGGGTTCGACCACGGCGATCCGCTGGACGGGATCCAAGTGCAGGATCCGGTTAAGCCGGTTCAGTGTGATGACGATGCCGTTCGCCACGGGCAACGAACCTCCGGAAAGGCTGGTGCCGCTCCCCCGTGCCACGAAGGGGAGGCGCATTTCACGACAGAGTCGGACCAGGGCGACGACTTCGTCGGACGATTCCGGAATGGCCACCGCCCGGGGGCGCGTCCTGAATGCCGTCAGACCGTCGCTCTCGTAGGCCGCAAGTTCGACCGGCCGGGTCAGCAACCGTTCGGGCGGCAACAGGGCCGCGAGGCGCTGGAGCACGGGGTCGGACACGGCGGCGGGGCGACCTACTTGAGCGTTTCTTTCAACGCTGTGAGCACGAGGTCCACGTTGCGGACGGACGAGCCGTGTCCCATGAGCCCGATGCGCCAGGCCTTGCCGGCCATGACGCCCAGGCCGGCGCCAATTTCGATTCCGTACTCCTCCAGCAGACGGCGGCGCACGCCGGCATCGTCGGCACCCGCCGGAATGCGGATGCAGTTTAGCGTGTGGAGGGAATGCTTGGGAATGTAGGAAAGGCCCATGGCCTCGAGACCCGCGCGCAGGCGCAGGTGCATCCGGCGGTGCCGCTCCACGCGGGCGTCGAGTCCTTCTTCCTGGACGATCGCCAGGGCCTCGCGCAGCGCGTAGGTCATGTTGATGGGGGCCGTATGGTGGTACACCCGGCCGCCACCGGCGCCACCGCCCGCGAGGTAGTATTTCCGGAGCATCGAGACGTCGAGGTACCAGGACTGGACCTTCGCCTTGCGGGCGTCCATGCGGGCCAGGGCCCGGTCGCCGAAACTGACGGGTGAAAGGCCGGGCGGGCAGCTCAGGCATTTCTGGGTGCCGCTGTAAATGGCATCGATGCCCCAGTCGTCCACCCGGAGTTCCTGTCCGCCGAGGCTGGTGACGGCATCCACCACCAGGAGGGCGCCGCGGGCGTGGACGCGCTCGGAAAGCCCGGCGAGCGGTTGATGGGCGCCGGTGCTGGTCTCGGCGTGGACAATGCCGACCAGGCGGGTCTTGGGATGCTGTTCCAGGGCCTGCTCGATCTGTTCCAGCGGGAACACCTCGCCCCAGGGCACCTCAACCGGATGCACAATGGCGCCACAGCGTTCCATGACGTCCTTCATGCGCCCGCCGAAGACGCCATTGACGCAGACGATCACCTCGTCGCCGGGTTCGATCAGGTTGACGGCGATGCATTCCATGCCGGCCATGCCGGTACCGCTGACGGGAAAGGTGAGCTTGTTCTGGGTGCGGAATACCTGACGCAGCATCTCGCAGGTCTCATCCATGATGGTGAGATACTGGGGGTCGAGGTGTCCCAGGGTCGGGGCGCCGAGGGCGTGCAGGACACGGGCCGGAACCGGGCTGGGACCAGGTCCGAGGAGAATGCGTTCGGCGGGAAACGAGAGTGCGGGCATGATGAAAATGGGATTCCGCGGCGGCGGTGGCAGTGTGTAGTGCGTTCGTATCCGCGCGGCACCACGCGCCGCCAGTAAAAACTCCGTCGACTTCAGCCGCCGGGTTCGTGATGGAGGGCGGACCGCGGCGTTTACGCCGCTTCCGCGCCCCGATTACCCGCAGTACCGAATCACCCGTGCGGCCGCTCCGCAGCCAGTTCTGTCGATCAGTCCACCCGGACGATCGACAGGATTTCGCTCGCCCGGAATCGGCAGCGGTCCACCCGGAGTTGCAGCTCCGGGTTGCGCTGGAGACCCGGCATCAACAGTTCCTCGTCCGCGAGACGGACGATTCCCTCGAGGACCACGTCACCCTGAAGCTCCAGCCGGCATCGGTGGTTGAGCGGGATTCCATTCGCACGGGCTAATTCCGCCATTTGCGGATCCCGTTGTGTCCGCCACGCCGAGACACCGTCGACGCCCTGGCGGGGCCCGTTGAAGTCGAACTCCGACTGGGGCGGATTCATGGAGATGCGGCCCGAACCGTGTCTCAACGCCCGTACGTCGACACGGCGGCCGTCTGAAAGGCGCGGCGCATGTCGCTGGCATCGCCGTTGGGAAGCCCGGAGACCTGAATCATCAGGACATAGGCCTGCTGTCGCCGCGGGTCGGCCCAGCTCTGGGTCGCATATGCCCCGCCGTGTCCATAGGTGCCCGGGGACAACATGGCGGTGACACCCTCGGGCTGCTTCACCACTTGGAATCCGAGACCCCAACTCATGCCGTCCACAAAGCCCGTCTTGATGTCGCCGGTCTGCGTCCGGGTCATTTCGGCAACGGCGGATTCCGAGAGGAGTCGATGCCCCTTCCACACTCCGCCGTTGAGCATCATCTGGTAGAACGCGGCGACATTCCCGGCGGTGGAGAACAGTCCGCCCGCCGGTTTGGGAGTGCGGGTCCGGTCCTCAAGTGCGACGCCATCTGCAAAATAGACGGGGGTGTTGGTCAGGGTGCCGTCCGTCCCCTTGCGGTAGGCGTGGGCCAGGCGTTTGATCTGCGAACGCGAGGGCCAGAACGTGGTGTCCGTCATGCCGAGCGGATCCAGCAATCGTTGCTGCAGGAAGGCTTCAAACCGCTTGCCCGATACCACCTCCACAATCCGGCCGAGGGTGTTGATGCCAGGATTGCTGTAACTCCAGCGGGAACCAGGAGGGAACTGAAGGGGCTCCCGGGCCGCGGCGGAAACGATTTGCGCGAGCGAGGCGTCGGGCCGCTGGGGCAGGTCGGCTCCCATCCCGGAGGTGTGGGTGAGCAGGTCGCGGAGGGAGATGACCCTGGGCGGTTTGATCAACACCCGCCGGTCATTCCCGGACTCCGAAATCATCCAGGGATTCTTGAACTCGGGCAGGTACTTCTCGACCGGGTCATCCAGTTGCAGTTTGCCTTCGTCCACCAGCATGAGGACGCACACAGCCGTCATGGGCTTGGTCATGGACGCGATCCAGAACAAGTCGTCCGTGCGGAGCTTCCGGTGGGTGGCCAGGTCGGACTCTCCGACGGCCTCCAACGCCAGGATCCGCTGTCCGTCGGCCACCAGCGCCACGCCGCCTGCCATCTGGCCTTGATCCACAAAGGGCTGGAGGGCGTCGCTGAGCGGACCCCCGACGGCGGCAATCCAGGACCCGAACGAGACGGCGACGGTGAGTGCGAGGGCGGCAGTACGGGATGGCATCCCGAAATCGTGGGGGTGGGGGAATCCGGTTTCAACGTTTGAATACCGGAGCCACAGCTCCCGCTGGCTTAGGCGGGGTGCAGTGTGCTTTGCTTGGCGGCACACATGATTTCCCGGTTTCCCTGCTGGCTCGCCGGATGGGCCGCCCTTGCCGTCACCCTCTTCGCCGATGGACCCGCGGACAACCGGGTTGACCAGGTCCGCCGTATCCCGCCTCCCGGTGTGGCGATCCCGGAGGAAGCCCGTCGGGAACTGACCGAGGGCGTGGCGCGGTTGGGGGCGGAGATCGACGCGCTGCGGGCTGCCTCAACCAACCAACCGGGGCGTCTGGCCCTGTTGCCGGACATTCAGATCTTCCACAAGGCCGTCGATTGGGCGCTGCGCTTCGACGAGTTTTTCCGCACGAATGAAGTCGATGCCGCCCGCAACGAATTGAAGGAGGGGTTCAGCCGGGTGGCCGCATTAAAGGAAGGGAAACCCTACTGGACGGAGGCGCGCGGATTGGTGGTTCGCGGCTACGTTTCGCGCATCGACGGGTCGGTGCAGCCTTATGGATTGGTGGTCCCGGAAGCGTTTGATGCGCACGACGGGCGCAACTACCGGCTCGACGCCTGGTTTCACGGGCGCGGGGAACAGTTGAGCGAACTGGCCTTCCTCAATGACCGCATGCGAAACGTGGGTGAATTCGCCCCGCGCGGCGCCTTCGTGTTGCATCCGTACGGACGCTACTGCAACGGTTCCCGGTTCGCCGGAGAGACCGATTTCTGGGAAGCGATGAACGACGTGAAACGCCGGTATCCGATCGACGAGGACCGCGTGCTGGTGCGTGGATTCTCCCTCGGCGGGGCGGCCTGTTGGCATATTGCGACTCATTTCGCCAGTCAATGGGCGGCGGCGGCGCCGGGGGCCGGATTCAGCGAAACCGCGGAGTTCCTGAAGGTCTTCCAGAACGAGACGCTCACCCCGGCCCCATGGGAGCAAAAGCTCTGGCAATT
>JBGAPN010000287.1:0-7596 GCA_044221235.1 Limisphaerales bacterium
GCAATGGTGGTGGCGTAGCGGGCCTCGTTGGTGTGAGTCCACTGCCGGCGTCCGGTGGAGATGTCGAAGGCGCTGACCCATTCCTGAGCCCCCTGTTGTTCCTGGGTGAGTGCTTGCTGGCCCACGATGGCAAATCCCGACCAGGCGGCGCCGACGGGTTGGCGCCAGAGCAGTTGCGGGGCGCTGTTGGTCCAGTCGGGTCTCAGGGGCGGTCCCGGCACCATTCCGGTTCGTGCAGGCCCGAGGAACTGGGGATAATCCGGAGCGACGGTCTTGGCCGGTGCGGCGGGAGGCGCGGAGATGGCCTGCCTGGCACCGGGTTGTTGGACGGGCGGAGATTTCCAGCGGGCTTCAATGATCGGAACGAAGTCTCCGGTCACCCCCTTGAGTCGGAACGCGGTTTTGTATCCGCCATACAGGGCGACCATGAGGGCCAGCCCAGCCAATCGGGTTCGCCACGGCGCCCGGGATGCCGTCAGCCACCAGATTAGCAACGCGAGGAATCCCAGGATGCAGGCGGCCAGGGTGGTCAGGTTGCGCTTTTGGAAGGGCCAATCGCCCTGCAGCCGGGCAAACAGGATGGTTCCTGCCACCAGCGTCAGGATCAGCCGTGCCGGCCAAAGTCGCAGGGGCGGGCGAGTGCCGGTCGTGCCGGTGTGGGAGTCAGAAGGTTCGGGTTCCATGAATGATTCGTGACCGATGAAACAAGGGAGGATGGATCCGGATATCGGTCAAGGCGGATCAGGACAGGACCCTGGGCGATGAAAGGAATGAAGGAAGACTCGATGAGTGGGTGTGAGGCAAAAGACGGGCATGTGGACCCTTCGGTCCACGAAAACGACGGGGGTACCGTTCCATCGCTGTCCAAAAAAACGCCACCCGCTTGACGAGCAGGGTGGCGTGTCCGGAATTCCAGCGGCTGGCTGGGCGGTGTCTTCAGAACTGCACCGTTTCGAGAAACTTCAACGTTTGAGGAATCTGTTCCGGCGCCATCGCGGCTTCATCCTCGATGAAGTAGTACTTCACCCCCGTCGCCTTGGCGGCCTTGAGGATGCTGGGCCAGTTGAGCTGGCCTTGCCCCAGCGGCACGTCGTTGTTGGGGTCGGTCTGTCCGGTCAATGCGCCGGTTGCGACACCTTTCTTCAGATCCTTGAGGTGCATCAGCTCCCAGCGTCCCGGGTATTTGCGCAGCCACGCCGCAGGATCCTGACCGGGGAAATACACCCAGGTGGTGTCCATTTCAAAGGACACCTTCTTGGGATCGGTCTCACGGATCAGGAGATCCATGAGCGTCGCTCCCTGGTACGGCTGAAATTCATATCCGTGGCAGTGATAGAAGAAGTGGATGCCGTTCTTGGCGCATTCCGCTCCGACTTCGTTGAACAGGGCGATGGCCGCGCGGGCATCCGATTCCTTGAAATCCCCCTTGTGATCGATCCAGGCGACACCCGCGTACTTCAGGCCGAGCGCCTTGATTTCGGCAATGACCTGCGGGAGTTCCTTTTGCCAGCGCGCGTAGGAGAAATGGCCGCTGACGGGATTCAGGCCCGCGGTCAACAGCATTTCGCGTAATTTGGCGGGTGGTAGGTTGTACGTTCCCGCCATCTCGACGTCGGTGAAGCCCAGACTGCGCGCCAGTTTGATTCCGTCCGGCACACTCCGTGTGAACTGGGCCCGGAGCGAGTAAAGTTGGAGTCCCACGGGACCCTTGAACGAGGGGCCGGTACCCACCGGAGGCGGGTAGGTGGAGCAGCCACTGAGGAACAACGTCCCGGCGGCGGCCAGCAGGGAAAGACATCGGAGTGGATTCATGGTGTACGGAGAGTCACGCAGGGTTCCGGGCAATCAAAATCAATTCCTGTACTGAAGGCCTCCCCGAGCCGGGTTGGGACGTTACACCCGGGCCATGCAATCCTATGAGCTTCTCAAGGAGGTGCTCAAGACCACGAGCGCCAAGCAGATTTCATCAGATCTGAACCTTTCCCTTTCCCTGATCTACAAATGGACGGAGAAGCCCGACGGGGACGCAGGGCGCGAATGCCGTCCGATCGAGCCATGGACCAGCTCATCGAACTTCCAGGATCACGGTCCATTCACTGGCTTTGCCAGCGCGCCGGCGGATTTTTCATCAAAAATCCCAAGGTTCATTACTCGCACCCGGATTTCCTGATTCCGGCGATAGCAGGGTAATCCGGACTTCGCTGACCTGCTGGCCGTCATCGCTTCGGCGGCTTGAGCGGTAACAAGATCGACGCGACCGAGGCGAGGCCATCCACAGGCTGCAGGAGGAGTTAGAGTCGATCACCGAGACTTGTTGCCCTGCTGAGCAGAATTTTGCCGGCATGAGGGACCTGGCCAAGCCCGGCCGCGCAGCCGGACTGGGTCCTTGGTATGATGTCCAAACATCCCTCAAGAACAGCACTTTTTGCCGGGCAGGTTTCCTGGCCGCTCCGGTCCTGGGTGCCCAGACCCTCGTCACAGTGCCCTACGGAAATTATTCCCGGACAATCCGGCGAAGACGCCGAGGCTGCGGGCACCTGAACTCAATTTTTACTGAAGGTGCGGACGTCAGTTCCCCTGTCCATTAAGGAGGGAACAGGGGAAGGGGGGGCGATCCGCACCTTCAGGCTAATTCCAGGCCGCGCATGGTTCCGGTGGAGGAGGCGAACCGATCGGTCTCCAGGCCCATGCGCACCAGTGCGGACGCGAAGAGATTCGGCAGCGGATAATTGTGCTGGGTGTTGAAGGCGAGGTGCTGGCCGTGCCGGAACCCGCCGCCCGCAAACAGCACCGGGAGATTGGTGGTCACATGGGTGTTCGCATTTCCCAGGTTGGAACCGTAAAGGATCATGGTCCTGTCCAGCAGCGGTTCACCGTCTTCCCGCACGGCCTTCAGTTGGTTGAAAAGGTCCGCCAGCAACTTCATGTGCCATTCATCGATGGCCCGAAGCTGGTTCAGTTTCTCCTTCGATTTCCCGTGGTGAGAGAGGTTGTGGTAACCGTCCGTGGTTTTGACCTCACCGAACTCGATCGCCGGGGAATTCACGCCGTCCAGCAGCAGTGAAATCGACCGGGTCGAATCGGTTTCGAAGGCGAGGCGGGCCATGTCGTACATGAGCTTCACCTTGTCCATGTAGGCCTTCGGACTCTCGGGATCGAGGGGGACCGGGACGTTCACGGCCGGCTTCGGACGGTCCTCCCACTCCCGCGACATTTTCAGCCGGTTCTCCAGGTCCCGGACACTGGTGAAATACTGATCAAGCCGATCGCGGTCGCGCGTGCCCACCGCCCCCTCGAGGGACTTCAATTGTCCGGCTATGGCATCGAGGATGCTCTGTCCGGTCTCCAGCTTTCGGACTTGGGCCGCGGTTTCTGCCGCGGTTCCCTGGAGGAACAGGCGCGCGAATACCTCGCTGGCCTTTTCCTCGCAGGGAATCAATACGCCGGATCCGGTCCAGGACAGTGACCGGACGCCCTGCTGGACGTTCACGCCCAAGGTGAGCGAGGGGAACCGGGTCAGGTGGCCGATGCGCTCGGCGATGTATTGGTCCAGCGAAATGGTGTTGCGAAAGCCGGCACTGCCGGGATGCGGAGCCGCGGTGAGAAAGCAATTGTCAGCCGGGTGTCCGCCATCCACCTCCGGATGCCATACCCCACTGAAAACCGTGTAATCGTTCCGGTGTTCGCGTAGCAGTTCCAAGTAGGGTGAGGCGGCGTAGTCCCGCCCGGAGCCCGTCGGGAAAAAGGGCTCGGGCAGCAGGCCGAGATTGTTGCAAATGCCCAGGAACCGCCGTGGCTTGCCGCCGGGAGTTTCGCCCACGCCCGCCTTGACCCCATCGGAAAACGCCGGGGTCATGGCATCCAGCATCGGCAGCGACAGCAGAACGCCGGTGCCCCGGAGGAATTGGCGTCGGGACAAAGCTGGCCGGATGGAGATGTGCGGCGCCTTCATGACTGGGATCTCTCTTGAGGATGGAATAACGGGAGAAGTGCGTCCTGACGATGGATAATTTCCAATTCTACTTCTCCAGAAACAGTCGGCTTTGGATCAGTTCCAGGAGAAGGGCACGCAGCCCGTACTGGCTGGGACGACAACGGTCCAGCACCGCTTCGATTTCCCCGCGGTCGGCGAAACCGACGGGCGCCCCAGTGGCATACACGGTGAACTGCGTCGCCAGATTCCGTGCGATCTGCCGTTCCTCGCCCGACAGGAGTCGCTTGAACTGCCGGATGTCCTGGAAGCTGCGGCCGTCCGGCAGCTCCCCCCGGGCGTCAACAGGCTGGGCCCATCGGTGGGTAAACTTCTGGCCGCTCTTGGCGATGCCGACGGCCAGTTCACCTTCCGCCTCGGATCGATACCGCTCGCGCCATCCGCCCATCACGTCGAAATTTTCCAGCGCGAATCCCGGGGGGTCGATTTTCGCATGGCAGACATTACAGCTCTCCTGCGTCCGGTGCTTTTCCAGCTGCTGGCGGATGGTGGTGGCACCCCGGATGTCGGGCTCGATCGCGGCGACCGTCGGCGGCGGGGGCGGGGGCTTTTGTCCGAGAATGCGCTCCATCACCCATGCGCCCCGTGTCACGGGCGACGTGGTTGTCCCGTTGGCAGTGACCTTGAGCACCGCGGCCTGGGTGAGCAGTCCCCCGCGCACGCTGTCCGGCGGGAGCGGCGTTTTCCGCAGGGCGACCCCAGACACAGGCGGGAGGCCGTAATGACGGGACAGCCGTTCATTCAGCATCGCAAAGTCCGAGTGAATGATGGTGCGCGCGGGCAGATTGGAACGCAGAAGTTCCTGGAAGAATTCGACAGTCTCCTCGCGGGCCGATTCCTCCAGAAGATCATCCAGGTAATAGTCCGAGTACAAATCGGCATCCGGCGCGGTGGCCTGGAGCCTCCGGAGTTCCAGCCAGTAGTCGAGGAAGGCCTCCACAAACCGCCGCGACCTCGGGTCGTCGAGCAGGCGGACGGATTCAGCCCTGAGGATTTCCGGTTGGTGCAATCGTCCCTGATCGGCCAGCTGACGGAGCCGGGCATCCGGCATGGAATTCCACAGCAAATAGGAGAGTCGGGACGCCAGGGCGTGGTCATCGAGTCGCCCGGGGGACTCGCGGAGGACGAGAAACTCCGGCGAGCACAGGACGGCCGTGTAGGCGGCCAGCATGGCGTCCGTGAACGGATTGCCGCGGGCCAATGCCGCCAGGTACACGGGAAGGAACCGGGCGACTTCCACATCCTCGTCCACCGGCCGGCGGTAGGCGGCATGAATGAAAGACCGCAGCAGAACTTTGGCGTCCGCGTCCGGATTATGGGAAATCACCTCCACACCGGAAGGCGGAAGAAATCGACGGCGTCGGGCGGCCTCCGCCTCGGGATTGGCTGCCGGCGCGGGGGTGGGCCGCGGGCGATCCTGCATGGGAAGATCCCCAAAGAGGAGACGCTGTCCGGCGGGTGGCCATTCCGAGATGATTGGCCCCTCGACCTCGAGCCATCGAAACACCACGCCGGGCTGGCCGTCGGGTTCCGCCAACGGATTCTGCCAGCGGGCTGGACCGGGTCGGGAGCGGAACAACCGGCCGGCGTCGGGACGGATCATCTCGCCGGCGAGGAGATCCACCTCCAGAGAGTGGACCGTCGGCTCGGGCGTTACATCAAAGTCCCCGAGGTGCCGGAGCAGACGGGGCGGAGTTTCCGCGGTGATGGTGACGGGTTCGTCACGTCGTCCCCGGGAAACGGCATCGAGATTGGGGATGAACCAACGGTTGCTGGTCCCGGGTCCGACCCACACGTAGTAGGCATTGAAGCGAAGCTGGTAACGGCCCGGAAACGGGGCCTTGAACTCGTTCCATTTGGGCTCGATCGGCTCGTAGGCGCTCGCCACGACTCCCATACCCTCCAATTCCCGGCGAATGGGATCGTTGGTGCCGGCCGTCAGCGGGGCCTTTTCAGTGCGGACGTCCGGCTCGCCAGCGAATCCGAGCACGGGAAGGAGTGGCCCGAGGGCCGTGTTGAAGACGGAGAACTTCATCGACCGGTCCAGCTCCGTTGATCCCGGGTGTAGTACCGGCGGACCTGGGCTGAGGGTCTCGACGCCTGGGGGGCCATGGCCTGCCGCAGAGCGGTGTCCGCAGCCGAAAGGTGCCGCGCCATCTGCACGTGCGACATGTCGAGGACGTCACCCACCTTGTTGAACCGAAAGGCGACGCCGTCCTCGGGAAGGGCATCCCGAATCTGGAGCCAGGGAATCTGGAGCAAGTCCCGCAGCGTGTTTTCGTATTCGTACCGATTCAGGCGACGCTGAGTGGCCCGTCCCTCCCGGCCGATGCGTTCCCGCTCCGATGCAACCAGGGTGGCGGAAAGCTCGTGCAGGAAGGCCGATTGCTCCGCGGCGGCCGGACGGGGTTTCCGGGCCGGAGGCATTTCCCCTTAATGCGACGCGGTCGTGAATGCTGACCCAGCGGGCGACGTTGGTGGAAACGCCGGGGGAGAAGTCGAGCGCGGTGAGATCCAGATTGCCCTTCCGCATCTCGGCGTCGTGGCACTCGAAGCAATGCTGTTCCAGGAATTGGCGGGGAACAGGCCCGCCCGGTCCGCTGGCGGCCCCCGCGGCCGCCACCAAGGCCATCGTTGAAACGATGATTGCCACCCGAATGAGCCGTGCATGTCCCATGACCGAAATGTCCTCCTCAGGGTTTAGCGGATTTCAATTCGTCCTGATTGAGCAGATTCCCACGAGGCGGACGTGGTCCTGGCAAAGTTGAATCTCCAGTTTCAGGCGTTGCACCGCTGATCGGGATCCAGCTTCTGCTGCTCGGCGCGCCATCGGACTTCGGGAGTGAGTTGGGCCAGATACCGGTCAGGATCGGGCCAACACGGCCTCATTGTAGACCGTTTCCAAATCTTCCGGGTCTTTGAGAGGAAGACCTGGCGGAACTGCGGGTTGGCCAGGAGGGGACCCGAGAACCATCCTGGAGGGCGCCAAGGGCCCCGGGATGAGCCAGGTTGGTCTCCGTTCATCCCGAACGTGAGCGCCATGTCATGGAAGGGAATTCTGCCGCGGGCATCCCAGGAGGCCCCAGGTTCCGTCTTGATCCCAGGGGAACATCATCCATTTCCCGGTGCCGCCCACGTCGTGGTAGGCGAAGTAATTATTGAAGAAGCCATCCCAATGCGAGAGGACCGCATTGACCGCGAAATAAGTGGCCACTTCATCGACATCAAAATGCTTCTGGATGAAGTCCACCGGGGCGCCGTCGGGCTTCTTGTTGAGTCCGTCCACCACTTCGATGAGGTCTTCGTGTCCAGCAAGGTGGTCATGTTTTCATGCTGGCCCTGTCCGCCTCCGTACCAGATCAGTTTGTACATGTTCCCGTCGTCCTTGATGTCGTGGCGACGGAGGAAGGCACGATTGGGCTGCTCAACCAGCACGTGGTAGCCGAGGACGCGGCCATTCTGCGGGTTGCGCGGAATGGCTCTGCTCCACCGGCATTCCGGCGAGGCGGTAGACATCGTAGGACATCGGCTCGACCAGAGAGGCCACTTCCCCCTCAAAGATGACGGCCACGCTCGTCATGCCGTTCAATGTCGCATCCCGGTAG
>JBGAPN010000288.1:0-6774 GCA_044221235.1 Limisphaerales bacterium
CTCCACCTTGCGTTGCAGCACCGCGGGAAACGACTCCGCCGGATCCACTCCATATCCGGCGGCAATGGAATCCCCCAGCACCACCACCACCTTGCGTCCAGTTCCGGCGTCGCTGGGAGGAGGCGACGGCGTCACCCTAGGCGCCGGCTCGGAGTGGAGCGTCAGCGACAGCAGTACGTACACAATTGTAAACCATAACGCCAGGAAGGCGGAGGGCAGCAATCTGTCAATGCGGGGGAGCACGCCCTAAAATGAATTCATGGGACCCCCAGCTGTCAATGGCGGGCATTCAGAACTTTAGAAGTGGCGGAATTCGGGCGTTCTCCCGGAACAACCAGACCCGTCAACGTCGCACCGCCGAGGGGTTCACCTCCACCGCCTGGAGCTCCCGAGGATCCCGGACAAACAGCACTCCTTCGGAATAGGCCGGGTGCGAATACGTTTTCCCACACACCTGCAGCCGCCCAAGTTCCTCGTAGTGTTCCCGATTGGCTCCCAGCAGGCGCAACTCTCCAAGATCGGTGAGCACCAGCAGGCGTTCCCCGGACGCAAGGGTGGAAGCCACTTCGCCAAAGCCCGGCTGGGACCAACGGAGCTTCCCGGTGGCCCGGTCCACGCACACGTAATCCTTGGAGGCGCCCAGTCCAAACAGCGAGTCCCCAACAGCAACCGGACTGGAGAGATTAATTTTAAGATCCCGGTTCAGCCACGACTCCACCGGAGTGACCGATCCCGACTCTTCACGAATCCGGACCGCCCTCATTCCGGTTGAGTGGCTCGCAAAATAGACCGTGTCCCCGACCACCAGCGGGGTCAGGACGTTTCGATTCGCGAGGGTCTTGAAGGGGACCCGCCAGAGAACCGAACCATCGGACGGGGCAAGCGCCAATAGTCCCTCACAGGTGGCCGCCACGAATTGCAGCCGGCCGGCAAGGTCCGCCACCACAGGGGACGAGTAGGCGGCCTGGTCGTTTTGGGACTTCCACAGCACCCGGCCCGTCCCGCGGTCGAATGCCACGATGGCCGCACCGTTGGTTCCGCCCACCTGGACCAGGACACGGTCTCCCGCCACCACCGGAGAGCCGGTGTTTCCCCGTCGGTTGGCCGCACCAATTCCCGTGTTCCGCTCTGGATTCCAGGCAACACCAAAATCTGAAAAATGGGTTCGCCACAGGGTGCTGCCATCCTGGAGCGACAGGCAGCGAAGCTCGCCCTTGGCCGTCTGCACAAAAACCCGGTCTCCATCGATCACCGGCGTGCACCGCGGACCCGGTTCAAATTCATCGGCAAACGCCTCGCCCAACGCCGTGGACCAACGTTTCGCCCCGCTACCGGCATCCAACGCATGGGCCGTCTCCATCCCACCGGCATCGTCGAGGAAGACTAACCGGCCGGCCGACACCACCGGACCCGAATAGCCGTGTCCGATGGACAGGCGCCAACGGATGGGTGCTTCCACCGGCAGGCGGGTCGGGAGCGGCTCCGAGGTCTGACCATCCCGATGAGGCCCGCGCCACTGAGGCCAGTCCGCAGAGTGAATCCACGGCATCGCCGAGAGTCCCAATCCCGCGACAAGTCCCCATCGGGAAGCGCTTCGAAACCGGGTCGGTAAAAGCCTCATGACGCGAAACGCGATGACCTACCAGTTTCCGTTTGAAATCGCGCTGACCAGGTTGCGCGCCAGGTTTTCCGCGGCCACGGGATTGTTCTCCCGTTCGGCGTTGTTGAGGTCGGCGTTAAATACGACCTGCGCCGTACCGGACACTTCCCCTTCGTAAACGGTCTGCCCCCCGCGCATCGCTTTAACCCGGGCCGTGATCCGGACGTCATAATCGGTGGGCGTCAGGACATCATTCCGGCGGGAACCGATGGGGACCCGGCCATATTGGATGATCTTTCCGGTCACGACGATGTCGGCGTCGGAGCGGGATGCGAGCCGGAAGGTTCCGTCCTTCTGGACCTCGCGGCGGACGGCGGTATTGACGAGGTCGCTTAATTGCGGCTCGAGCGATTCATTGGGAAAATATTCGATGGCGATGGTCTGCGCCCCGGAGACTTGGTCATTGGTCGGCCCCAGCTTGTACGCACACCCCGTCGCCAGCCAAATCAACGCAATCAGTCCACCGAGCAATTGAGGTCTCAGACTCATGAATCGGGCAGTCCCCAGACTTCGGGGTTGGATTACTTGGCCGGGCTTCCCGAGCCCGATGCGGAGTCTGGAGCCGGGCTGGATCCTGTTCCGGTCCCTGACTGGGGCGTCTTAGTTTCCGGCGCCAGGGACGGCGGGCCATCTCCGACCGGCTTCGGTTTCATGGCCGGTGCATTGGTTGCCCTTGCACGACCCCGTTGGCGGACCCGTTCCTCGTACTCGGTGATCTTCTTCGCCTGGACCTCCGCCAGGGGCTTCAGGACCTCGATTCGCTGCCGACACTGTTCGGCGTAGGGGGAGTTCTGATCCCGTTGAAGAGATTCGTTGTAATAAATCACGGCCCCCAGCCAGCGCTTGTAGCGCTCATAAAAGCGGCCCGTCTCGAATGCACCCCGCGCCTGCTCCAGCCGCAGGTCAGCAATGGTTTTTTTTGCGTTCCCAACCCGTTTGTCATCGGGATACAGCTCAATAAAATCCCGCATCAGGTCGATGGCGGAACCTGCCTTGGACTGATCGTACTCGGCACGCAGGGCCTGTTTCTCCCAGGCCTTTCCCGCGCGATAGATGGCGTCGGATGCCACCAGCGTCTGGTCAAAATACCGATCAGCCGCCTTCTCGTAGGCCTTCACCGCCATCGGGTAATTTTTTTGTTTCTCCTGAGCGGAACCAATGTCGAGCTGCGCCTTGGGCCCGGTCTCATTGTAGGGCCCGTTCAACACCACCTGACCGAACATGACCGCAGTCTTCTCCATGTTGCGGAAGAGCGGAAGGACGCCAAACAGCTTGAACCGCTGGCCACCCAGGAACCGCTGGGCAATGCCGTACTGGCGGGAGAGAATCTCGTCGTAGTTCTCAACCTTTGGGTACTTGGTCAGCGTGAGTTGGTAGTTTTTGAACGCACGCTCATCCATCTTGCGCGCTTCATAGCAGCGACCCACGAGATATTGCGCACGACCGGCGTAATCCGACAGCGGCCAGACCTTGACCACTCGGTTAGCCGCCTTGGTCGCGAGCCGGTACTCCCCACGGTCAAAGGCGTCCTGCGCCACCTGTAGCTGTTCCTTTGCCCGCTTTCTCTGCCAGGACGAGCCGCCCCCGCCCACGGGTTCGTAGGTCCAGCCTTCACCCGCCCGATAAATGATCGGGGCGGGGCATGTGAATGGGAGCGCAACCAGTGCGACCAGCAGGATGACGCTTCCGGCAAGCCGGCGTGACATGGCCGCCGAGCCTAGGCAGGTCGGGGTCCAAGTCAAGGAACGCAGCCCTTCCGCCTCATGAACCACGCTGGTCGTTGAACGTGAACGAATGCCGGGAACGAATCCTATCAGCGGATTCAAGGTCCCAATTCGCGCCAAGCCTCGGCGGGTTTCCCTCCTCACGGAGCTCCCCTTTCGCCTGAAAACACCTCAATACTACCTTCGCTCGTTGTAGGTGGTGGTGCCGTACTTCTCACGAGCAAGCCGTTCCGCGAGCTCCTGGACTTCCGTCAGGGCGTCACACGGCGTCCAATGCACCTCCGGGAGCGCCGCCTTCAGGGCCCCGTGCCAGTCCGGCCGGCTGAGACCGGAGGGAACGGGCTGAACACTTCCCTGAATGAGCAACCCGAGACGGTTCCGACGTTGTGCGGCGCCCGCGATTTTCTGTCCCGCCAAGATCAGATCCTGTCGCTCCGCCCCGACGAAGCAGCGCCCTGGACCCGTTGGATCACAACAGGGAGCCAGTTCGGTCGCGATTCCACAGCCGCGAAATGCGTCGCGCAGCCACTCGTGGAGTTGCCGATAGCTGTCTTCCGCGCGGAGTGAGTACCTCGGGTGCCCGGGGGGAACGACCACGCTATAGGTCCAATCGGCGTCATGAGGAACGAGTCCGCCTCCGGTGGGACGTCGGATCAACGGACGTAGCGACGTCCACCCCTGAACGTCAGCCCAGCGCTGGAAATACCCGAAGGTCGCCGCATTGCCCCTCCATCCATAGACCCGGAGTATGGGTCGCCCCAAGCGGGTCACCCATTCCAGCAACGCCTCGTCCCATGCCATGTTCAGGGCCGGCTCCGTTGGCCCTGAATCCAGAAAGAACCATGAATCCCCCACCCGGGAAGCATTGCGGGCGACGGCCGGCGGACAAGCCCAGGCTGCCCGAAAGTTGGGCACGCTTGGGAACGTTCGAACCCGGCGAAGATGCCGTCACCATCCATGAACAATCCCTTTCCAACCCGGCGTTTCCGGATCATTTTGGTCCAGCCATGACTCCCCTCGACTCGGTGGAACAGCTCGTGGAGCAAACGGCATCCCGGCTTCGCTGGATGCGCGGATGGGCCGGACTATGGAGAGGAGCACTCTGGGGCGCGTCAACCTACCTGGCTGCCCTTACGGTTTATAAATTGGCTCCCATCCCCCGGGAATGGGTCGGGTGGGCAGGATGGCTCGCCTGGCTCGCGCCACTGGGCGGTCTGGTTTGGGGACTCCGACGAAGGACCTCGCCGTCGGAGGCGGCGCGGTGGCTGGATGAACGTCAGGGTCTGCAGCAACGGCTGTCGACGGCATTGGAACTCGGTCGCCAGCCGACCGGCGATGCCTGGAAGGAACTCGTGGTGGCCGACGCCTCGCGCGCGGCGGCGAATACCGATCCAAGAGCCCTTCTGCCATGGACATTGCCACGGGGAATACGGTGGATTGTCCTGACCCTGGTCCTGATCGTCGGTCTGGGATTCGTTCCCAATTTTAGGACCGAGTCCCAACAGCAGGCCGCGCGGGAAGCCGAGGTGATCAAGGAAGTAGGCCGTGAGTTGGCCCAACTCTCGAAAAAGGCCCTGGAGCAACGTCCGGCCATGGCAGAGCCGGTGCGCCAAAACATGGAAGGAGTCCAGGAACTGGGAGAACGGTTCGGGCAGGTTAAATTGAGCCGTGAAGCCGCCCTCCAGGATCTGGCAAAAGCGACGGAACAAATGAAACGGGACGCCACCGAACTGGCGCGAAATCCCGTTCTCCGAAAAATGGAAAAGGCGGCCCGCACCCCGTCGGGAGACTCCCGGAATTCTCCAACGGCCCTTCAGAAGCAGATGGAGGCGTTGCAGAAGCAATTGGGAGAACGGGGAACAGATCCGGAAAAGGCCCGTGAACTGCAGAAGGATCTCGAGCAGCTCAAGGATGCGGCAAAGGCGTCGTCCGACCGCTCGTCGGGAGATGGCGATAGCTCCAAGCAGAAGGAACAACTCGCGAACCAGGCTCGGGATCTGGCGCGCAAGGCGGAGTCGATAGGACTGTCCCTTCCCAGCTTGAACGAGGCCATCGCCGCGCTCAACGCCGCCCAGATTGATCAATTCCTCAAGCAGCTGGATCAGGCGGAACGCGACCTGGACCAACTAGCCCGCACGGCAGAACAGCTCGCCCAACTCCAGCAGCAGGCCGAGAAACTGGGACGGGATCTCGCCGAGCAATTGAAGAACGGCCAAGCCCAGGCGGCCGTGGAATCCCTGCAACGCCTCCAGCAGCAGATGAAACAGGGCGGACTGACCGAGGCTCAAAAGCAATCCCTTCTTGAGGAAGTGGAACGCGCCATCAAGCCAGGGAGCCAGTACGGGGAGGTGGGCAAATTCCTCAAACAGGCGCTCGAAAACGCCAAGCAAGGGGACTCGGCCCGAGCGCGCGAATCCCTGGCATCCGCACAAAAGGAACTGGAAAGCCTCCTGGATGACATGGGGGACATGCAGGCGCTGATGGCGTCCCTTCAGAGCCTCCGAAATGCCCAAATAGCCATTGGCAACTGCCAAGGCTGGCAATCTGGCGGCAGGAAGCCTGGAACCAGCGGCAAGGGACGTCCCAAAGGGGGCAATCAGGGATTTGGCGACTGGGCCGACGACAGCGCCTGGGCGCTCCCGGAGGAGATTTCCGACACCTGGGACAACACAGGCCTCGAGCGAAAGGACAAGGATTCCAAGGGGCTTTCCGACCGTGACTCGTCCGTTCCCGATAATCTTGCGGCGACCAAACTAAAGGGTCAGATGCAGCCGGGCGGGTCCATGCCCAGCATCACCCTGAAGGGATTGAGTATCCGCGGCGACAGCAAGGTTGCCTATACGGAAGCCGTGCAGGCGGCCCAATCCGACGCCAAGGCGGCCCTCAATCAGGAACAGGTACCCAAAGCCTACCGCAATGCAGTCCGGGACTATTTCGACGACCTGAAAAAGTAACGGGACCCTGAATTCGTCAGAACTCCTGATTACGCCTTGTCCTGAATGAGCTCGAACTTCGCGCTGTTGAGGAGTTTCTCGACGAAATTGGTGGTGTAGGTACCCCGCCGGAAATCCGGATCCTGGAGAATGGCCTGTTCGAAGGGAATAGTCGTCTTGACCCCGGTGATCATGTACTCACCGAGGGCCCGGCTCATCCGGTTCATGGCCTCGGCACGATCCCGTCCAAAGGTGATCAACTTACCGATCATCGAGTCGTAATAGGGCGGAATGGTGTAGCCGGCATAGGCGTGTGAATCGACCCGTACACCGCCTCCGCCCGGGGCGTAGTACATCTCAATCCGGCCCGGGCTAGGCCGAAAGTCATCAAAGGGCGCCTCCGCATTGATTCGGCATTCGATGGCATGCCCCCGGACCTGCACGTCGCCTTGCGAGA
>JBGAPN010000289.1:0-6855 GCA_044221235.1 Limisphaerales bacterium
CGCCTGGAGACCGTTCCAAGCTCGGTCGTAATCTTGGAATTGATCCGGTTTGAGCCGGCGATTGGCGTGGTCGACGAGGGCTTTGAGAGTCACGGACTTCACGGTTGGAGGGTTGGAGTTTGGCAACAGGCGTCAATCCTTGGCACCGCGGGCATGTTCCGTTGAGAAGAGGGGTGGACTTCGACTTGCCGTGGGCAGGCAACGCGGCATTCTCCGCCGCTCGTGTTCGATCTCAACGCCCTCAATCCCGAGCAGCGCGAGGCGGCCACCACGATCCGTGGACCGGTCCTCATTCTGGCCGGTGCAGGAACCGGAAAGACGAGGGTCATCACCTGCCGGATCGTTCACATGATCCAACGTGGGATTCGGCCGGACAGCGTCCTCGCAGTGACATTCACCAACAAGGCCGCCCGTGAGATGTTGCAGCGGGTGAATGAGATGCTGCCCCGCCGCCGGAGCAGCGAAGACGATGGGAAACCCCAACGCCCGACGCTCTGCACATTTCATTCCCTGTGCGTCAGAATTCTCCGGCAGCACATTGAGAAGCTGGGCTACAAACGGAATTTCGTGATTTACGACGAATCCGACCAACTCGGTGCCATCAAGAAGATCCTTTCCGGAATCCGTGAAGGCGGCGCCAAGACGGATCCGGCGGCCGTGCTGGCGATGCTGTCCAAGTTCAGGAATGGCGGCCGTCAGGGGGCTGGTTTTGAAGACCCGAACGTACGGGCGCTCGCCGAGCATGTGCTGAACCGCTATCAAAGCGCGCTTCACGCCTGCAATGCTGTCGATTTCGACGACCTTATTCTCCTTGTCCTGCGGCTGTTTCGTGAGCACCCGGAGGCGCTGGAGGCCTGCCGGGAACGCTTTCGCTACGTGATGGTGGATGAGTACCAGGACACGAACGCGGCGCAGTTTGAGCTGGTGCATACCCTGACCTGTGAATCCCGCAACCTTTGTGTCGTGGGGGATGATGACCAGTCGATCTATGGCTGGCGGGGGGCCGAAGTCGCCAATTTGCTGGACCTCGAGAAACACTTCCCCGAGGTCAAGGTGGTCAAGTTGGAGCAGAACTATCGTTCAACCAACGTGATTCTCCGCGCCGCCAATGGGGTCATTCGTCACAACGCCCGCCGGCGTGGAAAGCAGCTTTGGTCGGCGAAAGGGGAAGGGTCGAAAATCCTGCTTCAATGCTTCGATACCGACGAGGAGGAGGCGAAGACGGTGGCACAGAACGTGGAGGATGACCGGCTTGTCCGGCGCGTTCCATGGGGTGACCAGGCCATCCTCTTTCGGACCAATCTCCAGTCCCGCCCAATCGAGACGGCACTTCGCCAGGCAAAGATCCGCTACCGTCTCATTGGTGGGCAGAGTTTTTTTGACCGCCGGGAAATTCGGGATTTTTTGGCGTACCTCAAGACGTACCTCAATCCGCATGATGACGTCGCACTGCTGCGTATCGCAAACACCCCGGCCCGTGGCCTGAGTGATGTGACGCTTGAACGGCTGTTGGCAGCGAGTCAGGAGCGGCGATCCAGCGTCTTTGCGGCCATGCGGCATACCGACGTGCTCGCCAGTTTTCAGTCCCGCACGGCCGAAGCGATTCGCCGTTTCACGACCTTCATCGAAGCGACTCGGTCCCCGTTGGAGTCGAACCAGCCCGTGTGCCTCGCAAACTGGGCGGAGGATTGGCTCAAGGCGATCAACTACGAGGCCGAATTGCGGCGCACGGAGAAGACTGCCGAAGCTGCGGAGAATCGTCTGCGAAACCTCCTGGAACTGTTGGACGATCTGGATGATCCGAATGGAATTGCCGCCGAGGCCCGCAAGCCCGAGATCGTAGTTTCTGGTCCAACGGTTGGTCCCAGCCAGACTGAAACTGCGCCAAAAGCAAAACGCAGGGTTTCGAGGCATCCGGTCGAGCGGGTAACGGAATTCCTGGAACAGTTGTCTCTCGACCAGGAGCGGGAGGCGGACGAAGAGACCGGAGACCAAGTCACCTTGATCACAATGCACGCGGCCAAAGGGTTGGAATTTCCGCATGTCCAAATCGTTGGCCTTGAGGATGGGCTTCTCCCTCATTCCCGCTCGAAGGCGGAGGGCACATTGGATGAAGAACGGCGGCTTTTTTACGTGGCCATCACCCGTGCCCAGAGGAGCCTGAGGATATCCCACTGCGGCGGGCGAAAGCGGTATGGGCAGGTCATGCCCTGCCATCCTTCTCCCTTCTTGAAGGAGCTGCCTGCCGATTGTGTCGAGGATGCCGAACAAGCTGGGATCAACCCGGTGGCGAGCGAGGCCGGTGTGGATTGGTTCGCTGCGATGCGGGCGGCGATCGAGTGACACCGGCTTGCCAGCGGACCGGGGCCTGACCAGCCTTGCTCCCGCACATGAGCTCATTGAATCGGTTCCTTGCTGTTCCCCGAATTCTGCCTCCGCTGGATCCCGGATTTCGACCGGCGATCCTGGCGGAACGCGCATTTGCCGCCGAAGCCACGGTGCCGGTAACGCTGGCTCTTCAGCAGGCGGACGGCTCGGTGTTTCACCACCGATTCCGGGTTCTCGACGCAACCCATCCGGACGCGGCCGCTGCCAATGCCTTTTTCTTGGAGCGCCTGTCCAAATTCCTTCTCTGGGCCTGGGGCGGGTGGAGAATTCATATCGCGGGCCCGGCCGGGCTTGCTGATGTTTTACAAAGGCATTACCGCGAGACGCCCACAGGCAGGTTCGATTCGGAGACCATTGGGCGCCGGATCTATGACCACGGGATCGAGGTCGTCTCGGTTTCCTCGGAGGCGCACCTGCCGGCACCGCGGTCGAGTACGACACCCCTCGGACGTCACCTGGACGGCTGCCGAATTGGCTTCGACCTGGGGGGCAGCGACCGAAAGGTGGCGGCCGTGAAGGACGGACAGTGTGTTTTCTCGGAGGAAACCGTTTGGGATCCCTACTTCCAAGCGGATCCCCAGTACCACTTCGACGGAGTCATGGATTCCCTGCGCAAGGCGGCATCCCATCTTCCCCGGGTGGATGCCATTGGCGGATCGGCGGCGGGCGTCTACGTGAACAACCGGGTGAAGGTGGCATCCCTTTTCCGGGGAGTCTCGCCTGAGCTCTTTGAACGCCGGGTCAAGGATCTCTTCATCGAACTACGCCGGGCGTGGATGGGAATTCCCTTTGACGTGGTCAACGATGGCGAAGTGACCGCACTGGCCGGTTCGATGGCCTTGGGGGAGAATGCCGTGCTGGGGGTTGCGATGGGAACCAGCACCGCCGCTGGCTTCGTGACGCCAGACGGCAACATCACCAGCTGGCTGAATGAGCTGGCGTTTGTGCCGGTGGACTACCGACCCGATGCACCACGGGATGAGTGGTCGGGCGACTCCGGGTGCGGGGCACTCTATTTTTCGCAGCAGGCCGTCGGGCGTCTTCTCGGGCCCGCTGGCATCGAGGTTGACCCTTCGCTTGGACTGCCGGAGAAGCTCAAGCAGGTTCAGGCGCTCATGCTCAAGGACGACCCTCGGGCGGGCCGCATCTACGAGTCCATTGGTGTTTTCCTGGGCTATGCGTTGGCCCATTGGGCGGAATTCTACTCGTACCGCCACGTGCTGATTCTGGGGCGGGTGATGACGGGGCCGGGTGGTGACATCATCCTCAAGAATGTCCGCCGGGTGTTGGAATTGGAGTTTCCTTCGTTGGCGGCCCGGGTGGACTTCCCGGTTCCGGATGAAAAGGACAAGCGACACGGCCAGGCCATCGCCGCCGCCAGCCTGCCCGTGCTTGCGTGAAGGCGGGTGGCGGAAGAATCATCTCTTCGTCGTCTCACATGAATCCGTACGCACATCTGGTCGCCGAATACGCCCGCTTTTTCCGGTCCGGCAAGAACTATCCCTTGGGTGGATTTCCCCCGCTTCCCCGGACCTCGCCGCCGCCGGGCGCCCCGGTGGCGCTGATCTTCTCTCCCCACCCAGACGATGAGTGCATCATTGGGGCCCTGGCGTACCGTCTTCTCCGCGAATGCGGCTGGAACATTCGGAATGTGGCTGTTACCCAGGGAAGCAATCGGGCCCGCCAGGCGGAGCGCCTGGCGGAGCTTCAGAATGCCTGCGATTTCCTCGGCTTTGGCCTGATTCAGACCGCGCCCAACGGGATGGAGTCCATCACGCCGAAGGGGCGGGCCGAAAATCCGGCGGAATGGGCGGCGAAGGTCAAATGGGTGGCCGAGCTCCTCGAGAGGGAGAAGCCGCGCGCGATTTTCGTTCCCCATGAACACGACTGGAACGGCACCCACATCGGCGTGCATTTCCTGGTCATGGATGCTCTGGCACTGCTGCCGCGCGAATTCTCGACCCATGTCGTCGAGACGGAATACTGGGGGCAGATGACACGGCCCAATCTGATGGTCGAAGCCTCCGAGGATCAGGTCGCCAACCAGGTGACGGCTCTGTCCTTCCATGTCGGAGAAGTTCGGAGAAACCCGTTCCATCTGCTGCTTCCCGCCTGGATGCAGGACAACGTTCGGCGTGGAAGCGAGCTCGTCGGCGGGCAGGGAGGATCGGCGCCGGATTTTGGTTTCTCGACCCTCTACCGATTGCGTGCCTGGAAGAACGGGAGGCTTGAGGAGACCTACTCCGGCGGCCGCAATGTGAGCGTGGGAGATTCTCCCGCTGCTTTGTTCGCGTGACGGCGGGTTCCATCGTTCCGCGGGTTCCATTCTCCGATGGATGGATCCGAATCCGTCCGATCGGTCCGCCGGACGTCCTGGCATTCTTTGAGGCTTTTGAGGAATCGCGTGCGACGCTGGATCCGTGGATGCACTGGGGAGATGGCATTCAGGACGAGTCGTCGGCGCGGTGCCACCTGGAGTCGAAGCTGGAGGAATGGAACCGCGGCGAATCCTGCAGCTTTGCGGTGGAGTCTGCATCAGATGGTGCATTCCTGGGAATGTGCGGGTTCAGCCAGTTCAACTGGCGGCACCGTTTCGCCAACGTTGGATACTGGGTCCGGCCCTCCATCCGTGGGCGGGGGATCACTCCCATCGCAGTGCGGCTTCTGGCTCGATTTGGCTTCGATGTGCTTTCCCTGAATCGGGCCGAGATCTTGATTGAGCCCTCCAACCAGGCCAGCCGACGGGTGGCCGAAAAAATCGGTGCCCGACTGGAAGGATTGCTCCGGGCCCGGATCCAGAACCGGGACGAGGCGCGGGATGCGTTGATGTATTCGCTGATCGCCTCGATCCGGCCGCTCCTTCTAGATCCGGCAAGTGTTGGAACGTCAAAACGGTGTTGTCCCATGGTGCCCTTCCTTCAGGAATGGTGTGGCGAAGCGCCATCTGGATGCTGGATGACCGTGGCAGGGCTGGCCATGGGAGCCTTGCGAACCGTCGAAGACCTGGAGGCGCGGTGAAGTGGACGCAGCTTCGATGTCGAAGGATGCCCGTTGGATCTACAACGATGTGAACCGCGGATTCGAGGATGCCCGCCGGATGGGAAAGCCGTTGTTGGTGGTTTGCGCCGTTCCATGCCTGGCCCGCGGGTGGACTGGATGGCCGGGTCATCGACCGATCCACCGTGCTGGGTCCCCTGCTGGACCAGTTCGTGTGCGTCCGGGCGTCATCAATGCCAACGCCCTCGACCTGTCCGTTTCCAGTTTGATTACGACCTGTCGTTTTCAGCGCTGTTGTTCAACGGGGACGGGACTTTGTACGGCAGTTTGGCTCCGGGCACACCAGACCACCTCAGACCGCGCGGTTGAAGGGTTTCAGGTGATCGCTGGAGGCGCGCTAGATCCGGCGCCTATCCAGCCAATCGGAGCGGACTCGAAGGCAAACAGGGGATCGACGCCGTATCACCCAGTTGATTTCCCCACTGCGGGGAATACGCACCGGAGCTCGATTGAAGGCCGGGTGGGTGCCGAGTTGTGTCCATTGTCACAGATTGGAGATGCATTCGGACTTCGTTTCGCGTGAGCGGCGAGATCATTCCCAGCGCTTGATCTATCCACAGCCGGCTCAGGACACTGTTGGGCTTCAGCCTCGCGTCGGACCAACGGCACTGTCCGTGTGCCGTGACGGCCGGATCGTGGTCTGACCGGGCTGGACTGCGCCCTGGTGACGAGTTGATTGCAGTGCGGGGACAGCAAGTGATCTCGCTGGCGGACGTCAGTTGGGCGCTTCCACGGGGCCCCGGAGTCGGCGAACTGAAGATGGAAGTCCTTCGGGACGGCAATTGAAGACGGTGGCGGTGGAGCTTCCCCTGAAACTGTGCCGTTCGGACATTTCACGACGGGTGGGAACTTGGGAGATGCGTGCCATGGCCCTGGGGGGCTTGCTGCTGGAGGACCTCTCCGACGATGAGCGATTCCGCCTCGGGTTGGGAACAACTGAACTGGCGCTGCGCGTGAGACATGCCGGTGAAACGGGCCGACACGCCGTGGCCAAGAAGGCGGGAGGCAAAAAGGAGGATGTGTTGGTCGAAGTGGATGGGCAGACCCGCCGGATGAGTGAAAGCGAGCTGGTGGGACACCTGCTCCAGACGCACAAGCCCGGGGACTCAATCCGGGTGGTTGTTCGCCGCGGCGCGCAACGTTTGGAGATGGCAGTGGCGCAGCATGGGAGTACGGATTTGGCGGCTTCTCGCGGAGAAGTTTCGCCCAAATCCCGGAACCACGCCGGTCATTGCCTAACTAGGGAACTGGGGCCGGTCCATGGGGAGAACATGCGTTCGGGACCCTGCGATGATTTGGATCGAGTCACTTTGGAAACCGCTTGTCAGGGTATTGTGGAGTAGGCGCCACCGGTCGGGGATCTTGGACGATCCGTTCCTGGAGATGTTTCACGGCGGCCTCAAGCTGGGC
>JBGAPN010000290.1:0-6735 GCA_044221235.1 Limisphaerales bacterium
AAATCTTCAATCTCACCAGCCTGAATGCCGCGGCGAGATCCACCGCCCGGTCGATGGATCTGGAGGGACTGGGTTGTGACAATCAGGGCCGCCTCTATGTTTGTGCGGAAGGCAGCCGGCAGATCTTCCGCTTTGACCCGCAAACCCGGGTCACTGAGCTCCTTCCATTGGATTGGTCCCCGGTCCGACGCTGGTTCAGCCAGGATGGGAATGCCTCCTGGGAAGGTGTCGCCGCCGGAAACGGGCGCCTTTACATCGCCAACGAGCGGCAAACGGGACGCATCGTCGTGGTCTCCCTGGATTCAATGTTGGTCACCGGAAGTTTCTCGGTCTCTCCGCCCGGCATTCCCGCCCGGGACACTCATTATTCGGACCTATGCTGGTTCGAAGATCGATTGTGGGTCCTTTGCCGTGAAAGTCACTGTGTGCTTCGGGTGGATCCCGGCCGTGAGAACGTGGAGGCCGCCTTCAGCTATGCCGCCATCGAGAGTGACCCTCATTTCGGATACCTGAATCCGCTGCCTTATGGGTTCGTGGAGGGATTGGCGGTGAAAGCCGGAGAGATTTGGCTGGTGGTTGACAACAATGGTGTGGGCCGGATTCGCGATCCAAAAGATGTTAGACCGAGCCTGTGGCGTTGCAGGATGCCTCCCTGAAGTCGACGGGCTCACGGATAACGGCTGGACGAAGCAACAACGGAAGACTGGGAGGCCAACCAGGGACCTTCCCTTCCGGTCTCTTCGCACGCAGCGCCTTGCCTAGGCGGGATCGGACAGGCTTAACTCCCGGGGTGTCGCAGCAGCAGACCCTTCAAAAGCCGGTTTCCTTTGCCGGCATCGGCCTGCATTCCGGCAACCGGGTGAACATGACGTTCCTTCCGGCCCCGCCCGGAACCGGAATCCGTTTCCGGAGGGTGGACCTTGAGGGCAAGCCGGAACTGGAAGCCCGGGCAGAGAACGTGGTGGATACCCAGCGGTCCACCACCCTCGGTAAAGGACCGGTTCGGATTCACACCGTCGAACACGTCCTGGCCGCCTTCCACGGTGCGGGAATCCACAATGCGGTGGTGGAACTCGACGCGCCGGAACCGCCGATCGGCGACGGCAGTTCCCGGGAGTTTGTCCGTATGCTCCATGAGGCCGGCACCACCCCGCAGCCGGACCCGATCGAACCGATCCGACTGACGGCTCCCATCGAAATCAGTGTGGGAGAAACCCAGATGGCCGCCTTCCCGTTTGACGGCTTCAAGCTCACCTGCACCAGCGCGGACAAAGGGGGAAGGTTCACCCAGTTTTTTTCGCTGGTGGTGACACCACAATCCTGGGAACGGGATCTGAGCAACGCCCGGACCTTCGGCTTTCTCGAGGAAATTGAGTACCTCTACCGGAACGGGCTGATTCGCGGCGCCAGCCTCGAAAATGCCATCATCGTCCGCGATGACGCGGTACTCACCAATGAACCGCTTCGCTATCCGGAGGAATTCGTCCGGCACAAGATGCTCGATATCGTGGGCGACCTGGCCCTGGTCGGCCGCCCGCTTCAGGCCCATATCGTGGCGGTCAAGCCCAGCCACCACGCCAACACCGAACTGGCCCGGGCCATCCTCAACCAGTCCCGAAAGCCCTTGGAGGCTGCCCGATCGTTCGCGCCGCCTCCGACCCCGTCGAATCTTCCCGAAACCCCTGCAAGTCGGGCGCCCGCCCGGGCCGCCAAAACCACCTCAGCCGTGTCTGATTCCGCCCCTTCCGAAACCTTTATCCGCGATGGTGCCACCCTGGACATTGATCAGGTGATGCAGATGTTGCCGCACCGTCCACCCTTCCTAATGGTGGACCGGGTGACCCGCATCGAGGGCAACCGAATCACCGCCCTCAAGCAAGTCACGATGGGCGAACCGTACTTTGCCGGACATTTCCCGGGTCACCCGATCATGCCGGGAGTCCTCCAATTGGAGGCCATGGCCCAGGTCGCCGGCCTGTTGCTCCTGCGCCAGGCGGAGAATCTGGGCAAGCTCGCCTACTTCATGTCCGCCGAAGAGGTCAAATGGCGCAAACCGGTACGCCCGGGTGACTCGCTGGTCATCGACATCGAATTGACGAAGATCCGGGGGAAGATCGCCAAGGCAAGAGGTGTCTGCCAGGTCAACGGCGAAACGGTCAGCGAAGCCAGTATCACGTTCATGCTCGTCGACCGTTGAACATGGACACTGAGATCCACTCCGGCGCGGAGATTCATCCGACGGCGATCGTCCACACTGGCGCGGCCATTGGCGAAGGATGCGTGGTCGGCCCCTATTGCATCATTGGCCCCAAAGTCCGGCTCGGTCCCCACTGCCGACTGCATTCCCATGTCGTGCTGGACGGCAATACCCGCCTTGGAAGCCATAATGAGATTTTCCCGTTCGCAACCCTTGGCACGAGGACCCAGGACCTGAAATGGCGCGGAGGCGAAACGCGTGTGGAGATCGGAGACCACAATACGTTTAGAGAGTACGTGACGGTCCACGCCGCCACCCAGGACGGCGAAGCCACCCTCATCGGGTCCCGCAACACTCTGCTGGCTTACACCCACATCGCCCACGACTGCCGGCTTGGCAGCCACATCATCATGTCCAACCTGGCCCAAATTGCCGGACACGTGGTGATTGAGGATGGCGCCATCCTCGGAGGCATGTCAGCCGTCCATCAGTTCTCCCGAATTGGTCGACTGGCCATGGTGGCCGCCTGCACGCCAGTCCGGCAGGATGTGGCCCCGTTCATGTTGGTCACCGGCGATCCCGCGCAAACCCTCAAGGCCAACGTGGTAGGACTGGAACGCGCCGGCCTCAATGCGGAGGTGGTCCGCTCACTCGGGCAAGCCTATCGCATCCTGTTTCGCGACGGCCTCTCCATTCCGAATGCCCTGGCCCGGATGGAGTCCGAGCTGCCCGCGTCCCCGGAGATGCAGCATCTGATCGAATTTGTTCGCAGCAGCGAACGCGGGATCACGAAATAATCCGATCCATGGAGTCGTCCGGACCTCCAACGCTGCGGACACAACGACGGAAGATATTCCCCGGAGAAGGGGAAAGATTCAGTCCAGGTCAGGTCTGAAGAACCGACGGCGGTGCCACGCCATCCAGCTCGTCCCGACAACGACCCAGAGTCCTGCTGCGTAGATATGGTGGGAGACCAGGGTCGATGGCACCCAGGCGACGGTCGCACGGGTCGTGGCTGCGAGAACGGTCAACCCAATCAGGACCCGGACCCAAGCGTTGCGTGCATGAAATCCGGCCAATTGCCCGGAATGGCCAAAGATCACCCGGCTGCCCACCACCAGCATGAGCAGACCGAACCCACCCACATAGAGCAGAAGCTCGATCGACACATGCTGGGGATGGCCGGTCGCCGCCAGGAGCAATCCAGAAGCACCCAATCCCAACGCGATCATCAGTCCTGATGTCAGCGTTCCCCAAGCGGGAGCCGCGGGATGTCGACGCCAGTTCACACTGATTCCCAGATACAGGACACAGACCGCCAATCGGAGCGCTCGCCCCAACCGAACGTCACCCTCGGTTTCGAGCAGGAAACTGAATCCCAGCCCGATCACCGCAGCGACGGCGTGACACCATTGCCAGCGAAGCCCACGAGATCGTTCCGCCATCCCAAACGTTCCGCCAAGGATCCGCGGAAACAAGAAAACGCCGACGCCCAGAACCGGGGCCAACAATGTCCCCTGATATAACAGCAAGCGCCCCAGAATCTGTGCCTGCGGTTCCTCATCCAGGCCGGGACTCGCCAGCATTCCGACGCCGAAACAGCCCGACAACACGCCTGCCGTGGCCAAAATCAACCCCGGCGGTGGCGCCTCCTGCCGCATCCAAATACCGCGCACCAGAAGTCCCACCCCAAGGGAACCGAGCATCACGCCGAAAGAAATGTCTCCCCACCGGGTATCCTGCAGCAAATGGAATGACCCGGTGGCGATGGAACCCACCAGCAGCCAGAGAAATTCACTCACCGAAAGCAGTGGTGACGACACCATCCGCGGCCCCGCCGTGCCTAGGAATCCCACCAGGAATGAACCTCCGAAGGCCTCGATCATGATTCGTGCGTGAACGATTCCCGGATAAAATGGAAGCCATTGAGCATAATACAGGAGCCATAGGGACACCCCCGCCAGACTCCACAGCACCCCCAGCGGGAAAAATACCCGGTAGGGTTCGGCGGCGAACCACCGGAGGAATTCGCCTGACCCCTTCCAGCGGGATCCCAACGTCGCCTTGGCTTCCTGCGAATCCCCGGGCCGGCCGGACACTTCAGAGTTCATTCGAACCTCACGGTAGACATGACTCGCGGCCGATCGTTGACTGGGGTCAAGCCAGAAACCCAGAGCACCGACGGCCGGAGCCGGCCACCTGCATTTCGATTCCTCCGGAGTTGCGGGTGCGGCTTCAATCGGCCTTGGCAGAATCATTTCTGCGGAATCATCCTGCTGTTGCCGAACTCTGGGACCTCATGTCACGCCATAACCGCTCCACACCTTGCGCCATTCCCCGCGTTTCGCGGTGGACGGTGGGCGCCGGACTCTTCGCATCAATCCTCTCCACATTTGCCGCCGTGCCTGAATGGCCGTCATGGCGGGGCCCTTCCGGCCAAGGATCTTCTTCGGTCACGAATTCACCCGTCCGATGCACCGTCGATTCGATCGCGTGGAAGCTTCCTCTCGCGGGTAAGGGCACCTCAAGCCCCGTGGTGTCGGAGGGGATGGCTTACCTCACCAGTCCGGTCGACGGTGAAGATGCCGTCCTGTGTGTTGATGCCACTGGAACAGTCCGATGGACGACCAAACTAGGCCCGCATTCGCCCCCCAAACACTCGTCATTGGCCTCCGGATGCAATGCCTCGCCCGCCATCGACGGATCCACGCTCTACGTCTATTTCAAGAGCGGAACCCTGGCCGCCCTGAATCTCGATGGCAGCATCCGGTGGAAGCTGAACCTGTCGGAGAAATTCGGGCCGGAACGGTTGTACTGGGACCAGGGGAGCTCGCCGGTGGTGATACCGGACGGTCTCCTGGTCGCCCGTATGCACCAGGGAGAATCGTGGATCGCCGCCTTCAACAAGAAGGACGGAACGATTCGATGGAAGGTCCCGCGCACGTTCTCGGCGCCGTCGGAAAACGACAATGGCTACGCCACCCCGGTTCCTTTTTCCGACGGCAACCGTCGAGCGTTCCTCATCTGGGCTGCCGACCATTTGACCGCCCACGATGAAAGAGATGGCTCAGTGATTTGGTCCGTCGGCGGCTTCAACCCGGAGGGAACAGCCAATTGGCCGGCAATCTCCACACCCGTGGTGGCCAACGGATACGCCATTGTTCCCGTGGGCCGAGATGATCGTCCAAATCAGGCGCACATTCACGCCGTCCGGCTGGGCGGAACGGGAGACGTCAGTTCGACCCACCGCTCCTGGAAACGTGACGACATCGGCGTCTTTGTGACGGCACCCGCCGCAACATCGGACCGGGTCATTCTGCTGCGTCACCGCGGAGAAGTGGTCTGTCTGGAACCAACAACCGGGCGAACCGTCTGGACCGGGGCGTTCCCCAAGGCGGCCTCGCCGTACTACGCATCACCTGTCATCGCTGGCGAAATTCTCTATGCAGCCCGCGAGGACGGAGTGGTGTTTACCGCCCGGGTCAACAACGCGTTCGAACTGCTCTCGGAGTACCCAATGGGGGAACGGATCATTGCCACGCCCGTTCCCCTTCCTGGACGCCTCTTGCTCCGCGGCGACCGCCACCTGATTTGCATGACGTCCAAATAGACCGGCAGGGGACGCCAACCGCACTGCCATCAAGGGCCCTTTCCGGACCCATTCAGTTGACCGTTCATGAAACGGCTCAGGTCAGCCAGGCGGTCCGTGTTGAGATAGTCGACTCCGGCGTCCCAAAGCTCCTTCCAGACGAATTCCTGGTCCTGCAGTCCCCAGAAACGGATCTGGCGTCCCTGTGCGTGCGCCTGCCGAACAAGTTCCCGAAGTTTTTTTCGGTCCGTCTCTGACAGGTGTCCGTCTTCAAACGACGAGAACGTCGGCCGCCAACTATCGCTAACCCACGGGTAAAGAAACGGCGAGGGGTTCGCCGACAGGTCGGGAATCCGTCCATCAATACCACACCATCGCTCGGGAGCCGCCTTTACCTGGTCCACCGGACGGGCTCCCGAAAGGATCACCGTCACGGCCCCAGGTGCAGCGTTGGTGTCGGTGAAGCGGGTCAGCATCCCCCGGTACCGTTCCAACAACGGACCCAGCAAAGCCCAAGTCTTCACCGGTTCCTCCTTGATATCCACCAGCAAGGTGAATCGGTCGATCCCCGGATACACCCGCCCCCCCTGGGCCTTCACCCGGTCCGCCAATGGAGCCAGATACAACGCCTCCAGGGTCCGCCCCGGTTTGAGGTCCTTCCGATCATGGGCCACCAGCAATTCCCCACCTACCGGCCAGATGTCGGCCTCAACACTGCAGAATCCGTTGTCCAAGGCATCGAACAGCGGCCTCGCATGCTCGTAGTCGTTGTGAGCGTGGGCCCGGGGACGAGGAACCGGGTGAGGGACCGCGTCCGCCCGAACTGCGCACGAACCGATCCCAAGGAGCAGTGTCAAAAGGATCGCTGTGGTCCTTTGTGTCCCCATTCCCGAACGGTGATTCATGGGGCGATGACACCTCCAGGACCGGCGTTTGGCAATGTCGACAC
>JBGAPN010000291.1:0-6721 GCA_044221235.1 Limisphaerales bacterium
CCGACGGACCAATCTCGGGATTCTGGGACAGATCGGCAACGCCGGCGTCGAGCAGGTCCTCAACGCTGTGGAATCCCATATTGACCAGAACCCGGGCATGTGTCTCCGAGATTCCGGGAACAGTCGCCAATTCGTGGACCGCATGGTCCACGCGGGCTTCAAAGCTATTGGCATCCGCCTCGGGCTCAATGTCGATTTCCCATCCCGTCAGCCGCGAGGCCAGACGTGCGTTTTGTCCACGGCGTCCGACGGCCAGCGGCAACTGGTCCGGAGTCGTCGTCACACGAATCCGCCGGCGAGTCTCATCGACATCCTGGATTTTGACCCGGGCCGGATCGAGCGCCTTGGCCACGAACTGGCGAATGTCCGCCGACCAGGGAATAATATCGACCTTCTCGTTGTTCAGTTCCCGGACGATGTTCTTCACACGTTGCCCACGCAGGCCGACGCATGCGCCCACCGGATCCACCTTGGGGTCCCGTGAGAACACGGCCAGTTTGGTCCGGAACCCAGGCTCACGAGCAATGGCCTTGACCTCAATCGTGCCATCTTTGAGCTCCGCCACTTCCGCCTTGAACAAACTGAGAACAAACGCGGGATCGGCACGGGTCAGAATGATTTCCGGTCCGTGAATCGTCTGCTCAATCGCTTTGAGAAAGCAGCGGATCCGTTCTCCAATCTGATATTCCTCGGTCGGCACCCGCTCCCGATTGGGCAGGAGGGCCTCGGATTTGCCGAGATCGAGGATGACATCTGATTTTTCAAAACGACGGACAGTCCCGCTGACGATCTCACCCACCCGGTCCTTGTATTCTGCGTAAACCTTTTCCTTCTCCGCCTTTCGGATGTAGCCTGTCAGGGCCTGCTTCGCGTGCTGGGAGGCGATACGGCCGAATCCAGACGGGGTAACCTCCACCTCAACCTCATCGCCCACCTTGGCTTCGGAGAATCCGGCGCGGCGGGCGTCAAAAACGGAAATCTGATCGTGCTTGGAAATGATCCGGTCTGCGACAATGAGTTTGGCCCATGCTTGAATCACTCCGGACTTGGGATTGATTTCAACGCGCAGTTCCCGGGCCGGACCCACCGCCCGTTTGGCGGCCGCCAGCAGCGCCTCATGAACCGCTCCAAGCAGGATCTCACGGCTGATGCCTTTTTCCCGCTCGAAGTACTCCAGCTGTGCCAGCATGTCCGCATTCATAGGTGCTCAACGCGCATCCCTCTTGGGTAACAAAAAAGCCGGTTTGGAAAACCGACTTTTCCTTGGCGACAACGCCCCCCATCAAGACGCTTACGAGGACGGAGTAAACTTTCCCGACACTGGAGCGTCAAGTCGAAGTTCCCTCCGGACAGAGGTGGTTCCGCGCCGAATCTTCAGGGCCTGATTTTCGAAGGGCACCTCGCCACTGATCCGTCCAAGACCGGGTTAACCATTCCCGCTTCCCCATCGCCTCGTGACCCCGGCAGAAGGCCCTTCCGGTTCAATTCCTGGACAGGACTCCATCCAGGTTGAGCAGGACATTGGCAACCGTGGTCCACGCTGCGGCCTCGGATGGTTCCAGCCCGCCCGGCAACGGGCCGAGCGGATTCTCGGCCAACTGAAGGGCTTCCTCGGTACGAGACCGGTAGTGGACCCGCTCGGAATCATGAAGCTGGACCAGCTCTTCCACGGATTTGGCAGGCGCCGGCCTCGCCAAGACGCGCTCCAATCCCCGTCGGACCCGATCGGCGACGGAACCCGGCTCTTGGGCCAAGGCCCTCCCCAATGATTGGGCACATTCCACGAAGACCGGATCATTCAGGGTCACAAAGGCTTGCAATGGAGTATTCGTCGGTTGCCGGCGTAAGGTACAGCTCTCCCGACTGGGAGCGTCAAAGGTGGCCATGCTCGGATACGGGACCGTCCTGCGCCAAAAGGTATAGATCCCCCGCCGGTATCGATCTTCTCCGTCACTGGTCGCCCAGCTGCGTTCCCCGTTAAACGCTGCCCGCCACAAGCCGTCCGGTTGCATGGGGTACACACTGGGGCCTCCAATCTTGCGACTGAGGAGCCCACTGATGGCCAACGCCTGATCACGGACCGTTTCTGCATCCAGGCGTTTCCGCGCTGCTCTGGAATACAACTTGTTCTGCGGGTCTTTCTCTCGTCGGTCTGCGGTCAGTGCCGAGGACTGTCGATAGGCCTCCGACGTCACAATGAGACGGACCAACGCCTTGAAATCCCATCGCAGGCGCGGGTTTAGGGGGTCCCAGCCGACCGAGGCTGAGTCCCGAAGGGTGGCGAAGCTGACCGCCAGCCAATCGAGCAGTGGCCGATTGGTGGGCAACGATCCCTGGGTCCCAAAATCTTCCTCCGTTTCCACGATGGGTTGGCCCATCAATTGGCCCCACACCCGGTTCACCATCACTCGGGCGGTAAGTGGATTCTCGGGGGCCGTCAGCCAGCGCGCCAGCCCGAGTCGATTGGTCGGAGCCCCGTCCGGCCAGGCATTGAAGGCAACCGGAACGCCCGGTGCGACGACATCCCCCGGATCCAGGAAGTTGCCTTTGTTCAGGAATCGCGTGGTCCTTTGGCCCTTCTGGGCCAACTCCTGCATGACGGGTACAGGGGTGCCACGAATCGAGGCCTGCTCCGCCTTCAAGTCATTGATCTGGCGATACAATCCTCCCAGCGCCCGGGATTCCGGTCGGTAGAATGCGTCCAAGACCTCGCGTTGGCCGTCCGTCCATTGGGCGGGTGGCACTTGAAGCGCCGCAGCGACCTCGGGCGGAAACACTCGAATGGGTGAAGGACGATCGGTCAAAGACACCCGGAACCGTCCCAACGTGCGTTGTTCGCCGTAGTTCTGCGCCAACGAAATGCGAAACCGGGCCTGGCCTTGCAGTTCCAACGGTTCCGCGAGTTCCGCCACCCATTGGTGTGCCCTCCCGTCCCCATTTCCGGTCGACCATCCGGAACCACGTCCCGCATCGGAATCCACCACGCGTGCAGGCGGGAAGTCCGTAACACTATGGTCCGCCGAGGCATTCGCCAGGCGGAGCGCCCGTGGAGCCGATGGACCCAGGTTCACGACGGGATCCGGCGCCTTGTCCATGGCTCCCTGCCATACGGGTTTTCGTGCGGAATCGAGAAGCACCAGACGACTGCCGGCCAGCCGGCTTCCCACACCGCCGTCTGTCCGATTCCAAACTGCGACCTGCTCGACCTGAATCTCGGCGCCCAGATCCAGCTCCCACCACGGGTCCTTTTCCATTCGGGTGTGGGTGGTGGACCGGGATTCCCCGTAGTTGCCATCGGTATTGCCGTCGATAGCGCGGTTGGCATCCCCAAGGTAATCGGTGCTCGACTGACTTGGCGTCCCCCGCAGGGCCACATTCGTACCGCCACTGAAAACCTGGACTTCCGCCAGGCTAAGAATTCGATTTTCGCCTGGCGCCTCCACCCGGATAAACCGGACGGGAATGGACACGGCCCGATCCGGAATCAACTCGAGTCTCAAATCATTGAGAACAAAAGCTCCGTTCGGCGCCCGTCCGGGACCGTTTCGAGGAAGCTCCGGGTCCGGCAACACTTCCAATCGCACGGCGGTCACCTTCGGCAACGAGGCGGTTCCAGATACAAGATAGGTCTCCCGGTCCGGAGATGGGCCAGCCACCCGAATGGAGCGGTCCTCAAGAACTGTCAATGCGGGTCCGTTGGTTGACCCCGACGATGCGGCATCCGGCGCGAGCGGCATCCAGGAAATGGGCCTCGAGGATTGGACCGCCCATTCCTTCAGTTCCGTGTCGAACGCGGCATTCGGCGCCCGGTATTCCAAATCATGTTGTGCGATGCGGCGTTCCAATTCCGCCCGCTCCCGGAGTTCCCGATCCGAGTAGACAGCCAGCGTCGGCCGCTCATCGGGTTGGTCGGTATCGCCGGTCTGATTGAAGAGCGCATAGAAGGAATAGTATTCCCGTTGCGTGATGGGATCGAACTTGTGGGTGTGACACTGCGCACAGTTCAGGGTCAGCCCCATCCAGACTTGGGCCGTAACAGCCGCACGATCTTTCACCGCAGCGACCCGCCACTCTTCATCATCGGTCCCGCCTTCGGTATTGGTCATGGTGTTCCGATGAAACGCCGTCGCCACCTTCTGATCGTCGGTGGCCCCTTCCACCAAGTCCCCCGCGATCAAATCCTGGGTAAACTCATCAAACGGGAGATTGTCGTTCAGGGCCCGAATCAGCCAGTCCCGCCAAGGCCAGATGTTGGGCCGCAATGGATCCGAACCGTAGCCTGCGGAGTCCGCATACCGCCCCAGATCGAGCCACATCCGCGCCCATCGCTCTCCGAAATGCGGTGACGCCAGCAATTGGTCCACCCACCGCTCGTAGGCATCGGGTCGGCGGTCGTCCACAAAATCGCGGACCTGCTCCGGCGTCGGGGGCAGACCCGTCAGATCCAGCGACAACCTTCGAATCAAAGTATATCGATCGGCCCGAGGGGAGGGTTCGAGTCCGGATTCCTCGAGTTTCACCCCAATCAGGCGATCCACTCCGGACTTTGACCACGCGGTCCAAGGCACTGCCGGAAGTTCAGGACGCCGGGGGGAAATCCACGCCCAGTGAGGCGAGTAATCCGCGCCCTGCGCAATCCATTGGGTCAGCAGATTAACTTCGCCCGCGGTCAAGGGGTTCTTTGCCTCCGGTGGCGGCATGATGTCCTCCGGATCCGACGTGTGGATCCGATGGGACACTTCGCTTCCCTCCGGCTGCCCCGGTTGGATGGCCGGACGCGGCGCCCTCTGCCGGGTGGCCTCGATGAAGGAGTCCAGCCGGAGTTTGCCCTTTCGGGAAGATTCGTCCGGTCCGTGGCAGGAGTAGCACTTCTTCGAAAGAATCGGCTGAATCTGGGCGGCAAAATCGACGGCCGGAGTTCCGGCCAACCCGACCACGGTTGCCAGGCACGTCAAAGCGATGAGCGCCGTCGCAGGACACGGGAAGGAACGGGGTTTGGAGATGGCAGGCACGGGCGGTGCGGGAGAATTACCTGAACGCCGACGGACGGGGAAGCCACTCCATTCGACCGGAACAGGTGAAGCAGCGGGCCGGGGTGTCATCGGCCGGCCCGCCCGCCGCCCCCGACTGAGTGTCGACGACCGAACAGTTTTCCCTTGCCCATTGAAGCCGAGCTATCCTAAACAGGGGTTGCCCTTCAATTCGGGCCGAGTCTTGCATTGCTACATGGTTAAAATCGAACTGGAGAGGGTCGCTTGAGCCGTCCCTTTATTCCCCGACAGGGTCCCCCGCAGCCCCAATATCGCATCAACGGGAAGATCAGAGCCCGAGTGGTTCGGGTGATCAATTCCGACGGGTCACAGGCCGGCATTATGGATCTGGGGGCGGCCATCACGCTGGCGCGAACCCAAGGGCTGGACTTGGTGGAAATTGCTGCTACCGCAGTCCCTCCCGTCTGCCGAGTCGTTGATTTCGGGAAATTCAAGTACGAACAGGCCAAGCGGGAGCGCGATTCCAAAAAGAGCCAGCACGCGCATTCGGTCAAGGAGGTGCAACTGTCCCCCCGCATCGACCCGCACGACCTTGGAATCAAGCTGGACCACGCGGTCGGGTTCCTGTGCGAGGATCACAAGGTGAAGATCTCACTTCGGTTTCGCGCCCGCGAAATGCAGCGCACCGAGATTGGACAGGCGGTCATTGTGAGATTTCTCAAGGATTTGGCTCCCTGGGGCCAGTCGGATTCCCCTCCGAAGCTCATCGGACGGTCCATCAACGTCATGGTCAGCCCGCTCCCGAAAAACAAGCGGGCCCGGAACCCCAAAGAGACCGGGGATGCGGTATCCAAGCTGCATGAGAATGACCTGCCGCCGCAGGTGGCCGCGGTGATTTCCAAAGCGTCCAACGAGCGCGTGCCGACCAATGCAGCGGACCGGCCCTCCGAATTCGGGAGCAGTCCGTTCAACAACATCTCGCTGCCGCCCGGATAATCCGCCGCGGAGATCGTGACGGACCAGTAAGGGGCCCTTCACCAGGGCGGCCCCCGCCCCGGCAGGCTGTTTCACGAGGGCGTCTTCCCGCCACTCAATAGCCCGCCCCGCTCCAGCATCTCCTGCATCAGTTTGTCCATGGCGTGTTCCGCCAGAGGACGACTAATTTCATCGAGACGCGCATTGGCGGCTTTCAAGCGCGCGGGTTCACCGGTTTTTGTCCGTGGATCTTCCTGAGACAGGACCTGCTCAATGGCCTCCATGGCCTCCAACAACTGCTGACGATACTCCGGATCCAGATCTGCGTCATACTGCGCCATGGTTTTCCGGGTGGCTGTCAATGTCTCGCCCGCCTTCAACTTGGCTTCAATCCACTGCCGGGCCCGGAGGTCATCGAACGCATTCTCCACCGACTCCTCGATCATCCGGTTGACGTCGGCATCGCTGACATCCACCGCAGATTTCATCTCGACCACCTTCTGATTCCCTGTCCGAACGTCCCGGGCCAGGACGTGCAACACCCCGTTGGCGTCGATCTCGAACTGGACTCCCACCCGCGGTACTCCCTTCGGTGCGGGTTCAAATTCCAATTCGAACCGGCCCAGTGACCAGTTGTCCCGCGCCCGCTCGCGCTCCCCTTGGAGGACCTGGATCAGCATCGATCGCTGGTTGTCGACGGCGGTGGTGAACAGTTCCCCAGCCTTCACCGGAATGGTGGTGTTACGCGGGATGAT
>JBGAPN010000292.1:0-6717 GCA_044221235.1 Limisphaerales bacterium
CAGGAACTTCATGGGCTTGTCTTGGGAGCCGCGGCCGGGGCGTTGGTCGGGCTGCCGGCCTGGGGTGTCAGTTGGAGAAGCCGTTGGAGGGCTTCGCGGTTCCGGGGGGCCTCCTCCAGTGCGGCAAGCGTGTGCTGCCGCGCCGCGCCGGGGTCGCTGGGAAGATAAAGACGTGCCAGGTGGTCATGGACCCGGCCCAGGTCCGGAGGATCCAGTTTGAGGACCGTGGACCAGGCTTCGATGGCGTCCGCGGGAGAACCGGCTTTTTCCCGGGACAGGGCGAGAAACCGGTACGGAGCAGGAACCAGGGGATTGACGGCCAAATACCGTTCCACGGACTGGTTGACTCCGGGCCAGTCCTGCCGGGCGGCCGCCATCTCCATCAGGCGCAGGCAGGCGTCGGGCGCTGCCGCGTCCTGGCGGACCCACCGCTCCAACGTCTGGCGTTCCGCGTTCGTCTCGCCCAATTCCCGCTGGACTCGGGCCAGACGCGCGGAGGCACTGCGTCCACCGGTTTGGCGGGGGTACAGGCGCACCAACGTTTCAAGCGGTTCCTGGGCGGCGGTCCATTCCTTCCGGTTCATTCGCGTTTCCGACAGGTAATCGAGGGCCCAGAAATTGGTGGGATGATCCACAGACCATTGTTGCATCAACGCTTCAAATTCGCCCGTGGATGCTTTGCGCAGATCGGGCTTGTCCCAGGAAAGTCCCGGGGCCAGGGATTCCGCCCGGGTGCGCGCGAAGGCGGTGAATCCCGCTTCAAGTTGTGACAAAGGTACCGTTCGACGTTCCAGGGAGACATTGATGAATTCCCCCTCCCGGAGGTCTCCCAACACCGCCTTCAGGCGGTCGAGGCCGAACTGTTCGACGAGATATTCCACCACCAGGGACGACTCGTAATAGGCGAATTGGAGGTGAAGCGGCGTCTTGGGCATCAGGAATGCCGCGCTCAGTTTCGAAATAGGGGTCAGTTCGCCGCCGAGAATCATCTCCCGGTATTTGGGCACCAATTGTTCCCCCCACGATGGATCGGCCTGTCGCTCCTCATAGACCGAAATCCCTTCGCTCAGCCAGCGGGGCATTTTGTTCCGGGTCCGCTGAAGCGTCACCACGTGACAGTATTCATGCCAGAGAACCGCCTCCCAATTGACCGTCCCGCCCGGATTCGTGGCTGGACTGTTTGCCGTGACGACGCGGCCAAAGCAAACCCCGAGGTAACCCGGATTATCCGGCATGCCGAAGGTCCGGACCCCAAAGTCCTTCGAATTGGCGAAGATCTCCACCAAGGTGGGTTCCTCGAGGTTGGCGCCGTATTTGGGCACCAGTGTTCCGCGAGCCCGCTCTAGGAGGGCCAGGACGCGGGTGCCGTAAATTTCGGCCTCCTTCGAGTGCATCCGGACCACGAAATGGGCGTTAGTGAGGGTCGTGTATCCGGAAAGGGTGTCGTGCAGGTTGGCCAGGTTGAACATGGTCACGTCATACGCGTCCTTCGCATGCACTTCCTGGACGAGGTCCCACCCGTCCGCTTCGGAGCCAAGGCGGAGGAGGTCGTTGGCGAGTTGAGCCTTGGCGGGAAGAAAATCGGGGTCATGGCGCAAGGCTTCCCGTTGCAACTCCGCCCCTTCGGCAAAGCGGTATTTCTGGGAGAGCTTCGCACCCATCCAATGAGGCACCCAGGGATTGGTCGGCCAGAACTGTCCGGCCAATTCCTTGGATGCCTTTTCCCGGTCGGGGTCGTTCTTGAGGTGGGCAATGACGGCCTGATAGGCGGCAGCCTGCGGTTGGACGGGATTGATGCCTTGAATCTGTTTCAGAAGTTCGCCTGCGCCCTCGTAATCTTCGGCATCGATGCGTTGGCCGGCGGCGAGGAGAAGGCTCGGAACGTGCCGCGGATTAAACTTCAGGGCTGCAGCGAGGGATTTGTTCGCTTCCTCGCGGTCACTTCCCGCGAATGCTCGGGCGCGTCCAAAGTGCAAGTCGGCATCCTCGGGCAATACCTTGAGACCCTCGTCAAACCGCTTGCCCGCCAGGGCAAAATCCCCTTTGGACAGGGCCAATTCTCCACTGGCCAGATAGGGCTCGCGACGCTTTGGATCCGCTTTTTTGGCCACCTCGAAAACCTTTTCAAGCACGGTTTTGGCGTCGGCCCCCGATTCCAAGGCGGCCTGGCCAAAAATCACCAATTCAGCGACATCTCGATAGCCATTCCGGGTGGAAAGGCTCTGGGTGATCTCCGTGAGTTGATTCCGGGCGTCCGCCACGCGGCCGTTGGCCAGATATACCTGCCGTCCCATCCAGCGCAGCCGAATGTCGCGCGGCAGCGTGGCCAACGCATTGGTCAGCGTGGTGAGCGCCTCTGGAGGCTTCCCCATGGAGATTAATCCCTCCAGTTTAATGAGATGCCATTCCGGTTCGCGCTCGAATCGGGGCAGGGCCGCGTCGGCGCTTTGCACGGCCTCGGCGTACTCACCGGACCTCAATTGCTTCCAGGCACTGGTCAGATCCGCGGCAGATCCGCGGGTGATGAGGGTCATCAGAAGGATCCATCCTGCCGCGCGGTTCCGGGACGGAATCCGGGGATTCTGGCTGAGATTGGCGGGTGAGATGGACTTCACGGTTCACTGTTTCCCTCGATCCATGCCGGCATCAAGGCTTCAATCTGTCCGTTAGAGACTCATCGGGAGTCGATCAGGTTTCGAATCCCTTGAATTTGGGATGCGAATCGGGTTGAGAAGTGGTGTAAAATCGAGTCAATTGAATCCGATGAAAGGGCCTGAGGATGCGGTCGTTTCGGTTGTCTGCAGATTTTGAAATAGTAGTTGACGCCTTGCTTTGCCTCGTGGCAGTTTTTCATCACACACGGAAACTATCTGGTCTCTCATGAACAAAAACCTCCTCGCCCTCTCTGTGGCGGCGGCCTCGGCTGTGGCCTTCTCGGCCTCGGCGGCGGTTAGCTCTAACATCGTTGGGTACGTGAAGTTGAACCTCGCCAAGGGGTACAACCTCGTCTCCAATCCGTTGAACAACACCAATCCGAGTGGAAACACGATTGGCAGCTTGTTCGGCACCGTTGATTGCTCGGTCTCTCGCTGGACCGGAAGTGGTTTTGCCACTTCTGATATCGTTGCCGGCGCCGGTGTTGTCAGTGGTGATAACTTCACCCTCGCTCCTGGCGAAGCGGTGTTCGTGTTCGTCAATGACCCTGCCAGCGTGACCACGGTCGGTGAAGCTCTCATTAACACCCAGACGGTGAATGGGGTTAAGGGCAACAACTTCGTGGCTTCGAAGATTCCCATCTCTGGAAACTTCAATGACCTCGGACTTAGTCCTGGCGACGGTGGCACGGTGAGCACCTGGAACGGAAGTGGCTACACGACCTATGACTATGTCGAAGGTCTTGGCTACGTTCAGGATCCTCTGCCGACGATCGCTGTGGGTCAGGGTCTCGTTGTGAATGCTCTGAATGCGTTCACCTGGACCAAGACCTTCACTCCGGCTCCCTGATCGAGTCTTGGTCTGATCCTTGTTTTTTCTGCCTAAATAATTCCAACCATGAACAAGTTGCTCCTCACAGCCCTTGGCGTTTTTGCCGCTCTGTCGGCCTATGCCCAGGGAACCTTCAACGCCAGCAACAACTACATTCCGGCTGGTGCTTCTGCCAAAGCGTTCATTCTGAACTCCTCTGGTGCGGCTCTGTCGAAGTCTGTTGGTCGTGTTGAGATCCTGAATGCCGCTGATCAGGCGTCCCTGTCGCCTGGTGGCAGCGCGGGCGTCGCTCTGTCGCTCGACGGTCTCTTCTTCATCAACAACCTGGTTGTTCCGGGTGTTGCCACTGGCGGATCTGCGAACATCATCGTCCGCGCTTGGGATTCCAGCACGGGTGCTACCTTCGCTGATGCCAAGGACAAGATCTCGGGCCTCATCACCGTGAGCAACCTCGGTGGTGGAACGACCCCGGCTGCCACCTTCGCTGCGAACTCCAACTTCGTTGGACTCCAGCTGCCTGGCACCCCGGTCATTCCTGAGCCCTCCACCATCGCCCTCGCGGCGCTCGGTGTGGCTGGTCTGGCCTTCGTGGCTCGCCGCAAGTAATCGAAGTCTTCTTCTTCACAGGGGCCGCTCCATATGGAGCGGCCCTTTTTGTTTTAACGGAACGCCCGGAATCACTCCGCGAAATCAAAGACTGGGCCGGCATTGATCAACCGGGTCCCAGCCAGAATTTCAAATCGGGTAACGGCCCACGCCAACGCTCAATGAGAGCCTCGCCGGCAACGAGGAGGGCCGTGGAGAGCGAATCCGAGACGGTCGCGGAAGCCGTCATTACAGCCGCATAGTGATAGTCGTCCACCGGCCATCCCGACCTCGGATCCAGGACATGACCCCGAAAGTGTCCTTGGGAGTCCGAGAACCCTTTGCCGGAAGGAGCGGAAATGGACAAAGAACTATCGAAAATCTCAACCGGTTCGGGATGTGACTCGTCCTTGGTCGACGGAGGAAGCGCGATTCTCCAGCCGCCGATTCCGTCGGAATGCCCCAGTCCAATGACCGTGCTGGTTCCTCCTTGGATCAAGGCATTGGCAATCCCGTTCTCGCGCAGGATTCCGGCAGCCCGGTCCAGGGCATACCCTTTCCCAATTGCCCCCAAATCAAGGATGAGGCCGGGCCGACGGAGTCGGACGGACGAGTGTTCCTGATCGATTTCCACCCAACGCCAGCCGCAGGCTTCGAGGGCCTTTTGAAGCTCCGATTCGTCGGGAGACCTTCCTGCCCCGTGGTGAAATCCCCATACGCGGGACAAGGCACCTGAAGTCGGATCAAAGGCGCCATCCGATAACTCGGTCAAATGGCGTGCCTGTGCGAGCAGTTGAATGAGCTCAGGCGAGACGGGAACAGGACGCGTCGTTCCGTGGCAGTTGATGCGGGCGATGTCGGAATGTGGTCGATAGAGGCTCAGGAGGTTCTCGATTCGGTCAACCTCGTCCAGCGCCTCCTCTCCGATGGCCCGCAGCCGAATTGGATCATCTCCCAGGAGAATGATCTCAAACCGGGTGGCCATGGCGTGACGAGCCAGGCGAACTTCCGCGGGGTGGTTGGAATGGGGACCCATGGAAAACAAAACGCCGGCGAAGCGGGGCCTCGCCGGCGGTAATCAGAAATCAAACTCAGGACAATTCATGCCAGCCGTAGGTCGGCATGCTGACTGGACGTCCCATGCCGTCGGTGACCTTGCGGGTGGCGGGATCGAAGTAGCAGACGATGCCCATGCGGTCAGAGGCTTCCGCGAGGGAAATGACTGTCTGAACCTTGACGGCCAGGTCGATGCCGGCGTTGAGCTTCTGTTGTCCCCGGATGGCGGCGAAGAAGTTCGCGTGGTGGAGGGCGACGGACTCGGCCGGGAATGCGGGACTCGACTCGGGATCGATCTCCTCCGCATAGGGACGTTCGGGCCTCAATTCAACCTTGTTGCCCGCCATGGTGAGCGTGGCTTTCTGGCCGCGGATGAGTTCCTGCGTTCCCTGCTCATTCACGGTGCTGGACGTGATGTGCATCACGTAGCCGCTGGGGAATTCTGCGATGAGCTCAATGATCTCGGGAACATCGCGGACGAACTCCGTCGCCTGTTCCGGCTTCCGGCCTTCATTGTTCAGGTCGGTCTTAAACGCGCGACTGCCGATCGCAGCGACGCGGACCGGGAATTCCGGGTTGCCCGTGGCCAGCATGTAGGGATGCAACTTATGCGGGAACAGGTCACCCAGGAGTCCGGAGCAGTAGGGGTAGTATTTACGCCAGCGGAAGTAGTGGTCGGCAGTAAACGGACGGATCCGCTTGATCTGGTTGCCCATCCACATGTCCCAGTTGATGTCGTCCGTCTTGGCCCAGGGTTGGATGGTGTAATTCCACTCGCCCCAGGGGTTGTTGCGCATGTAGCTGCCCTGAGTCATGACGATGTGGCCGATCTTGCCGGCTTTGATCCATTCGGCGGCTTGGTGCCATTTTGGGTCGGAGCAGCCTTGGGAACCCACCTGGAGCAGCTTGCCCGTCTTCTTGGCAGTGTCCTGAATCCGGAAGGCTTCATCCAGATACCGCGTCATGGGCTTTTCCACGTAAACATGCTTGCCCGATTCCATGGCATCGCAGGATACCTTGGTGTGCCAGTGGTCGACCGTGGCGCAGAAGATCGTATCGATGTCCTTTCGTTCCAGAAGCTTCCGATAGTCCTCGTAGCCGTCGACATTACCGCCGCCTCCTTCGGTAATCTTCTTCTTGGCGTCATTGACCCGGGTCTTGGAAACATCGCACACCGCGGCAAAGGCGGTGTTGTTCTCCTTGAAATGGGCGAGGTCCTGGCCGACATGGGCGCCGGATCCTTGGCCGCCGACACCGATGTAACCGCAAACGATTTTTTCGTTGGCACCGGCGACGTTGGCGGAAGGCGCCTGGTTTTGTCCGTAAATGGGCGTCACCAGGGATTTGGCGGCACCCGCCAAGGCCACAGCACCCGTGGTGCGCTTTAGGAAGAGACGGCGGGACGACGGCAGGGGATTAGGTTCGGTGGACATGGTACTCGAAGGAAGATGTGTGGTGATGGACGGAGGCTAGCGATGAGACATTCGAGGTCAACGGGGAAGACCCGGGGACGCTTGGGTGACGACCTGAGCTCTGGGATTCAAGTTGCGATCACCCAGGGTGTCTGTGCAGTTCGATTTTCGTGGCTTT
>JBGAPN010000293.1:0-6695 GCA_044221235.1 Limisphaerales bacterium
CCGAGGTGTCCCGATTGGAGGCGTCTTCGCCGTGAATGGAGTTGGGAAGGGTGCCGCTCTTCTCGAAGCGTCCAAAGGTCACCAGCAATTCCCGCACCTCGGAGTGCATCCCGGCGGAGATCAGGCCGCGCGCGGCAATCAACGAATCACGTCCCCAGTCGAGGAACCAGGGATATCCGGCAATGACGGAGCGGGTATCGTCCCGACGCACCACGAACGCCTGGGTGGCGCGAACCAGATGGCGGGTGAAGTCGTCGTTGGGCTGGATTCCCGCACGGTTCACCGCGGCTTCCAGGGAGCGAATCCGGTGGCTGAACAGCGATTGGGACGGCGCTGGATTGTCCGCCGGGATGTCGGCAGAGGCGAAGACTTCCACCGCGGCTTCGGGGGTCAGCGGGATCTCAAACCAGCCGGGGCTGTAGGCGTCTCCCGAACCTTCCTGACCGCGACTGGATTCCACCCCGTGCGCCAGGTTCAGACACCATTCCGGTGCATGGTGATATTCACCGGAGGTGACCCAGCATCGGAGCTGCCGATCAGCGGCGGGCGTGAATTCAAACCCGTTGAAGGCGGGCTGTTCCCCCAAGGGCGTCGGTCGGCCCACCACGGTCTGGCGACAGTGGGAGCTGAAATGGTAATCGGCGCCGTCCGACCGTTTCGTCTCCTGGTGGAAACTTCGGTCCTCGAGGTCCAGTCGAACGATCAGCCTGACGTGGGCGTCTGCATCCAGGGGACGTCCGAGACGTCCGTCCCGGGCCGAGGAAACGGGACGCAGGGGACGCAGGAACTGGGCAACCACCGTGTTCCGGCCTTCCAGCAGGTCTACGAGCAGGTGGATTTCCACGGATCGTCCATCCCCTGCATTGGCCACGAAGCGCCAGTGGGCGGGCGGGCCCGGCTCGAAATCAACCAGGTTGTCGATGTTCAGCGGGGAGATGAATCCATCGGCATTCACCCACGCGCGAAGCCGCTTGATGAACACGTGGCGATCGACCGGGACGCGCGGGTGCAGATTGGCGCCCAGCAGGCAGTCGTACTTGGAATGGATGGCCCCAAGGTCCACCCACAGGCGGCTCATGGCGCCGGCTCCGTTGGTCAGCAAGGCCAGGGAATCGCCGGTCCGGTGCGGCAGGAGTTGGGGAAAATCCGGTCCGGACGCCAGGAACCGAAGGGAGGCCTGAACCTGCTGCTCCGGGCCGTCGTAGCGTTCGAGCTTGAGCACGGCATCGCGGGCGGAGGACGGCTGTCTCGGCGGAAAACAGGCCACATGGCCGTCCTTCACGGCCACAGAGATGGCCGTTTCCAGCGGGGCCACTCCACCACCTTCCAGTCGGGCGCGGAAGGGGACCACGTCGCGGATCAGCAGCCAGTGCTGGGATGGTATCAGGAAAATCCGTCCCCGGTCCGACAGGTGCCAGGTGGCTACGGGCCGGTAGGAGGTGCCCGTGAGGCCGAGGGTGCGGGCCAGAATGCCTTCGGGATCCACCTCGACTTGCCGGGAGAAATCCAGCCAGAGGTTCCAGCTGGGCTCCTGCTTGATGACGTCGAGGCCTCGGACACGTCCCACGGCCGCCATGGCCCAGTCCGTCTGGGCCCGGGCCCGGCGATAGGCATCGCCCGAGAGTCCGCGGGGTTGTGGGGTCAGCGCGAGGCAATGCGCCGCTCCGGGCCGGACGGTGATCTCCACCCAGCTGTTGAGACTCTGCTCTTCGAATTGGTTCCGAACGTCCTGGTTGGGTTGCAGCAGGTCGATGCAGGGACCCGCAAACTCCGACCAGAGCGCCGGCGCCAGCCGGATGCTTTGGGAGCGGGCGGCATCCGTGTTGAAGATCACCAGCACGGAATCCAATCCTTCGAGGGAATCGCGCCGCAGTACGTAGACCGGGGATCCGTCCGGACTCCGGCGGGTCAGCTTGGCACCGTCGAAGAAACACGGATGACTGGCCAGCAGCCCGTTCAACGCGGCCAGTTCGCCAACCAAATTGGGTTCCGAACCCCAGGCCAGGCCCCGCGCGCTGTGGACATTGACCCGCTCGGTCGCGGCCCATTCGACCCCGCAGGTGAATCCAAATCCGCCCGAAAAGCTGGTCAGGGCGCACAGGCGATTCCGGTGCCGCGACCACGCCAGATTGGGGGCCTGATGAATGTCACCGACCGGAGGATGGATTCCTCCGTTCAAGGAATGCGGCTGGGCGGCGAGCCGGGTGTTGTCGTGGGTCTCGCTGTAATGGATCAGCATGCCCGTGGTGGCGGAGACGCTGAGATTGTGGTCGAGGTAGCCGCCGATGCTTTCGCCGCCAAAATTCTGAAACAGTTCGCTGTAGGCCCACTGCATGCCGCCCTCGGACATGAGCGCCGCGGTGGCTTCCCATGAACCCCCCAGTCCCTCCAGAAGGAACACCGTCTCCGGAAATTCCTCACGGACCCGCGCGGTGATGTATTGCCAGACGTGGGTGGGAATCTTGTACCCGGCGTCGCACCGGAAGGCGTCAACACCCCGCCGGCACCAGGTCAGGAACGCCTCCGCCACATGTTCCCACAGCGGGATGTGGCGCTGGTCCAGTTCCACCAGGTCTTCCCAGACGACATCCCATGCCCCGGGACACTCGAAGTCCCCGTTCGGTTTCCGGACAAACCACTCCGGATGTTCCTCCCAGAGCGCACTTCCCCAACCGGTGTGGTTGATGACCACATCCAGCATCAGCCGGGCTCCTCGAGCATGCACCGCGTAGGCCAGCTCCCCGAACTGGTCGACGCCCGTGGTCCGCTTGTCGAACTCCACCAGCGCCGGATCAATCGCGGTCAGGTGCTGGAGCGCATACGGCGAACCAAACCGGCCAAACCGGGCAAACGTGGTGGGAACCGGATTGATCGGGAGCAGGTGAATGATCCGACAGCCCAGCGTATCGATGATGTGCGGCAGCTCCCGGATCAGGTCGCGTAACGTTCCGCTGGGCGGGATGACGGCATATCCCTCGGCGTCCAGGGGTGCCAACCGGGCCTCCAGCTCCGGAGACTGGGAAACCCGTTTCGCTTTGTTGGGCCCAAACATTCGGGGAAACGCGCAGTAAATGGTGTTGGCAGTACGGGTCCACGACGGATGCACACTGATCCCGACGTCCGGTCCGGACGGCCACGCCTGCGTGCCGCGGGCATCGGTGGCGTAGGCCTTGGCCTTGAAATAGCCGACCTCGGTCAGCGGCACCGTGATGCGCCACTGGCCCTGGCCGAGCGATTGCATGGGGATGTCCCGCCATGAAGCGCCGGCCAGCGGAATCCGTTCAAAGTGGGCCCGGATGATTTCCTCCCGGACCCGGGCGCCACGCCCGAGATTGGTTCGGAGCCGGGCATTGAAGCCGTCGGGAACCCCGCGGAGGTTGAGGGTGAAGACATCTCCGGCATGCCGCACGAGGCGCGCGCCGGGCTGGGGGGACATTTCGAGGTCAGCCATTTCAGGCAGTCGTGACGTCAGGGTGGGTTCGATTCCCGCTTTGCTCAAGCTCAACGCTCAGGAAGTCTTCGGAGGTGGTCAACGAACTGGTGGATTTGGAGGAATGGATCCCCGGAGTGTGCGTGGAACTGCGCTATGCCACGTCCCGAAACCTCGTGGGGCGTCCCGTCTATGCCTCGCCGAGAGCCTGGCTGGTGGAGCCTGTGGCCCGCCGTCTGTCGGCCGTGGAATCCGAACTTCGTGCGGAAGGACTGGGACTGAAGATCTGGGATGCGTTTCGGTCGGCCGCCGCCCAGCGGGCGCTGTGGGAGTCGTGCCCGGATCCACGGTTTGTTGCCCCACCGGAACGCGGGTCCCGCCACTCCCGCGGGGTGGCCGTGGATGTGACCTTGATTCGCCGGTCGGACCAGCAGGAATTGGCCATGGGGACGGATTTCGATGACTTTGGCCCGGCTGCCGCCGCCGCGTTTGAAGACCTGCCGGAGGACGTCCGGGCCCGTCGCCTGCACCTTCGGAATGCCATGTTCCGTCATGGATTCGAGGGGATCCAATCGGAGTGGTGGCATTTCCACGCGGAGGACTGGGCCTCGTTTCCGCTGCGCGGATAGCGAATTTTTCCACGGCGGGTGCGTCGGAGCGGCGTGCGCTGGATCTTGCTTTTGGTGTGCAGTGTCGTGCTGATGGGACGGCGTCCGGTGAATGCGGGCCCGGTGGAGGAACCGTTTCCGGTGACCCCGTCCAAGAAGGGTCTGCAGGTTCAGATGGTGGATGACGCCCTCACCTTGGGCATCCGCCATGCCGCGTTGAACTTCAATCTGGCGCAGTTGGTGGATCCCCGTGGCGACACCAATAACCCGTCCTGGGAATTCAACGGAAAGGCCTACCGGTTCCAACGTGGTTACCTGGACGCGCTCGACCGTGAAATCAAAGCCCTGTCCGACCATGGAGTGGTGGTGTCCCTCATCCTGCTCAATTACGAAAGCGCCGATCCGGAAGTCCGGCGGATCCTGTTGCATCCGGGATACAGCACGAACTGCCCGAATCACCTGTCCGCCTTCAACACCATCACGGTCGAGGGACGGGATTGGATGGAGGCGTCCATCGGCTTCCTGGCGCACCGGTGGTCCGATCCTTCGGGAACCCATGGACGGGTGTGGAACTGGATCGTGGGGAATGAGGTCAATTCGCACTGGTTCTGGAGCAATCTGGGTCGGGTGGGAATGGAGGCGTTTGCCGAGGATTATCTGAGAACCGTCCGCCTGGTGCACCGAGCGGTCCGTCGCGAATCCCGCAATGCCCGGGTGTACGTGTCGCTCGAGCACCACTGGAACATTCGCTATCCAGGAGGCGAGGCGGATCAGACGTTCGCGGGTCGGCCGTTCCTGGAGTATTTCGCGCGACGTGCGCGGGCGGGCGGCGACTTTGACTGGCACATCGCATTCCATCCGTATCCGGAGAACCTGTTTGAACCCCGGACCTGGAAGGATGCCTCGGCGACGCCGGATTGGCGGACCACGCCGCGAATCACCTTTCGCAATCTCGACCAGTTGTTGGCCTTCCTGGAAACGCCGGACCTGAAATTCCAGGGCCAGCGGCGCCGAGTCATCCTCAGCGAACAGGGATTCCATACTCCGGACGGTCCGGACGGCGAGACCGTCCAGGCGGCAGCGTTCTGCTATGCGTGGAACCGGGTATCCCGGCTCGACGGAATCGACGCGTTCATCCTGCACCGTCATGTGGATCACCGCGATGAAGGCGGACTGCGTCTGGGCCTATGGACCCGGCGTCCAGACAGCGTGGCCACACCGGACCGTCGGAAGCGGATCTACGAGGTTTTTCGGCAAGCCGACACGCCGGACTGGCGGGCGGCCTTCGAATTCGCCCTGCCCGTGATTGGAATCCCGAAGTGGGAGTGAATTCTGGAGTGCGAATTTGGAACGCGGGAACGCAGGAAGGGGACCCGCAGGTGGGAGCGGCAGAGCGGTAAGCGGAAAGCGGTAAGGCGGGTAGGGCTGGCTCACTGGGCCGGCCCCGCCGTTCCGAGCAAAGCGACGGACGGCGGATGATTGCGGCGCGGCGTGGAAGAATCCCAAACCCCAGCGGCACCCAGCCGCGGAGAGGGTCAATTTGGAACCCGGGAAGGCAGGAAGGGACCCGCAGGTGGGAGAGTGAGAGAGTGGGCGAGGGAGCGGAGGATGGACGGGCGGCAGGGCCGGTGCACTGAGCCGGCCCCGCTGTTCCGAGCACAGCGACGGACGGCGGATCTTACGGCGTGGTGTGGACGAGTCCCAAACCCTAGCGGCGCTCGGCGCGGAGAGGGCCAATTTGGAACGCGGGAAGGCAGGGAAAGGCCCGCAGGGGGGAGAGTGATAGGGCGAGTGAGTGGGATGAGAGCCAGGCGGACCGCAGACTTCAGTCTGCATCGGGGCCATAGGCGCCATCCGCCAGGGATGATCTTCCACGCGTGAGCTGCGTCCCACTCGGAAGCGAGCTCAAGGTCGCGGTCCGCCGGTGTGAAGTGCGGTAGCCTATGCCTCCGCGTTTTCAGCACCCGACGGGTGGAGGCAGCCCACAGTGGCGGTTCCAACCCTCGTTCGTGGCTATCCGCTGGAAAGCGGTGTCGTGCCCCCGCGCTCCACAGGGCGCGACGTCTCCGTCTCTCGCTCCTTCTCCTTTGGCCATCACGAGGGTTTCCGTCATGGTTGGGGCGCTTGATGTCCCGATTCCTTTCATTGGTCCGCCACTTGTGGATGGCCTGGCTCTGCTTCCTGGCCGTCGACCGAAGCCTGGCCGGCGATGGTACCGTCGTGTTCAACGAGATTCACTTTCAGCCGCGCGGCGGGGCGGATGCCGTGGAGTGGGTGGAATTGCACAATCTCATGGCCGTCGACATGGAGTTGTCCGGTTGGACCCTGACCAACGGCATCCGCTTCGCGTTCCCGTCCGGGACGATTCTCCCAGGCGGGGGATTCCTGACGGTGGCGGCCGATCCGGCGGCGCTTCAATCCGCAACCGGTGCGACCAATGTCCTGGGTCCCTTTGACGGGCGATTGGCCAACGAAGGGGAACGACTGGAACTGCGCAACCACAACGGGCGACTGATGGATGAGGTGGCGTATGACGTCGGTGGACGCTGGCCGGCGGGACCCGCCGGATCGGGGACCACCCTGGCCAAACGCATCCCGGGACTCGCCAGCAACGAACCGGAGAGCTGGACCAGCAGCCGTCAGTTGGGCGGTACGCC
>JBGAPN010000294.1:0-6695 GCA_044221235.1 Limisphaerales bacterium
ATCGGTTCCTACGGTTACATCCTCTCGTTGGGCCTGGTGGCCTGGGGATTCTACAGCGGGCATTACGCCATCGTCCCGGCCTGCATTTTCGCCTTTATCGCCGCCCACGCCATCGGGCAGGGCGCCGTCATCTGGGTGTTCATCTCGGAGATTTTTCCCAACCAGAACCGCGCTGCAGGCCAGTCCCTCGGCAGCTTCACCCACTGGATCTTCGCCGCATTGCTGACCACGTTTTTTCCCAAGATGGTCACGGCGTTCGCCCCGGGATCGGTCTTCCTGTTCTTCTGCTGCATGATGGGGTTCCAACTGATCTGGGTGTGGCTGAGCGTTCCTGAAACGCGCGGCGTGCCGCTGGAGCAGATCCAGGAACGGCTTGGAATCTCCGAGGCGAGGTCATGACGCCCTGCATCGTCTCGATCGGCGAGGTGCTCTGGGATCTGCTTCCCGGTGGGGCCCAACTTGGCGGCGCTCCCGCCAACCTCGCCGTCCACGCCCGGAGCCTGGGTGCGGAGGTCGCCCTGGTCTCGCGGGTGGGAAACGACGAACTCGGACGCCGCGCGGTCACCTTCCTCCGGGATCGGGGCGTCGAGACCCGGGCCATCTCCGTCGATTCGGACCTGCCCACCGGAACGGTGGGCGTGGAACTCGATGCCGCCGGCCATGCCCGATATGAGATTCATGCCCCGGTCGCCTGGGATGCCATCCCTTGCGACGCCCATTCCCTCGAGCTCGCCAAACGGGCAGACGCCATCTGTTTCGGTTCCCTCGCCCAACGCACCGCTGCCAATCGAGAGTCGATCCATGCCCTCGTAAGCGCAGCCCGACGAGCCCGGATTCGACTGTGCGACATCAACCTGAGGGATCCCTTCCACGACCGTGCGGTTATTGAGTCGTCCCTGAAGGCCGCCAATGTCCTCAAGCTCAACGAAACGGAACTTCCGATACTGTCATCCCATTTTGGAGGATCCGGCGAGGTGGATGAGCAACTGGCCTTCCTCGCCGATCAATTCGAATTGCAGATGATCCTCCTGACGCTGGGCTCCAAGGGAAGCCGGGTATGGACGGCAGGGCAGGTCATCCACGAGCCAGGCCGACGCGTAGCGGTTCAGGATACTGTCGGAGCCGGTGACTCCTTCACGGCCGCCTTCATTCTGGGAGTCCTGCGGAATTGGCCTCTCGAGACTACGCTGGCGCGGGCGTCGGAGATCGCGGCCTATGTCTGCACCCGGTCCGGGGCCACTCCCGTGCTCCCGCCCCACCTCGTCCAACCCTTTCTCCAGACCGGTCCGGCTTACGGTCAGGGTTAAATGTCCGCGTTCGGGCCGCGTCGCAGCACCGAACTCGACCCGGCACTCGGCACCGATACCGTCCCTGTTCCCGAACGATCACGACCGCTGGGTGGAATCGTCCGTCCCGCGCACGAAATGGAGGGCCACCAGTGTGCCGACGAAATAGAGGAAGAGCTGCTGGGCACCCGCGAACTCCCGGGTGATCCACTGTCCCAGGCAGAGCTGGACGAAGACCACCAGACTCCACGCCAACATCACCGACAGCCAAACCGGCGGTCGCCGGCCCAGGAATTCGAGTCGCACCAGGGCCGTCAAGGACAGGGCCCAGGCCAATACCTCAGACAACGCCAGGATCCAAAAGGTCAGACCACTTCCACGGTATTGGTCAGCACACCTACACCAGAGATTTCGATCGTCACCCGATCCCCCACGGCCAGCGTGAATTCATTCGGCGGGACCACGCCCGTACCCGTCAGCAGAACCGCGCCATGCGGGAATTCCTGACTGCGGGTCAACCAGCCCGCCAGTTCTTCAAAACCCCGCTTGATCTTCGACACGGGCGTTTCACCGCGGAACACCTCACTGCCGCCCCGCGCAATGGCCACCGAAATGGTCCAGGTGCGCACCTCCGCCTCCGAAACTCCGACCGTGATGCACGGGCCGAGCGCGCAGGAATGCCGGTACATTTTGGCCTGGGGCAGATACAGGAGATTCTCCCCCTCAATGTCCCGTGAACTCATGTCATTGCCGATCGTGTAGCCGACCACGTTGCCATGGCGGTTGAGCACCAGCGCCAGTTCCGGTTCGGGGACATTCCATCGGGAGTCGCTCCGAATACCCACCGGCCCACCAGGTCCGGTCACCTTTTCCGCCAGCGACTTGAAGAAAATCTCCGGGCGCGGCGCGTCATAGACCCGGTCGTAGGCCGTGGCGCTGAAATCCGATTCCTCCATGCGCGCCGATTTGCTGCGCAGATAGGTGACCCCGGCCGCCCAAACCTCCTGATGCTCCACCGGTGGCAACAGTTGCACCTCGCTCAAGGGCACACGGGCGGAACCGGAGACATTCTGCCGGGCTTCACGCAGGCGCTCCACCAGATCCTCGCGGTCCAGAAGCGCCGAAAGCCCGGGCCATCCGGCCGAGGTCAGGTCCAACACGAATACCCCGTCGTCAGCCAGCAGGCCGATGCACACCTTCGGATGGGCGGGACCGCCCGGCGCGGAACTATTGCGTTTAAAGCGGCAGAGTTTCATGGCGTTCAGGCTATGACGGGCGCCCTCGGGATTGAAAGCCCCGGCTCACTGCAAAGTTCCCTGAAACAATCCGGGCCGGACCCGTGTGCTCTCCACGAGGCGCCACCCGCGCCAGACTAAAACAATCGATCTCAACGCTCATGAAACACTCTCCAATCCTTTCACTCACCGTGGCTGCCGCCCTGGGCGGCTCGGCGCTCCTGGCGGCCGATGCGCCGTCTTCAGGCTATTTCGATCTCGGCAAGTTCAGCCCCTCGAAATCGGGCGGCGAGTTCGTCGAGGTGAACGTCAGGGGCTCCCTGATCAGCATGGCGGCCAAGATTGCGGAAAAGCAGGAACCGGAAGCGGCCGAACTGCTTCGCAGCATTGAATCTGTCCGCGTCAATGTCATCGGCCTCGACGACTCCAACCGCGGCGAGCTGCGCAGTCGCATCGACACCATCCGGAGCGGACTGGACTCCGAGGGCTGGGAACGGGTGGTCACCGTTCAGCAGAATGGCGACGACGTCGGGGTCTACACCAAGATCCGCGGCGGAGAATCTATCGCCGGTGTGGTCGTCACCGTCCTCAGTCACGAGGGCCAGGCCGTCTTCGTCAACGTGGTTGGCGACATCAAGCCTGAGCGTCTCGCAGAACTGGGAGAGAAGCTGCATATTGAGCCCCTGAAGAACGTCATCCCCGGGGGCGGTCGATCCGAGTCGAAGTCGGAAGCCAAGGAGAAGAAGTAATCCGATCTCCCCTGCCCCATGGCACCCACGCCACCCTCTCCTCGTCCCTCCGGTCGGTCGGTCTGGCTCCCGGTCCTCCTGGGCACCCTGTTCCTGGTGACCGCCATTCCAACGGCCATTGGAATCGGAGTCTGGAGCTGCCTCCGGACGGGGTCGGACAGCCGAGCCCTTCGTACCGCCGCCATCAAGGCGTCGGGCGTGCCGTGGCAACGCCAGGTTGAATTCAGCGCCGGTCCCATCCTGCTTGGACTGGCCCGGTTCGGACTCAGTTTCGCTCCCCTGGATCCGGATGGACGCCTCGCGATTCAGGCAATTCGGGGGGCCGAGGTGGCCGTCTTTCAATCGCCGGGAGGCCGGGACGTCACCGCAAATCCTGCCGTGCTGAATGCCGTTGATGATGTCATGACCCGGCGTGGATGGGATCGCATGGTGGGCGTCCGCCAGGAAGGAAACACGGTTGCGGTGTACGTCCCGAAACAGGACCCGGGAGGCGATCTGGTTCATGCCTGTGTCCTCGTCATCAACGAGGATCACCTGGTGGTGGTTTCCGGGCGGACGGATCTTCGTCCGCTGATGGAACTGGTCGAACGCCATCGCGACCGCCACGGCCCGCTCGTCGCGCTCCATTGATCCAATGGTGGACTGGGGAGGTCCAGACAAGCCCTTGGATCACGCCCCGTCCGGAATCGAAAGAACCCGAGCCGGTGGAGCCTTCACGAAGCCCGCCTCGCGCAGATAGATGGGCGCCAGGGTCTCGGCCGGTACCGGGGCGTGACTTCGGGAGACGACCGCCAGAATGGCGGCAGTGGGATGCAACGCCCGGGCGGCCGGCAGGACGCGGGCGATTTCGGGCCCCGCCACCGACACGCCCCGGTTCAGTCGCAGGCGAATTTCCTCCAACGGCAGGAGTCGGACCGGTTCAACGACCTTTCCGTTCTCTGCCATGGCGGCAGCGAATTCACCCCGCTGAGCATCCACCGCAAGCAGCACGGGTTCCGGCATCCCGGATTGCAGGGCTGCCACGGCGAGATTATCGAGGCTGCTCAGGCCCACGGTCTCGATCTCCCGACCCAATTGCCACCCCTGGGCCACGGATATGGCCATGCGAATCCCAGTGTAACTGCCCGGCCCCAGCCCAACCGACAGTCTTCCCACCTGTGACACCTCCACCCCGGCTCTCTCCAATGCCGCGCGGATGAGGGAGAAAAGGGGCGTCTTCAGGGTGCCCTCATGGACCACTTCCGCCAGAAGCCTCTCGTCCTGGGCCACGGCCACCGAACGGCGGTCGGTTGAAAACTCAAGCGCCAGGCACGTCATGACGGATCTCCCGGGAGTCTTCATCGAGTGTGGACATCCAGACCCGCCACCAGCGGTGTTCCCCGGTGGCGACATCGGACACCCCTTCGGGCCAGCGTTCCATCCATTCCACCACGGAGACACCCGCCGGACGGACCAGGTACTCCTCCAGTCCCGCCTCGCGGACTTCTTCCGCCGAATTGAGCCGGTACAGGTCGAGGTGAAACAGCGGACAGCGTCCGCCCTCGTATTGGTTCAACAGCGCGAAGGTCGGTGAGTGGACCCGTCCGGGACATCCCAACCCCCGGGCGATGCCCCGGGTGAGGGCGGTTTTTCCGGCTCCCAGGTCCCCGGCCAGCCCGATGACTTGTCCCGCATGGGCCAACTGGCCCAGCACTTCGCCGAAAGCTTCGGTCTCGGCCACCGAATGGGAATGGAGGATTCGCACAGACGTTCGGCGCAGTGTGGTGGATCCGACGGGATCTTGGGAATCAGGAAGGCGATCCGGAGTCCCCAAAGTGCTCGTAACCCTTGACCCGGAGCGGCTGGATGCCTTCCTCAGTCCGCAGCCGCATGCCGGGCTCGGGCGTGACCTTGCCAATGCAGCTCAGGCGCACCGCCGGGAACGCCCGCTTCCATTCATCGAGCATTCGGACGGTCTGCCCGGGTGGAACCGTGAACAGCAGTTCAAAGTCCTCGCCGTCCGCCAGCGCCGCCAACCGGGCGGGTCGCGCCAGGTCGCCGGACCGCGAACGTTCCCGCGCCGCGCGGCTGATCGGCAGCGAGGCCGCCCGAAGTTCCGCCCCCAGGCCGCCGCTCGCCTTCAGCAGATGCGCCAGATCGCCTGCCAGGCCATCGCTCACGTCCATCATGGCCGTGACCCGGCCGGATTCGCCCAACCATCGTCCTTCGGCCAGCCGCGGTTCGAAGTCCAGATGCTTCCCGGCGATGGATCCCCCGAGTTCTCCCGTGACGAACAGGGCGTCGCCCGCGCGGGCGCCCGACCTCAGCAATGCTTTCCCACGAGGCACCGTCCCGAGCACCGTCACACTGATCCACATCCGCTCGGGATTGGTCGTGGTCTCGCCTCCCACGACAGCGACGCCATGGCGGGCCGCCAGACGGTTCAATCCCCGGTACAGCTCCACCACACGTTGGGGGTCAAACCCGTTTGGAAGTCCGAGGGTGACCAATGCCGCCACTGCAATTCCCCCCATGGCGGCGATATCGCTCAGGCAGCGCCCCAGCGCCTTGTGCCCGACCCGCGCCGGCTCGACGTCGGGCAGGAAATGGATCCCTTCCACGACCGCATCGGTCTTGAGCAGGGTCTGGGTTCCGGGCGATCCCAGTTCCAGGATGGCGCAATCATCCCCAGGCCCTTTCACCACGAAATCATTCATGGGAAGCCGGGCCGTCAGGAGCTCGATTAGTTCAAACTCAGTCACCGCCCCAAGCCAAACACGATCCAGCCACCGGGACACCGGGAAAATTGCAACAACGGCAGGGCTGCTGTGCCCTGCGGCCCCATCTCAATTTCCACCCGCGTCGCCCTGCCCCATCACGCCCAAAATCTCCTCTCGCACCAACCCCTTCCCCCATTCCCCGCCATGGCCTCCACCCGCGCTGGCGGGTTTGATTGGCGACCGACACTATCGTCCCCTACTTCGCCCAAAAAATGCCGACTTGCAGCGAATGCCCCGGTCGGGCGCATCGTCGGGAAGCGCGGTAGATGGGCATGTCGTTCCGTTCCTGCATCCAGCCTCTGGTATCGATCGGGCTCGCCTTCGCCGGAGTCCTGGCTCCGGCAAAGGCGGGGGACTCCGATTTTTTCGAGCGCCGGATCCGACCGGTCCTGGTCGAGCACTGTTACGAGTGCCACAGCGAGTCCAGCACCAAGCTCAAGGGCGGGCTGAAATTGGATTCGCGCGACAGCGTCCGCCGCGGGGGCGACCACGGACCTGTGGTGGATCCAGGAAACCCGGAGCGCAGCCGCCTCATTCAGGCCGTCCGATACGCTGACCACGACCTTCAGATGCCGCCCAAGGGACGGCTTTCGGACAACATCATCGCCGATTTCGAGCACTGGATCCGCGATGGCGCCGTGGTTCCGCGCGACGCGGCATCCACCC
>JBGAPN010000295.1:0-6682 GCA_044221235.1 Limisphaerales bacterium
CATCCGCAGATTTCAGACCTCGCACTGAGACTGTCGAACCCCCGTGGCTACAGTGCCATGCTGTTCGAAAATCGCGGTGGGAGTACTGCGACAAATCTGGGAAGTACTGTGGTGACGACGAACAACCAGTTCCAGCATGTCGCCCTGACCTTTGATCCGAGCAGCCATCGATCTTCCCTCTATTTCAACGGCCTGATGGTTGCGGAACGGGTCCTTCCCCAGGACTTCGTGCCGGCGACGAGTAACACCTTCTATTTTGGGTACGACCCATCCAACCAGTATCGAAACCAGGCGGTTGATTTGGACGATTTCGGGATGTGGAGGCGGGCGCTGCGTCCGGAGGAGATTCGCGACATTTATCTGCGCGGCGTTGCCAATGAAGCGAAGCAGCCGTTCGACAAAAACAACGGGCTGATTTCACTTTGGCCGATGAACAATCGGAGAGGAGATGATCTGGTTGGAACCAATGGAATGTTCATTTCTCCTCTTTGTGATCTGGTGACTGGGCGGTTTACAGATTCGCTGGCCTTGCGCTTTCCGAATGGTGCATTCGCTCGTCCGACGAATGGTCTCTCGGGTGTCAACATCAGGCCAGGGAGCGGTTTCACGCTGGAAGGATGGGTCTATATCCCTGCGTCGGCGTCCAACGCGGTGATCGCAGGATGGGTGGACGCCAACAACAGTTCGAAATACGGACCGGCGCTCGTTTCGAATCCTGCCGGGGGGCCCGGTACGGTGACGGCGATCATGACCGATACGAACGGAAGCCAGATCGCGTTCACTTCGCCGCCCAATCAGTTTGTCAACAATCGCAAGATCACCAACACACTCTTTGCGACCTTCAGCGAGAACACCAACCGGGTGAACCAGTTGATCAAGTTCGTGCCGCCACCGTTCAGCGGGCAGGTGGATGAGCCCACGATTCTTTCGGTGGACACCTTTGAATCCGCCCAGCCACGAGCCTACGCGCCTGGCTTTGCGTTCCGCGGTTGGGATGTCCTGAGCAATGCCGTGGCCGTGCTTGAGATGCCGCTGCTGGCGTACGACGGCAGCCGGAAGTTCCTCGCCCTGTCGAACGGTGTGGTCCGCCGCACCTTCAATGCCGTGGTCGGTGAGCGCTATAAGGTCGCCTTTGCCGGGCGTCTGGCATCGGACGAAACCAATGCGATCAACCCGAAGATTGTGCTGGATGGCATCGCCGTCACGCCTCCGCCGCTGGTGTTGAGCACCAACGAATGGAACGCGAACCTCTTCTACGAGATCCGGGCGACCAAGCCGACCGTGGTGATTGAATTCAATGGAATCGGCGCGCCGGCAGGATCGGCGGGTCTGCTGATTGACGATGTCACGTTTGTCCAGTCTTCCGGGATCGTTTCGTATCTGCCCGAGGAGCCATTGCGGCCGCTGCTGGGTGCCGGGGTTGGAACCTGGTTGATGGAGTTGGACGACATGCGATCGCCCTACCAGGGCAACCTGCTGTCCTGGCAGTTGACCATGACGTTCGCACCGACCAGTGCGCCAGCCATCCGGCTCACCAATGGCGTACCATTCACCACCAACGTAGCGGGCTATAATCCGCAGTATTTCTACATCGACGTGCCGCTGGAGGCGTCCACCGCCACCAATCTCCTCCAAAGCCTCGGCGGCGGGGCACTGGCCTTGTGGTACAATCCTCTGGGTATTCCCGGACAGGGCGGACTGCCGGAAGATTATCCCCTCATTTACCCGACTGCTGGCACTGACGTGTTCGTCCGGCCCATCGATACCAACGTCCCGCCAGTTCTGGTGCCCGGCCAGCGATACTATCTGTCGGTTGAGAATCTCGCAGCCCCGTCGTCCAACCTGTTCACCATCCAAGTGGACCTTGGGGTGAAGATCACACCGCTGACCAATGGGATTGCATACAACGCGACCAATTCCAACCAGGGGTTGTTCGACTACTACTCGTTCAACGTGTCCACCAACGCGGTTGGAGTGACCTTCATGGTGACCAACATGTCGGACAATCTGCAATTGGTGGTGCGAAAGGCGCCGCAGTTGCCGACACGGACCCAGTACGACTATGCGAGCACGAACGTCAGCACCCTGCCGGAGGTCATCACCATCGACGGTTCAAGCACGCCGGTGCCGCTGAGCGCGGGGACATGGTATCTCGGCGTGTATTCCGCGAGCACCAACATCGGGGTCCCGATCACCTATACAATCCTCGGGACGGAGTCGCAGGGGACGGTACTGGCGCTTACAAACGGGGTGGCGCTCAACGGTTCGATCACCAACGCGGGCGGCGTGGCCTATTACTACCTCGACATCAATGAAGATCCGCTGACGGCGACCTTCTCCATCACGAACCTCTCGGGGAATGCGAATCTGTACCTCCGGCGCGGCCTCCCGCTGCCGAACACGAACAGTTTCGATTACGCGAGCACCAACACCGGGACCACGGCGGAGGTCATCACGGTGATTCCCGGAAGCCAGCCGGTGGGCTTGACCCAGGGCCGATGGTTCTTGGCCGTGGTTGCCGCCGACGTGCCCCCGGTCAACTACACCGTGTTGGCTTCGTACGTGACGAATTCCTTCACGGTGATCCCGCTGGAAGACAGCATCCCGTTCGACTACTTCGACGCACCGGCAACCAACAGCCTGTACTTCAGCTTCGATGTGCCAACGGGGATCGGGGCAGTCCTGTTTGAACTCTACGGACAGACGGGTGAGGCCAATCTCCGGGTTTCCCAAGGTGTGCTCCCGCCCTTCGCTGCGCCTTCGAACATCTACACCGCCACCAGCTCAGGAACCAATTCTCAGCGCATCGCCGTCCGCACTGGCACGGGATCGCTAACCAACCTTGCGGGTCCGTGGTATCTTGAGGTCCAGGTTTTGGCTACCAATGTCATTGATTTCGCAGTTCGGGCGGCCACCCAGCAGGGAGGGCTCCTGATCAGTGGACAGCCGCTGACCGTCACCTTTGATCCGGGTCCGCCAGGGACACTGACCTTCCCGGCCATTCCGGGCGAGTTGTACTCGATCCGCGGCTCGGACAACCTTCTCACCGCTCCATGGCTCTGGACCATCGTCGCGTTCGAGTTTGCCACCGGCGATGTCCTGGTGGTGCCGATCAGCCCTCCGGGTCCGGGTGTGAACCAGTTGTACTACCGGATCGACCAGGAGCCGCAGTGACGCAGGAACTGGAGTCAAGGCGCCCAACCTGACTGTTTCTCCGGGACTCCTATGGCGGGATTGGTCGTCGCTCTCAATCCAGCGGTAGACGTCGAATGGCGTCTGGCGCAGGTCGTCCCGGAAGAGAAAAACGAATTGGAGGGGGAGTCCCGATGGCCGGGTGGCAAGGGAGTCAACGTGGCCCGATGGCTTCAGTGGCTGGGATGCCCGGCGAGAGTTTTCCTTCCTCTCGGTGGAGATACGGGGAAGGAGTTGGCGGCAGGGCTCAGGCGGGAAGGGCTCCGCTTTACATCCTTTCGGATCCTGCAGCCCAATCGTGCAAACGTTGTGGTGACACCGAGGGTAGGGCCCCAGTTTCGCTTTAACGCCACCTGGCCACGGTTGGGGAAGCGAGAAGCGGGACGTTTGAAGGCGGCTGCCATCCGGCATGCGGCATTGGCGAATCCCTTGGTCATCTCAGGGACGCTCGCCTTCGGAGCCCCTCCCGACACCTACGCCGCGATCGTGAGTGCGGCCGTTCGGCAGGGGCGTCGTGTGTTCATCGATTGTGATCGGGAGCCCTTTGCCCGGGCGGCGAAGGAACGTCCGTTTCTGGTCAAACCGAATGAACACGAATTGGGACAGTGGGAGGGCCGGAAATTGCGGGCCGATCAGGAAGTCCTCCGGGCCGCTCGGAAGCTGGCCAGTGTGACCGGAGGCTGGGTCCTGGTCTCCCGCGGGTCCAAAGGGGCGTTGCTGGTTTCAGTAAATCCCCATGAGGTGGTCTGGGAGGCTTCTGTTCCGCCAACCCGTGTGCGGAACGCGGTTGGAGCCGGGGACGCCCTTCTGGCAGGAGTCATCGCCACCGTGGAGTCGGGGCTTTCGCCGGAAGAATGGTTGCGGCGGGGAGTGGCCACCGGCACGGCGGCCACCCAGGTTGCGCCAGGACGAACGCCCTCCAGGGCGGAGTGGCGGCGCTGGGTGAACCGGGTGAGCGTGCGGAGGCTGTGAGCGACGGCGTTGCCGCGAATGGCCGACACTCAGTCGCGAAAATTGATAAAGCTCAGCGCCACGGGCCACTCCTCCGCCCGAACCGCCGCGATCACCGCCTGAAGATCGTCGCGGCTTTTTCCTGTGACTCGGATTTCGTCACCCTGGATTGCGGCCGTCACCTTGGATCCACTTTGTCGGATGAACTGGGAGATCTGTTTCGCGGTCGTCCCATCGATGCCCTGCTTGATTTTGATGCTTTGCCGGGCGTGTCCGAGCGGCGAAAGGTCGGGCTCACCGTTGTCGACGTTCTTAAGGCTAATTCCCCGTTTTGCGAGCTTGCCGAGAAGCAGTTCGGTGAGTTGCTTCATCTTGAAGGCGTCCCCAGCCCTCAGCTTGAACTCGTTTTTCTCGAGGACGATTTCAGCCCCGCTGTCCTTGAAATCAAACCGGGTCGCCAGTTCCTTTCGCGCCTGGCTGTAGGCGTTCTCGATTTCCATGGAGTTTACCTGGGACACGATGTCGAAACTCGGCATGAGCCCCATCTTAAACCTGGTGGAGTGCGGACGGCAATTCCCGTGTCCCCAGCTCTCCCGGGCCACGGTCCGCCCGGCGTTCGACTATTCCTCCCCGTCGAAGTAATCCAATGCCTCCGAGCGGATCAGGCGGCGTTCCGGGGATCGGACCAGCCATTTGCCGCTGTCCGGATAATGACAGGATTCGCCGATGGGGTTGTCGGCAACCACATACACCACCAGGTCGTCGTCACCGTCATTGATCAATTGGTGCGGTTGTCCGGGCTCGAACAGGAAGGCATCCCCGGGCTCGATGGGAGTCAGTCCTTCCTGATGGCGGACCTGGCCGCGCCCGGAGATCACGTGGTAAAACTCCCATTGGGCGCTGTGGGAATGGTAGGGACAGTTTCGCTTGCCGGGTGGGATGCGGCAGATTTCGACATCGAACGGATGGCGTTCACGCACGTCGGTCGATTGGGGTTTCCGGCCCAGCGCTTCTGAGACTTGTTTGCCGGAACTGGCAAAGGTGGCCTTCGGTGAGGACCAGGAATCTTCAGCGAGGTTGATGGTGTTGATTTTGTTCACAAGACAGGAGGCGTTGGAGTCAGGCGTATCCGGAACTCCGGACGGTCGGTCCGAAACGGGTCGGGACCGACAAGGGAACCGGGTTGTTTGCCCTTTGCTGCGGCCAATGTGTTCGTCAGCGTCGGGCGGCCACCTTGTACACCCGGAGCGCGTTGGTGTGGAAGTACCGCCTCGCAGCTCCTGACCCGTGGTGATTGAAGTAGGACTCAACAATCCGGAGCGTGGTCGCGTAATTTGCAAAGTGGAGACACACCGGCCAATTGCTGCCAAAAAGAAGTCGGTCGGGTCCGAACGGGTGCCAGACGGCGTCGATGATTCCCGTGTAGTGCGCCGGGTCTGTCGGCGCAGCGCCGCCTCGACGTCCGGTGCCCTCGACCAGTCCGCTCACTTTCATGAACACGTTGGGAGTGTAATGGCAGGCCGACAAACCGCCGGTCCAGTCATTTGGGGGAAGCGAACCGACCGGAACGTTCGCGCAGTGGTCGACGACAATCCGGAGGTTGGGAATCGCCTCCGAGAGTTGGGCTGCGCCGGGCAGATGCTCCGGGGGAATCAGAAGATCCAATGTGAGATCCAGGTCAGCGAGGCGCTTCAAGTCATCCCGGGCTGCGCCTGGCTGGAGAGCGGCCTGTAGGCGTTCGTCGCCGATACGGATGCCGCGAAAAAGCCGATTTCGGGAGAACCGGTTGAGGTGGGTTCCGAATTCCGGTGAGCCCGGTTGGAGGTTCCCCACCACGCCGAGGATGTAGGGATTTTGGTCTGCCAGCTGGAGGAGCCATTGGTTGTCTTCCACCCAAGGGCTGGCTTCCACCACTACTGTGCCGATGACGCCCTGGGGGCGCGCCAGCATTTCAAACTCGGCAGGCAGGATCGGACGGGACAGGACCGGGTCATCCTTGGGGGGCCACGGAACGCCTTGCGGGCGGCTGGGATCATAAAAATGGGTGTGGGTGTCGATGATGTCGCCACGAGTTCCAGCCGCCGCAGGGCGGGTCGAACAACTGGTGGCCACGGTGAGGCCCGCGAAGGCGCCGGAGGCGAGGAATTGTCGGCGGTTCATGATGACTTCGGGGAGCCTGACTTGATTCATGGCCGGACGCGAGCCAGCCGCAAAGCGCTGGCGCCCCCCGTCAGAACCCGACCGTAAACGGGACTTCTTCCCGTGTTCGGACCGTTTCCTAGAGAGCCCGCACCAGGATGGATTGCAATTCGCTGGGGGTGAGCTCGACTGGATTTCCCTTCATGCTGCTGGATTGCTGGGCTTGCCGGACCAAGTCGGGAAACTCTTCCGGCCCGACGCCATAGTGGGCGAGTCCGGGGATATGGAATCGAGCCACCAATGCACGCAGGACGGTGACGAGGTCCGAGGGCGTGGCGTCTGGCCGGCCCGTCAGACATCGTGCGGCTTCTCCGAAGCGATGCCAGGCGGGGTGCTCCAG
>JBGAPN010000296.1:0-7238 GCA_044221235.1 Limisphaerales bacterium
GCCGGCTGGGGGTTCCGCCGTGTTCAGGGTGCAGACCGTGGCTGAGTCTTGGTCGGCCCGAAAGATGAGTACGAAACAACGCCGGACCCACGCTTCAGGATTGGACGCTTCGTGTTTATCACCAGGATGTTAAATGAAATCGGCGTACTCGTTTCGCGGGCTTCGGCGACACCGGACGTCAATCTGTAAAGTCTCGGAGACAGTCGAAAAATGGCGCATCAACCTTGATATGAACAAGTTAAGAACGAAAATCATTAAGGGGCCGTTTTACGTGTCGGGATTCTTTACAGTCGGTTTGCGGAATACCGTTCAGTCGAGCTGTTGAAAATTTTTTATCAAACTGATAGCAAGATAGTTACATCATTTTGCAGGTCTTCGGCACGCCAGCCGCTGCCTCGGGAGTCAACGTAACAATTTAGGTCAGCTCAACTCGGAAAAATCTTATGAAACGAAGTTTAAACGTCAGTCTCAGTTGCCTCGCGATCGCCGCAGCCAGCTGCCAATTCGCGAACGCGTATGACATCACCATTTATGATCCGCATCAGGACAAGACCTTTGGCGGGTCCAGTGTTCCTCCGGGTCCTGAAAACAACACGGTCGAGTACAATGCGATTTCCAACCAGACTTGGGATCTCGAGAAGTTTGATCTTACGGGTAACAAACTGGCCATGGTTGGTGGGTTCAACTACCTGACCGGTCAGGGAACTGAGTCCAGCCTGATCGCCCCCATGGGCGATATTTTCGTCTACTTGAACCAGTCACCTTACACGGTCCCGAGTGCGACGGACAACAACGGGCCTTGGGGCGGTAAAGACAATTGGTCGTATGTGATTCACTTCGATCGTTCGACGACGACGGCGAATGCGGCCTCGACGAACATTCGGGAGACCTCGTCTGGAAGTGGTCTGGTCAATTACTGGATTGTGGCCAACGGCAGTGCCGGGACCGAGTACTATACGGGGGGCAGCAGCTCTTTGAAGAATGGCCTGCCTTGGTTGGTTGCCAACCCCAGCGGCGCAGCTACGGGCACCGCTTCGCTGACCAGCTATGGCGACGGTGAAGGTACTCACTATAGCTTGGGCGATATCGACTTGAGTTCGATTTTTGCCACCAGCTTCGATTACCTCACGTTGCACGCCACCATGGAGTGCGGCAACGATGTCCTCTGGGGACGCGTCCCGGACAGCGGTGCCACCTTGATGATGCTCGGCGTCGGATTGACTGGCTTGGGATTGATGCGTCGTCGGGTCAGTTGATCCAACACGGCTTCCTAAAGATTGTGGGGCGGCTCATTTGAATGAGCCGCCCTTTTCTTTTTCGAGCGGACCGAAACGTTTTTGAGTTCCACTCGCGCTCAGAACTCCCAACTCCATTGCCGTTCGTGGTGACCTCCTTGAATTTGACCATCGAAACCACCCAACCCACGAATGGGGGTCGCGAATTCAGAACTTTGAAAGGGGTGGAAGGCATTTCACGGTTGAAAACGCCAACGGCACATTTCGGTTCAGTGTGCCAAAATCCCCGTGGTATTGACCCTTCTCAGCCCGAAGTTGGGTTCCCTGGTTGGCGCCCGGCGCGCCGAAGCTCCTGTCTTCGCAATTGTCGCTCCCGCCGTCGGATCTCGGTTCGGAGGAGTTCCTCGGCCGACCAGCCTCGGTTCTGGCACTGTTCGGCGAGTTCGAACAATTGGCGGGCCAAAACCGCTCGCGAACCCGACCGGCTTCGCGATGAAGGTGTTTCCAGCAATTGGGCCTTGCGGGCCTTCTTGAGGAACTTTTGCGCCCGCATCAGGGCAGGGAGTCTCGCCGGAATGCCGTCGAGAGCTGACTTTCGCTCATGCCGGGTCCCGGCCTTCTCGGCGCGCTTGATCTTCTCCCAGTTGGCCCAGACCTGGTCCACGTCCTTCACCGCCAGGTTTCCGAAGACATGCGGGTGCCGGCGCACCAGTTTGTCCGCCAGTCGCTGGCAGACGGCGTCGAAGTCGAAGATGCCGCGTTCCCGTGCCAATTGCGCGTGGAACACCACCTGCAACAGGAGATCCCCCAGTTCCTCGGCCAGTTCGTGGTCGTCGGCATTCTCGATGGCGTCGAGGAGTTCGTAGACTTCCTCGACGGCGTGCCACCGCAGGGTTTGGTGATCCTGCTCGCGATCCCAGGGACAGCCTTCGGGCGACCGAAGCGCCGCCATGATCTCCAGGACCTGACGGAGGGGTGGGAGTTTTCGGGAGGGAGCCTTCACACAAAGTTCAAAGGAGAACCAGATCGTCGCGGTGCACCACTTCCGCCCGAGGTCGGGCCTTGAGGTCCCCCGCGGCGACTTGGGCAAGGCCGCGGGCAAATTCGCGTCCGGCGGAGTCCACAATGCGGACAACATCGCGCGCGGCGAAGTTGCCCTCGCTTCGGGTGACACCCGGTGCGAGCAGGCTGCGACCCTGATCCCGCAGGGCACGCGCCGCGCCGTCATCCACTACGAGCGTGCCGCGGGGGACGTCGAAGAATGCAATCCAGCGCTTCCGACTGGGAAGGCGGCCGGATGAAGGCAGGAAGAGGGTGCCTTCGGTTTCACCGGTCAGAATCCGGCCCAGCGCGTCGAATTTCCGCCCGGAAGCGATGACGAGCGGAATCCCGGAACGCGCCACGATCTTGGCGGCTTGGATCTTGGTGGCCATGCCGCCGACGGCGGTGGCGCTGGTGGTTCCCCCGGCCATGTTCTCGATCAGTCCGTCAATGCGGTCCACCTCCGAAATCACTCGGGCGTCTGGCTTCCCGAAATTCTGGATCAATCCGTCGGCCGTGGTGAGGATGACCAGCAGGTCTGCGGGAAGTAGGGCCGCGACGAGTGCGGACAGTCGGTCATTATCCCCGAACTTGAGCTCCGTCACGGAAACGGCGTCGTTTTCGTTGATGATCGGGACAATGCCCCCCTTGAGCAGGGTCAACAGGGTGTTGCGGGCGTTGATATGGCGGGTGTGATCCGCGAGGTCGTCATGGGTGAGCAGCACCTGGGCAATGCCGGTCTCGTAATGGCGGAAGAGCGACTCGTACATCGCCATCAGTCGCGACTGTCCGATTGCGGCGCAGGCCTGAAGTTCGGCGAGGCTCGACGGGCGACGGTCAAATCCCAGCGCGCCCATGCCGGCACCGACGGCGCCCGAAGTGACGATGACCACCTCGCGTCCCGTGGCCCGAAGGGCAGCCACTTGGGCCACAAGCTGGGTGAATTGGAGCGGGTCCGGGCGTTTGCGGGCATCGGTGAGAACACCTGTACCGAGTTTCACCACCAAACGACGGACATTTTGAAGCGCTACAGACCGCACAAGGAGGGGTGGTATCAAACCGACCGGCGTGCCGTCGAGACGAGGAAGGGGAGATTGGAACGCCGGACGACAGGAAGGGGACCGTAGGTGGGAAAGTGAGAGAGTGGGTGGGGAAGCATCGACGGTTGTGGCGCTGAGCCGGCCCCGCCGTTCCAAGCGAAGCAAAGGGCGTTGGAGGACCGGGGCGTGAGGTAGGCGGACCCAACGGGTCACCTGCAGCCACACTCGACGTGGCTTCCAGTGGAGAAACGGAAGGCAACCCTCCGTGTGCGACCTCCATCATCCTCTCTGCCATTGCATCGACGGCGGGGAACGGTTTCTCATCCTTCCCATGATCCCTCGGACCGCGCCACCCAGTCGGGATGGCTTTACCCTGATCGAACTGCTGGTGGTCATTGCCATTATTGCCATCTTGGCTGGCATGCTGTTGCCGGCGCTGGCGGTGGCCAAAGACAAGGGTGCGGCAGCCGCGTGCCTCAGCAACACCCGACAGATCGGCCTCGCCTTCACCATGTACGCCGATGATTTCGGCGACACGTTTCCCAACCAATGGTGGGTGGTGGGGCCTTACAAAAACATCAGGGGGCTCAACTGCGGGGGCGAATGGCAGCGGACTCCAGCCAGCATGCTCTCGAATTACACTGGCGCCCCGAAGGTCTGGGTGTGCCCCAAGAAGCGGCGTGGGCTGACCTACAAGACGGAGCGCGGCGAATTCGATCCTTCCATCACCGGGTTCCTGTCCTATGGGTTCAATTACCTCGGGGTCTTTGGCGGCGACGGCGGCGTCCCCAAGCGGATCAAGGTGTCGGCCATTGTCCGGCCGACCGATGTGGTGGCCGTGACCGAATCCAATGGAACCGACGATCCCAAGCAGATTGGCGGCGGCATTGGAAATGAGAAGGCGGATGCTGCGTGGCTGGACGGCTACTGGGCGGGCGGATCCTTCCCGGACCAAATGGGACCGCGGGGCAACCAGAACTTCCGCTTCCAGTCCCAGATGAAGAAGCACCTCAAGCGGGTGAACAGTGTGTTTGTCGACGGACATTCCGCGGGATCGCGACCCAGCCAGTTGATCTGGGGTCAGTTCTACAATCTCTTCAGCGGAACCAGCATCCAGGGTTCCACCAAGCGGTGGGACGGCAAGGTGAGCAACTCGACGCTCGATGCTGCCGAGACTCCGCCGTGACCGAGTCGACTAGTCGAGGTACCAGTTGATGAAACGTCCGGGATCGATCGAGACCCAGAGAACGATGACGGCCCAGCTGCCCAGAAAGACCGCCGTTTGTCGGAGGTGAACGGCCGGAGCACATCGGAAATCGCGGAAACAGAGCAGCAGGGTCCAGACCGGCAGGGCTACCGCAGTGGCGGTGACAAGGGTCCAGGCGAGGATGAATTGGTGCAGCTTCCAGGCGCCTCCCGGGACAGGTTCATTAAAGGAAGGCCAGTGACCCAGAACGAGGCGGACATGCAGAGCTGCCGTGAGCATGGCCGCGAGCGCCGCCGCAGGAGCCAGGGCGCAGAGCCAGGTGGGCCAGGCGATTCTGGGACGCGATAAAGCGACCTCAGCGGCTTCACTTTCCGTCTCGGCGGTGCCGTTCATGCGACTTCCGTGGTTTCCGTCCCATCCACGCCAGTGCGGTTCCCCCCAGGGCCAGCAGGGCCCAGGTGGACGGTTCCGGTACCACCATGGGTGCGGAGAGAGGATCAACGGGCGACAGTCCGTGCTTGGCAAACTGCGCCTTCGTTTCAAGAACGACGGCGCCGCTGACTGGGGTTACCAATTGCCACAGTCCGGCCAGTTTTGTTGCCGAGTCCAGTTGACGGCTCAGGCGGAGCCGTTCGATTTCCCGGGCTGCCCAGAGGCGGACGACGTGGCGTGATCCCGTCGAATTTCCCGATGGAGTTGTTTCGGTCCGGTCCAGCACCGTTCGATCAGGTGCTTGGCCTTCCCATTGCCTCAGGAACCGGCCGATGTCAGCCAAATTGCCCACGCGGGGCAACACTTCCAGGCGGGGTACGCCGTCGAGTTTCTCCAGCAGGCGATTTGGGTCCGGTGCCAACATCGACATCCACCAGTCGGACACTCGAGCCGTCCGGTCGAGACGTTGGCGAAGGGCGGCGTCATCACGGCTGAGGACGGGCAGGGATCCGTGAATCCACAGTACCGTTCCATCGGCTCGGCTCCCGGACCACCCAGCTTCCAGCAGGGCAGGGACCGGGTCATGTCCTCCATCCAAGGGGGAGTCCAGCTCGATTTGGCGCGCCAATTCCCGACCTCCAGCGCCCGGATGGGCTGACAGCCGATGGGAACCATCATGCACGAGCCACACGGCGACTCCTCATCGGTGCCCGAGGTCTCTTGAAGGGCCCGTCGGACGCTGGGAATCCAACGGTGCCTGCCCCAAGCCCGGTCTCACCACCAGCGCCAGTCGACCTGGGTTTTGAACCGTGTATGACTCGGTGTGTTGGCGAATCCATGCAGGCGGGGTGCTGCGGTCGTCGAAGGACCAGGCGTCTTGGGATCCTCCGGTGGCGAGGCGCAGACTTCTCAGTTCGCCGGCGGCGGTCCGCTCCGGGATGCTGGCGTGGACCACGGTGGAGCGACCGCCATCCTGGGACCATCCGGTCGCGGGTTCCACTGAGCCCGCGAGCAGCTCCAACCACGGATTGTGGCGGAGGTCGTCGTGGATGGCGAAGTTCCGCTCCACCATCCGGGGCCAGAGGTACGCGCGGGTTTTTGCATCCAGATCGGGAAGCGGAGCGGATACCCCCACCCGGACCTTCATGATCCCGCCGTTGGTGGGAATGGGGAAACACTGCATCAGTACGCGGTCCGGTCCGGCGGTGGTGACCAGGATGGGATCCCGTCGTTGGACCACGGCGACTTCCTGATAGGCGGCACGAGTGGCGGCGCGTCCAGCGAAGGCGGCTTCGCGCTCCTCCCCATTGACCCAGAGCGTCACCCGGGAGACCACGCCGCCCGGAGGTAGCTGGATCAGGGCCCGGGCTTCGCGTTCACGCCGCGGGTGGTCATTCCGGAACTCCAGAGTCCATTCCGTGTATCCCCAACCTTCCATCGGATTCGCGGAGGCATCCAGGCGGGAGGACTGGAGGGAAAGTCCGGTCACCCGCCCGGCAACGGATTCTCCGCCGAGGCTCTCGTCCCATTCGAAGTCATCGCGCACGCCGGCGTCCCGCCCAAAATGGGCGGATTGGGGTGGCGGGACCGAATTGTAGGATCGGCCCGTCATGCGGAAGTAAATTTCCTGGGCTTGTGCCGGGGTGCAGGGACGTGCGGCGCCCAGTTCCAGGAGCCCCCGGCTGAACCGACCGTAGGCGGCCCTCAAGACCTGATGTTCGCTGCCAAATCGGCGCAGCATTTGGACCGCCGGGATGTTCTTTGCAGGGTCGGGGTGGGCCGCGTCGCGCAGCCAACCCTGCGTCAAGAGAACCGGCACCAACGGAACGGCCAGGAGGAGCCAGGCCGCGACCGCACCCCAGCCGCGGTAAGGTGCCGGTGATTCGCCGAGCTGCCGGGCCCGGGCTTTCAAGCGCCGCTGCAGGATGGCACCCATGATCAGGGCAAACAGCGGCGAGAGGGGCAGGGCGCCGAATCCGAAGAACAGCAGTCCGATGAATCCAAATGGAGCCAGGGGAAGGAATGCGACGGCGTAGGCGCTGGAGACCCCCATTCCGAAGGTGAGCAACCACCAGAGCCATCGTGGTGGGACCTCGTCCTTGCGGTTGAGGCACAGCAGCGCCGCGGCGTTGACCATGGGAACCACCGCCACCAGGACTACGTTGAGGAACGTGGGCAGGGGATTGAAAAAGGCATCGGCACACATCCCCGAGAAATATTCCGCCATCAGGGTGCCCAGCGGGAGCAGGACGCCCAGAAGCCAGAGCGCTCCCTGGGAGAGGC
>JBGAPN010000297.1:0-7019 GCA_044221235.1 Limisphaerales bacterium
GCCGACAAGATGGATTTCGACTGGAGCAAGATCACCAGCAAGGCCTGAAAGCCTGTCAGAGCGACTTCACGAAGTCCCGCAACGGTGCCAGGTCGGGGTCCTTCAGGGCGTCACTCCGGATTTCGTCCCGGGACCGGAGACGTACCGCCTTCCGCAACCAGTCCTGGGCCTGTTCCAAGTTGCCCAACTGGCAGTCGTAGCAGGCGAGATTGTAGGGAATGACGGATTCCTCGGGGAATTTGCCGGCAATCTTCAACAAGGCCGATTTGGCTTCCGCAGTGCGCCGGAGCTCGTGCAGCGCATAGCTCTGGTTGACCCAGCTTTCCATGCGGTCCGGCGCGAGCCGGGTCATGTCCTGGGCCACTTCCAGCGCCTGCTCCCATTCCCGATTCCGGGCCAGTAACCGCCATCGCACCGCCAGAACCGTGGGATGCCGAAGGGCGACCGGTGACAGCAGTCCCAGTTCACGCTCCGCCTCCGCCGGGTTGTCCAACTCCAGCCATCCCTCGGCCGCCAGGGCAAAATGGCGGTCTGGATATTCCAGCGGTTTCAAGCGAGCGCTCCTCTAGTTGTGCCGGCCCGGATTGGCAAAATGGAATTGAGGGACTTGAGGAGTTCCCGGCTCTGAAGTCCTCCGTTCCAGCGGATGAGACGCAAAAAGGGGGCGACGCCATCATGGCCGTCGCCCCGTTTCCGAAATCCAATTCGCGGTCGCCCCCTATTTCAGCGGCTTGATCCGGATGTTGCGGAACGCCACCTCGCCGTGGTCGCCCTGGAGCAGGATCGGACCGGGTTGATCCACATTGTCATCCAGATGGCTGCCCGTGCCCTTGTTGCACTGCACGTTGTCCTGAATGGTCACGCCATTGAGAATCACGGTGATCCGATCTCCCACGATTCGGGCCTCCACGGACTGCCATTCCCCGGGCTTACGAGAGGCCATCAGGGCCGCCGGCGACACATTGTAGATCGCTCCGTTGCCGCCCAATTCGGGCTTCTTGCCGTAATCGTCGAAGATTTGGATTTCATGCCGCCCGCGGAGGTAGAAACCGGAATTCGCCCCAGGCGGGATGAGGTAGTCGTATCGGACCACGAAGTCCCGGAATTTCTCCCCGCTGACGAGATCCGTCCCATGGCCGACAATCTTGTCCTTTTGGTGCTCCAAACGGTTCACCAAGACGCCGTTCTCAACCAGCCAGCTCGGGGTTCCCTCCGGACGCCGCAACTTCCAGCCGTCGAGGTTCTTGCCATTGAACAGCAGACGGAATCCTTCGGCTTTCTCCGCTGCACTCAAGACCGCTGCCGGATCCTGGGGTTTGGCATCGCCTGATTCCAATCCCAACGCCCACTGGATGCCCCCCAGCAGGTGATGCTGATAGGAAGCGCTGGTCCAGACGTCTTCGCGATGTCCCAGGGACGTGTAGAAAATCCGTCCCGACTCCATTTTCTTGCACCAGGAGACGGGGTAATCCCCGGGGAACTTATAGTTGGGATGCGCATCCAACCCCAACAGCCCATGCACCTTCGAACGGTCGAAGCTCTTGAAAATGTAGATCTCGTCAAAAATGTCATAGGTCGGCCCCAGCGACCGAGTGGCGGGGTGGGTCGGGTCCTGGTTGATCGCACGGATCCCCACTTGTGCGTCGTGGGTGAGAAACTCCCCACCCAGCATCTGGATGAAGGGTGGAAACCCATGAAACGTGTCGGAGCACGAATGCATCCCGATGAAGGCGTGCCCATTGGCGATCCACTTGATGAAGCCTTCCTTGTCCGGAATCGCGAGGTCGCCGGTCGTATTGGCAAAAATGACACCGTCGATCCCCTTGAGTTTGTCCATGGCCAGTTTCTCAGCCACCTCCGCGTCTTGATTGCCTTCCGGACCGCCCCGAACGACGTCAACCACCGTAAAGGATCCGCTGGTTCGGCCCAGAGTGGTCAACACGTTCTCAGCCGTGGGAATGGAACTGTGGCGAAATCCCTTGGTGGCGGTTACGAGGATCACCTTTTTCGGTGCCGCTTCGAGAACGCCAACAAGAGCCAGGGCCGCCAGACCGGCAATTACGCGGGAATTCATACTCAATAATTTGATCAACAGATGTTTAGAACGACTCAAATCCATCCATTCGACGCGACCGCCGGGAGGATGCCCCCTAGGCTCCTCAACGGGCGGGGGACCGCAAGTCTTGAATCATTTTTGCTTGGCCCGGCGTTTGCACTTCATTCTATTCGATGAGCGCAGAGAAATGTCCGATTAAATGAACATCCGTTCATCTCGTGTTTTGCTCCTGGCGGCGGCTTGGGGAGCCATGGAATTGACCGCCTGTGCCTCCATCTCCTCGGTAGCGGACCGCATTTCGCTGAATCCCAATGACCAGCTCAACTGGTCCATCGCCGGTCCGAGTGGATCGATCGTGGCTTCCGGATCCTCGTTTCAGACCACCGCGGGCAACCGGGTCGAAGTCAGCAGCGCCACGGGTGGAGACATGCGCCGCCTGGACCAGGGCCGATTCGGTGGCTGGTACGGCAACTTTGAAGAGGGTTCACCTCTCCTGTACTCCGGGGGCAGCGGCGCGATCGAGATCAACCCGGACGTCCTCTTTCAGGGAGCCGGTCTGCAGGTTCAGTCGGATTACTTCGGCCCGTTCTCCGCGGAACTAACGGCCTACGGAGTCGACGGAAACATTCTCGGCAGCGTGACGGGTAATGGTGTCTCGTCGAGCGGTTCGAGCGGCAGGTCGCTGTTCCTGGGATTCCTGAGTGATGCGTTCGATGTCGACAAGTTCGTGCTCCGTCTCACGAGCGCCGTGAGATTCACCGACCGTTTTGCCCTTGATCCCATCTCCTTCCTCTCCGCACCCCGCCGCGAACCCGAGTTTGGCGCTCCAGTTCCGGAGTCGCGATCCGGCGCACTGGTCGGAGGCGTCGCCCTGCTGATTCTGGGTGTGTGGCGCCGGCTGCAGCGGCGCTCCGAGTGACCCGGTATCCGCTCCCCACCGAGTCCCACACCGTTCATGGAAATCTGCCTACGGGTCGACAACGGCCCGATGGGACGCCTGACCCCACACTCTTGAAGCCAGCCATCCGCAATCCCGGCATGCGAACCGCATTTAAGGAATGGGCCGTCATCGTGGATGCCCTCGGTCGCGGCGAACAGATTCTGCTCCTTCGCAAGGGCGGGATCTCCGAGGGCCGGGGAGGATTTCGTGTCGAGCACCCGGAATTCCTGCTCTTTCCCACCTTGTTTCACCAGCAACGGGACAGCGTCCTGCCTGCGGGTCAGCAGCGCTTCGACGAACTGATGCGGAACGCTCCGCCGGCAGACCGAATCCGCATCGAATTCGTGGCCTCTGCCGCCGGATGGTGGCGGTTGGGATCCCTGGAGGATGTCCACGGGCTCCGGGGCCTTCACCTATGGAAGGACGAAGTGATCGAACAGCGTTTTAACTCTGGAAACGAGCAAGCCATTTACGCCCTCGCCCTCCGGGTATCCCGGCTTCCTGAGCCGGTGGAATTGCCCCTGTCGCAGGAGTATGGTGGGTGCCGTTCCTGGGTGGAGCTGGCGCGCGACGTGGGAGCGGCGGACGCCACACCGGTTCTCAGTGACTCCGCCTTCGCCCGTAAGATGGGCCAACTGATCTGCAGCCTGCGCTTTTTGCGCGACGAGGCGGGTTCCCCTGACTGATCTGTTCAGAGGCCCACCGGCATGTCTTCCTCCCTTCCGTCGGAATCTGCGCCCGCGATCGTGATCGCTCCTGCGGTTCTCACTCGCTCCGTCCCAGTGGCTCAGCCACCTTCGCCGGCGCCGATGAGTCAATCCCGCAACCGGTTCCTGCGCCAAAGTGCCTGGCTGTCGTTCGCAACCGTGTTTGGCGGTGGTTTCATGATCGCCGTTCATACGGTCACGGGCCAGATGAACACGGCGCAGTACGAAATCTTCGGCGCCATGCTGCGCCTGTTTCTGCTGATGGGCATTCCCAGCGCCGGACTGCAGAACGCTTTCGCCCGGCAGACCGCCGCCGCCCTCTCCCAGGAATCCCAGCAGGAACTGGCCCGTACCACGCGTCAGGTCCTGGGAGCCATTCTCCTGATCTGGTTGGGAATGCTTGGTCTCACGGTCCTCGGATACGACGCGATTTCTGCGCAGCTCAAACTGGGCGATGGACGTGTCCTCTGGCCAACGCTGGGAGTCGCGTTGCTCTTCCTGGTCATTCCGGTGTTCAAGGGGGTGCTCCAGGGACATGAGAATTTCTGGACGCTCGGTTGGGTGGGCATTGCGGACGGATTCCTGCGACTGAGCGGCATGGTGGTCGCCGTGATGGCCTTTCATGTCGGTGCGGTGGGCGCCATGGGGGTGGCCTTCGGGGCGATGTCGGTTTCCACCGTCGTGGCCGCCTGGTCCAGCCGGTCTGTTTGGATGGGACCGGGTGCGGCATTTCGCTGGGGCCCATGGCTGGCCCAGGTACTCCCGTTCACCTTGGGAGCCGGCGCAATGCTGGTGCTGGCCAATTTCGACCTCATCTTTCTCAAGGCGATCATCCCGGAAAGCCAGGCCGACCATTTCCTCCTCGGGGAACGCTATCAGCCTGCGTTCATGGTCGGGTTCGGCATCACGCAGGTTACGGTGCCCCTGGCCATGGTGATGTTCCCAAAAATCGTCCGCGGCGCAGCGGGTGGCGGGCGCACGGATGCCCTGGCCCTCGCCTTGATTGGGACCGCCGTGGTGGGTGCCGTCGTAGTGGGGTTTGTCACCATTTTCCCAAAACTCCCGCTTCAAATCCTCTACCTGCGTTCCCCGGCCCGGTGGGCCGCCGCACCCATCGTGCCCTGGAGTGCCTGGGCCATGATGGCTTACGCGCTCGCCAATGTGCTGGTGAGCAACCTGCTCGCCCAGGAACGATATTGGATCGTTCCCTGGACCGTGGCGGTTGCGGTCGCCTTCATCGGGACCCTGTTTCTGCTCAAAAATCATCTCCTTCAACTGGAGCCCTTTGCCGCCTTCCGGCTCGTCGCCCAAACCATCGGCGGATTCAACCTGCTCCTGCTCGTGATCGCCGCCTTCTTCACTTGGGGCCATCGGCCCAAGTCACCCGCTCCGGCCCCAACCGGCAGCGTGTAACCAGCGACCAGAACCGCGGTCGTACAGTGTGGATTCACCTCAATGATCCACACCTTCATGAAGACTCATCTTACTGCCATGGCGTTTGCCTGGCTGCCGTTTTACCGGTGGTCACCCACGCCGCCGACGTCGACCTGTCCAAACCCCTCGCGCCCGCCGCCAACAGGGCCCTACCTACACCAAGGACACCGGCCCTAGCCGCAGGCCTCCTGCCTCGGGTGCCACGGGGAGGAAAAACAGAAGGGAGACCTTCGCCTCGACAGTCTTGAGTGCTGCTTGGGAGGCGGGGATGCAAAGACGTTCCGGGGTAGGCAAGGGGAAAGGCCCTACTACAAGGCTCCGACCCGACAAGAAGCGGCTGCGCCTCGAAACGCAAGCCGGGGACGCGGCCCGGTGGCCCCGGCGGACCTGGAGGTCCGCCTCCCGAGCCGCCGGTGGACCGCCTCCAGGTGGACCAGGCGGTCCCGGTGGGAAAGGCGGCCCTCCCAAGGCACTGACTCCGGAACAGGTCGGATTGATCCGTGCTTGGATCGATCAGGGCGCGAAGTAAGGCTGGAGGACCCGGCACGTCCGGGTCCCCGCAGGGCATTCGGCTCGGGTCCCCTCACTCGAGCCGGATGGCCCGCTGAATCGGCACCGGGGGCGAAATCTGCTGTCCCACGGCCGGTTGGGAATGGATGCCGCGCACCACGTCCATCCCCTTCACCACCCTCCCAAACGCCGCAAACCCCTGGCCATCGGGGTTTCGTTTCCCCCCAAAGTCCAGTTCCGGCTGGTCGCCCAGGCAGATGAAGAAATGGTCCTGGGCGGAATCGGGACCATCCCGGGCCATGGAGATCGTGCCGTCTCGGTGCTTGAGGCCGGTGTCACGGGTCCGCTCCAGCGGGATGGGAGGCAGGAAAACGTTGGTCTTCGCCTCGTTGGCCCTCGCCTGAATCACCGCGATTTTCACGGCGTTCGTGGGTTGGTTTCCGGCCGTCACCGTCCGGAAGAACCCGCCGTCGGCGTAGTGCCCTTGGTGCACGTAATACAGAAAGTTCGTCACCGTGCGGGGAGCCGCCCGGGTGTCCAGTTCCACTTCAATGTCTCCCAGCGCGGTCTGGATCAGGACATGTGGATGGTCCGCCACCGGTTCTTCCTTCCAACGGAACCGCGGTGCGGACGCCGGGTCATACCCGGCCAGATGCGCCCGTTCCGAAGGTTCCCGCAACGCGGGCTTCCGATACCGCCACGGCCCGTCGCCGAACACTTCCAAACACAACGCGGCCACGGCAGGGTCATAGTCCCTGAGCTCCGCCCGGGTGTTCACGTGATTGTGCAGGGCGTCATTTTCCCGGTTGTCGTCAAACCACGATTGCACGGCCTCGGCCCAATACTCCTGACGGTTGGTCCCGGCGTAGGTTCCCTTCCACAACCCCCGATTGGTGGCGCTGTGAAAGGCCGCCGCCAGCCGCGAATCGAAGGTCGGATCCGCGGTGCTGAGGCCCATTTCGTGGATGGCATGCGCAAATTCGTGGATGCAGATGTTCTCCGTCGAATACGGATCCCCCGGGAATCCGAGCAGATTCTCCTCGGCGCAGCTGACCGCCGGCGCGTCAGGTGAAGCGCCCAGTCCCCGGGCCCGGCGGTCCCAAAAGATGCGGGGCTTGAGGGAGGCATGTTCCGGGACGTCGGTGGTGAATTCGTTGTACGCCATGACCACCAACCGGGTGTGGTTCGAGGCCATAGCGGACAACAGGTCCGGACGGGTCCCCAGCATCTGGCGAACAATCCATGCCGCCTCCCGAAGCGCCGGATCCGAAACCCGCCCGGATCCCAGGACGGGCATTCCCAAGACATCGAGGTACTTCTGATAGTGAGGTGAAAGTCGGAACGACTCTCGCACTGTCGTCGGAACTGATTC
>JBGAPN010000298.1:0-6646 GCA_044221235.1 Limisphaerales bacterium
TCCCCCTCGGATCGCATCGGGTTCCGACGCCGCCACTTGGGATTCGTTTTCCAGCAATACATTCTCCTCCCCTCCCTGACCGCGGCTGAGAATGCGGCGGTCCCGCTGCTGGCTGCCGGAATGCGGCATCGTGAGGCGATCGACCGGGCCCGCGCCCTGCTGGTGCGACTCGGCCTGGAGAAGCGGCTCGATACCCATCCCTCGAAATTGTCCGGCGGCCAGCAACAGCGGGTCGCCCTCGCTCGCGCCCTGGTGCACGAACCCCGCCTGGTCGTGTGCGATGAACCCACGGCGGCACTCGACCATGCCTCGGGGGAGTCCGTGATGGAGTTGCTCGCCCAGTCTGCGGTGCACCCGGACCGCGCCGTGATTGTGGTAACTCATGACAACCGGGTCTTCCACTTCGCCGACTCCATCGCCCACATGGACGATGGCCGGATCACCCATGTCGAAGGCCAATCCCGGACTCCGGCCCCTTCCCACCTGCATTCCTCCTCACTCCCATGAAACCAATCATCCTTCCCATCGTTGCCGCCGCCGTCCTCGCCGTGGCCACCGTGTCCATCGTCCGCACTCAACCCCATCGGCTCCCGGAGACCGCCCCGTCGGAACCGCCCCATTCGCTCTTCGAGAACCGGGTCGCGGCCGCCGGCCTGGTGGAGCCGCGTTCCGAAAACATTTCCCTGGCCGCCCACCTGCCGGGGATTGTCGAGACCGTCTCCGTGGTCGTGGGAGACAACGTTCGCAAGGGGGATCCGCTGGTCCGTCTCGACACGCGTGCGCTGGAGGCGGCCAAAGCGGAGCAGGCCAGCACGCTCCTGTTGCGCAGGGCTGAGGTGAACACCGCACAGGCCCGGGCCAGGAAAGCGGCCGCCGCGCTCGACGAGACACGGCAATTGCTGCGGTTCGCGGAATCCGTATCGAATCCCGGCAGCATCAGCGCCGAAGAACTGAGCCGTCGCCGCAACGCCGTCGAGATCGCCGCGGCGGAACAGGCCACGTCCGAAGCCGGCGTCGCCGCCGCCGAAGCCCTGGTCCACACCGCCGAGTCGGCCATCGCCCGCATCGACACCGATCTCGACCGGAGCGTCATCACCGCCCCGGTCGATGGCCGGGTCCTCCAAGTGCGCATTCGCCCGGGAGAATTCGCCGCAGCCGGTCCTGGCGCCGCGCCGTGGCTGGTGCTCGGGGACGTATCGCAATTGCACGTGCGGGTGGACATTGACGAGCACGAGGTGTGGCGGGTGCGACCCGGGGCGCGTGCTGTCGCCCAGGTGCGGGGCAATTCCCAACTGGAGGTGCCATTGGAATTCGTCCGATTCGAACCGCTCGTGATTCCCAAGCAATCCCTCACCGGGGCCAGCCAGGAGCGCGTGGACACCCGCGTCCTCCAGGTGGTGTACCGGATCCTCCCCAACTCCATCGGGCTGTTCGTCGGACAGCAGGTGGACGTTTTCATCGACGCCTCACCGGAAGCGCCTGCCATCGCCCGACGCTGACGCTTTCCTGATCTTTCACCCGCTCCGCGACTCCATGAAACCGTCCCCTTCCCGGTTCGCCGCGTTTGCCGTCACCACCGTCCTTATCCTGTCCGGCTGCGCGGTTGGACCGGACTACCAGGCACCTCAACCCAGGACCCCGGCGTCCTACACTTCGGACGCTGCGGTGACGCCACCACCGGGTACTCCTTCGCAGCATACCGTCGCCCGTTGGTGGACGATCTTTGGAGATTCCCAATTGAATCAACTGATCGCCGAAGCCGGGGCCTCCAACCTGGACCTGCGGATCGCAGCAGCCCGGGTACGGGAGGTGAGGGCGGAGGCGAGCGTGGTTCGTTCGAGCCTGTTGCCCCAGGTGAACGGTTCGGGCGGGTTCGGTCGCGGCCGGCTGAGTGAAAACAGCCTCGCCGGGGAACAGGTGGATGCCGCCGGACAGGATCTCACCCAAAACAACGCCATCGCCGGACTCGACCTGAACTGGGAAGTCGACCTCTTCGGCGGACGTCGGCGTGCCCTGGAAGCAGCCCGTGCAGACATCGGAGCCGCTGAGGCTGCGGAGTGGGGAGTCCGCATTTCCCTGTTCGCCGAGGTGGGTCTCCACTACCTGGAACTCCGCGGGCGCCAAAAGCAGCTGGACGTCGCGCGTGCCAACCTGCGGAGCAAGGAATCCACGCTAGCCTTGACCCAGGACCGCCAGCGGGCGGTACTGGCCAGCGACCTGGATGTAGCCCGCGCCGAGTCCCAGGCGGCAAACACACGGTCCCAGATGCCCCTCGTGGAGGAATCCATCGTCCGCACCATTCACCGGCTGGGTGTTCTCCTCGGCCGGACGCCCACGGAACTGATGGACCGACTGAGCCCGGCCGGCCCGCTGCCATCCCCCATACCCGTCATTCCAGTGGGATTACCCTCCGATCTGCTCCGCCGCCGTCCGGACATCCTGTTGGCGGAACGCGAACTGGCGGCGTCCACCGCCCGGGTCGGCGTGGCAACCGCTGATCTATTCCCCAAGTTTTATCTCACCGGAGCCGCCGGACTGCAGAGCGTGGAGGCCAGTGATTTCTTCACCGGAGGCAGCCGCTTCTGGTCAATCGGCCCTACGATTCAATGGCCCGTGTTTTCCGCCGGCCGAATCCGCAACCGGATCCAGGCCCGCAACGCGCGGGAGGAACAGGCGGCATTGCACTACGAGAAAACCGTCCTGACCTCATTGGAGGAGGTGGAGAACGCCATGGTGGGATATGGAAAGGAACTTCAACGTCAGCAGGCCCTGTCCGACGCCGAATCCTCCAGTCGCCGCGCCGTGGACCTGGCCAATCAACGTTACCGCAGCGGCCTGGTCGATTTCCTCAGCGTTCTGGAGGCCGAACGCTCGCGATATCAGCTGCAGGAGCAACTGGTCGGCGTCGAGTTGAGTCTCCAGCAGCGGCTGGTTCGCCTGTACCGTGCCCTCGGCGGCGGCTGGTCTCCCACCTCTCCGGACCTCGCTTCCCGTTGACCCACCCTGTTTCCAGGCGAGTCACGCCATGGCCGTGCGAATCCGGGCCACCAACTTCGTGTCACCCGGGGTCGAGCCCTGCAGGCTGAACAGGCTCGAGAGCTCCGTGGGCACAAGGGTCATGGGTCCTCACTTTGGGCAAAAATAAATAAAACGAAAATTGAATTGCGTTTTATTGAATACAAAACGATAGTCTACTTGCGTTTTGCGAACTCCCTCCATCCGCCATGGAAACCCGCTGGATTGACCTACTTGAGGATGAGGACGTCGCGTTCATCAAACGATTCCTGCTTTCCTCGGGCTCGCTGAAGGAGCTCGCCGAAGCGTACGACGTTTCGTATCCGACGGTGCGGCTGCGTCTCGATCGGCTGATCGAGAAGCTCAAGATTCTGGATGACCCCCGGGTGGCGGATCCCTTTGAGCGCGTACTAAGGGCGCAACTTGCTGAGGGCAAACTCGAAATCGCCGTCTTCAAACGCCTGCTTGCCGCCTACCAACTTCAACAAGGGAAAAAGCCATGAGAACCATCCCCGGCCTTCGAACGTTTCAGTACACTTCAATCCTGGCGCTGTTGACCATGGTCCCATTCCTCCACGCCCAGCGCCCCTCCGCCGAACGTGTTTGGACGCCGGATCGTCCACGACCGGATTTCCCCGGCGAGTTCCTGCCGGACGCGGGGGAGGGCCCGGCGTGGCAGATTCGCCATACCAATTCCGGTCCATTGGAGGTGAGGTTGTGGACGGTGACCAACCCTTCCATCACGAACCACTTCTATGCAATCCGCGGCAGAATCGCCTATGACCAGGTGCAGGGCGAAGGTTACCTGGAGATGTGGAACGTGTTTTCACCGCTCCGCGAGGGACTGCCGGAGGGTCGCTATTTTTCCCGTACCAAGGCGGAATCCGGTGAACTTGGAAGCCTGCGCGGAACTTCGGGATGGCGCGATTTCGTCCTTCCGTTTGACCGCACAGGAACCTCGAATGGGCCAATCCGGCTCGAGGTGAACCTGCATCTTGCGGGCCCGGGGGTCGTGAGATTGGGTCCGCTGCGCCTGATGGCGTTTTCCGGCACCCCGGGTCCGGCGACAGCCTTTGGTCCGCGGGCGTGGTGGACCCCGCGAATGACCGGGATCTTGGGGGGAACGGCGGGTGCCGTGTTGGGCATCCTGGGTGGAATCCTCGGCTCCCTGTCGGCGCGAGGCCGCGCCCGGTCCTTTGTCCTGACCTCCACTCAATGGCTCATGGGACTGGGTGTCGTGCTCATGGTGGCGGGGTTGTTGGCCGTCGCCCAACATCAACCGCCCCATGTGTGGACGGCCCTCCTTTTCACCGGGCTCTTGGTCACGGGGATCTTTGGGACGAACTACCGGTCGATCCGCCGGCAGTTCGCCGAATTGGAACTGCGCCGAATGACGGCGCTCGACGCCTCCTCCGGCGGATAAGTCACAGTCCCGGATTCCGCCTGCGCGTGTCCGCCCAAAGTGGCGGCATCCCTCGTCACACACCCTCCCCTCCCTTGGGCGCTACGGAAACTTATCCGGCTCGGAGGCGGCCATCGTCATGTTTCACCAGCTAACCCGACTTCCGCTACTCGGATGTGATTCTGGTCATTTTTTGGGGTTGCGGTGCGGATTTCCCAATGTTTTGGCAGGGTATTGGGCCGAAGTGCGTGTAGTGGCGACCTACCCTCTTCCGGGCCGTCCGGTTTTGGCGTTACGCTGCCTTCATGTTCCTGAAGTGCAGTACGCGCAAAAAGGAAGGCAAAGAGCATCGCACCTGGTCCATTGTGGAAAGCCGCCGCGTGGGGCGCAGCGTGGTGCAGCGGCACGTCCTCTACCTGGGCGAGATCAATGACTCCCAGCGTGCCGCGTGGCAGAAGGCGGTTGAGGTTTTCGATGAGCCTTCTGGTCAACACCACCAGTGTGCGCTCTTCCCCGCGGACCGCACCCCGCCCCTCACCGCCACGCCTGCCGTCCAGGTGCGCCTGGATCGTCTTCGACTGCTCCGCCCCCGCTCCTGGGGTGCGTGCTGGCTGGGTGACCATCTCTGGCGTGAACTGCAACTCGATTCCTTCTTCGCCGAGCGCCTGGGTTGCAGTCGGGAGGGCACGGATTGGGAGAAGGTGCTCCGCCTGCTCACCCTCTACCGTTTACTTTCCCCCGGCAGTGAATGGCGCTTGCACCGGCAGTGGTTCAACACCACGGCCTGTGCCGACCTGCTCGGGGCGGATGAACGCCTGGCCCAAGACGACACGCTCTATCGTGGACTCGACGGCCTGCTCGAACACAAGGACGCGCTCTTCACGCATCTGCGCGCGCGCTGGAGCGATCTCTTTGGCGCCAAGTTTGACGTGTTGCTGTACGACCTGACCTCGACGTATTTCGAGTGCGACGTGCCGGAGGATGAAGCCGATCCGCGCCGCTTCGGATACAGTCGCGACAAGCGCAGTGACTGCGTGCAAGTCATCGTCGCACTCGTCGTTACGGCGGAGGGCTTGCCGCTGGCCTACGAGATGTTCCCGGGTAACACGGCGGACAAAACCACGCTGCGTGGGATGCTCCAGTTGATCCAGCAACGCTATGGCACGGCCCAACGCACCTGGGTGATGGACCGTGGCATCCCCACCGAAGCCGTGCTCGCCGAACTCCGCGCCGCAGGGAACCAGGTCAGCTACCTCGTCGGCACGCCCAAAGGTCGACTGACAAAGCTCGAAGACGAGCTCACCAACCTGCCGTGGCAGAAGGTGCGCGAACAACTCCGCGTCAAGTTCCTGCCCCAAGAGGGCGAAACCTATGTGCTGGCCGAAAGCGGCGCACGGACCCAGAAGGAACGCGCGATGCGCGGGCGCAAACTCCGAGCTCTGTGGCGACGGCTCCAAGAAATCCAGGCCCAAGATCTAACGCGCGACCAACGCCTGGAAAAGCTCGGCGGCGCGCGTGACCGCGCCGGCCGCGCCATCGCCGCGCTGGTCACCACCACCGTGGACGCTGCCGGCCAACTCACCTTCCGCCTCGACCGCAAGAAACTCCGCACCTTCCGCCGCCGCGAGGGCTGTTACCTGCTGCGCACCAACCTCAGCGCCGACAACCCCGAACTGCTCTGGCGTTGCTACATGCAATTGGTGTTTGTGGAAGAAGCCTTCCGCACGTTGAAAGGCGACCTGGGCTTGCGTCCCATTTTCCATCACAAGCCCGGGCGGATCGAAGCCCACCTGTTCGTGGCATTCCTGGCCTATTGCCTGAGCATTACTCTGCGTCAGCGCCTCAAGGCGCTGGCCGGTGGACTCATGCCGCGCGTCGTTTTCGAGAAACTGGCAACTCTGCAACTGGTCGACGTCTGCGTGCCGACGACTGACGGTCGGGAGTTGATGCTGGTGCGACGCACCGAACCGGAACCGGAAGTGGCCTTGCTGCTGGCACGCTTGAAACTCGAGTTGCCGCCGCAACCCCCGCCCCGGATCAGCTCCGCCCAACCGGACTGATCACCCTCGCCCAATACAGCCAATGTAGTGGCGACTTTGGGCCCGCCACCCTTCCAAACCCCCACAAAACCACCCCGCTCATCCTTCAACTCCCCCCCAGTAGCGGAAGTCGGGCTAACGACGCCACCGTCACCATCCCCGGATACACGGGAACAGGGGGCGCCGTCGT
>JBGAPN010000299.1:0-6645 GCA_044221235.1 Limisphaerales bacterium
ACGACGGCCAAGCGGCGGGCAACTGAGCCGCCGACACTGTTGCGGGAACTGAAGGGTGACCTGGACTGGATCGTGATGAAGTGCCTGGAGAAGGACCGCACGCGGCGTTATGAGACAGCCAATGGGCTGGCGGCGGACCTGCAGCGGCATCTGACTAACGAGCCCGTGGTCGCCCGTCCGCAGAGTGCCGCCTATCGGTTCCATAAGGCCATCCGCCGAAACCGGCTGGCAGTAGCCTCGGCTTCGGCCGTGTTCACCGTTTTGGTGCTTGGGTTGGTGGCCAGCACCTGGCAGGCGGTGCGCGCCACCCGTGCCGAGCTGAGGATCGCTGCCGAGCGCGACGCGAAGGAGGTTGCGCGTCAGGACGCAGAGGCCGTGGTGACGTTCCTGGGCGAAGTCTTCCAAAGCCCCGATCCGGCCCGCGATGGGCGCACCATCACCGTTGCCGAGACGCTGGACAAGGCGGCGTCGCGCTTGGAAACCGACCTCGCCACCCAGCCCGAGCGCCGCGCCAAGCTGCAAGCCACATTAGGCAAGACCTACCACGCGCTTGGCCTTTTTCGCGATGCCATCGGGCTGCAGGAGAAAGTGCGCGACTACCACCTTGCTACAGCCGGCCCTGAACATCCCGACACGCTCATGGCGCTGCACAATTTGGCGAGATCCTACTCCGATGCTGGGCGACTGGACAGGGCGCTCAATCTGAGAGAGAAAGTTTTGGCGCTACAGCGCAAGATACTCGGACTTGAACATCCCGACACGATCAAGGCGATGCACAACCTGGCGGTATCCTACACCGACGTTGGCCGCCGAGATGAGGCGCTCAAGCTGCAAGAGGAGGTGCTGCATCTTTCACGCAAGGTGAACGGTCCAGAACATCCCGCCACGCTCCAGGCGATGCACAGCCTTGCGAATTCCTACCTCTATGCAGGCCGCTTGGACGAGGCGCTCAAGATGCAAGAAGGGGTGCTGACTCTCCGGCGCAAAGTGCTCGGCCCGGAAAACCCTGAAACACTCGCGACGCTACACAACTTGGCGAGTTCCTACTTCGACGCCGGCCGGCGGGAGGAAGCGCTTAAGCTGAAAGAGGAAATCCTGGTGCTCGATCGCAAGGTACTCGGCCTTGAACATCCCAACACGCTCAAGGCGATGGGCAGCCTTGTCGTTTCCTACTTCGATGCCGGCCGCCGGGAGGAGGCACTCGAGCTGAGCGAGGAAGTCGTGGTGCTCCAGCGTAAGGCACTCGGCCCTGAACATCCCGACACGCTCAATTCGCTGCACAACCTGGCGTATTCCTACTTTAATGTTGGCCGCCGGGACGAGGCGCTCAAGCTGCAAGAGGAGGTGCTGGCGCTCCGACGCAAAGTACTCGGCCTGGAACATCCCGACACGCTCAGGGCGATGAACAACCTGGCGTATTCCTACTTCGACGCCGGCCGGCGAGATGAAGCGCTTAAGCTGCAAGAGGAAGTCCTCGCGGCCCGGCGCAAGGTGCTCGGCTTGGAACATCCCGATACACTCAATTCGCTGCACAACCTGGCGAACTACTACTCCACCGTTGGCCGCCGGGACGAGGCGCTCAAGCTGCGCGAGGAATACTTCGCCATCCTGCCGGGAGACACCTTGAATGGCCTGAAATTCGCCGCCTGGCAGGTGTGGTTGGGCTGGGACGCCGTCTACGCCAGCACCGTCCGACAAATGATCGAGACGGCAAAGCAGGCCACGACCCCCGACGACTTCGAGCGCGTGGCAAAGATCGCCTGTCTTCGCCCCATCAGTGACGCGGCAACCCGCGAAGCTAGCCTTGCCTTTGCCCGCAAAGCCCTGGAACTCGGCAAGGCGGAAAACCACGCCGGGTTGCCTTGGTTCCGGATCACTCTCGGCATGGCGGAGTATCGTAATGGCCAATTCGCGGAGGCGACCCGGACGCTGACCGAGGCCGCCTCCGTGGTCGCAACGCTCGGCACCGAAAGGGATCGCGCGCACCTCTCCCGCATGGCTGACTTCTACCGCGCGATGAGCCTCTTTCGGCAAGGCCAGCGTGACGAAGCGCACGCGCTTCTCGCTGCTACCGAGGCCGGGATGGTTCCCATTCCTTCGGACACCAGGATGATCCCAGCGGATATCGGCCCCGACAACATCATGCTCTGGTTGACCTGCAAGGAAGCCAAGGCCCTGATGCAGGAGTCCGGTGCCACGGCAAACCCACCCCAGCCATGAGTCCATCGCGCGAACCGATGGGCTGGCATCTGGAAGGCGCTAGTATGGTGAGCGATTGGTTTGCTTACAAAGTGATCCGGCGCGATCCCAGATGAGTTCGGTGGTGGCGGTCCAGATAAAGGATTTCGGATCCCGACTGTTTAGTTCGATGTATTTGTCGATGGCGTCGACTAGTTCGTCGATGCTCTTCAAGGCCCCTCGGGTAATCCTCTGTTCGGTGATTTTGGCGAACTAGCGCTCGACTTGGTTTGGCCAAGAACCACGGGTCGGCATTGAGTGCAAGCGATAGCGCGGATGTTTCCGGAACCAGGTCGAAACCTCCAAGAACTCCTGGCCGAGTGTTTTCACACGCGCGATTGCCCCTCCCTGTCCGATGAGGACCGGCGGCATCTGGCAGCAGCCGGTTGCTGCAGGGAAGGACTGCTGCTCGAACAGTGGAAGGCGTCTGGAGGTCTCGCCCTACTTCGTTTCGCCATGGTGCTCAATCCGCACCAATTGGGTGTCCTTGTTGCCCTGCCATGCCGTGCCGTTTTCCAGCAGATAGAGGCAGCCGTCCGGCCCCAGTTCCAGATCCATGGGCCGCCGGAAGGACATCTTCGGACAGAACCGTTCCATGGCCAGGGAACCGTCGGGGCGCCGCGCGATTTGCTCCCGGTCGTCCAGATGTACCGCCACAATCCAGTTTCGCGACCACTCGTAGATGAACAGGGTGTGATCGAATTCCTTCGGCAGCTTATGCGGCGAAGGGTTCTTCGGGTCGTAGTAATACACCGGGCCGGCCATGGCGGTCCGGCCCCCGCCGGCATTGAGGACCGGAAAGCGGGCGGAAGGCCCCGAGGGGTACCAAAGCAAGGCCGGTTGCGCCGGCGGGAGCTCTCCCGGGCCCGTGTTGTACCGTGAAGTGTTGCGCGGATGGGCGGCGTCGTAGAGGAAGTTGGTCTTTCCAGTAGCAAAGTCCCAGTTCCAATACGGACGGTTATCACCGGCGAACATGGGCCAGCCGAAGTTTCCGGGTTGGGCAGCCTGATTGATCTCGTCGAAGCCAGCGGGTCCACGGTTTGGATTGGCCTCGCCAGCGTCCGGTCCGACCTCACCCCAGTAGAGCCGGCCCGAGCGGGGATCCACGGAGATCCGGAATGGATTGCGGCAACCCATCGCGTAGATTTCGGGTCGGGTGTAGGGTGTGCCGGGAGGGAACAAGTTCCCCGCGGGAATGGAGGCGGTCCCGCCCGACTCGGGTTTCACACGCAGGATTTTTCCACGCAGGTCATTGGCATTCGCCGCCGATCGAAGGGTGTTGAACATGTGCCGGCCGTCCCGCTCATCGATCGGCGCGTAGCTGCCGGAATCGCCGAAGGGATGCGTGTTGTCGCCGGTGGAGACGTAGAGGTTTCCGGCCCCGTCAAACGCCAGGGATCCACCGCTGTGGCAGCAATCGTCCCGCTGGGTGGGCACACGGAGAAGAATCGTTTCCGATGCCGGGTCGAGCCTTCCGTCCGCCAGCGTGAATCGCGCGAGGCGGTTCTCGCCGGTCTTCAGCCCGGTGGAATTGGTCCGGGTGACCGGATCGGAGTAGTACAGGTAAATCCAGGGATTCCGGTCGAAGGCCGGATCAAGGGCAATTCCCAACAGACCATCCTCCAATCCGGTGAATACGGGAACCCGGCCGATTTCCCGGGCATGGGTGCCATTCTTCTCCCAGACCTTCAACGTGCCGGCCCGCTCGCCGAGAAACACCCGGCCATCCCGCGCCACCGCAATTTCCATAACGTCGACCAGGGTATCGTCGATGCGGCCATCACCATCGCTGTCGTGATCCGCGTCGAGGATCATCTTGCGAAACGGGCCGTCGGACTCGGGGCCCGACAGCAGTGGTGACGGCTTGTCCTCAGCAAATACCCGGGGCAGTCCGAGACTCGTGGCCAGCGATGCGATGGCGGCAAGCAGTGAAAGCGAGCGAAGCACGACAGAATGGAGCCGGACTCTCCGGGACTTGTCACGGGGAGAGCTTTGACGCCTCTGTCCGAGCTGGCGATATGGCGGGTTGGGTTGGGGGAGATTCGGTCATCGTCGGCGGGCCCCTTTCGTCTGTTTCGCCGTTGATTTTGGTTGGTAATGGCGCTTGTCGGCGGAAGTCCCGAAGTCTCTACTGGCCCGAAGATGACCTCATTGGCCATCACTACTCGGATCAAGACTCGTGCGGCTGGTGTCGGTCTCACCCCTCCTGGCAATCCGACCGGGCGCCTGTCCGGATTTACGTTGATCGAACTCCTGGTGGTCATTGCCATCATCGCGATCCTGGCGGCGTTGCTTTTGCCGGCCATGAGCCGGGCCCGGGAGCAGGCCAATCGAACGGCATGTCGATCGAATCTGAGGCAGTTCGGTATCGCTCATACCCTGTACGCCGGAGACCACGCCGATACCGTCACCGGAACCCCTATGGCGCGGGTGGGAACTCGGTATGCCGTGATCATCAACATGTATCGCTCCGATGGCTCGGAGTACTTCAATGCCGAGGCTTTCGGCCCGTACCTGCCTGGGATCAACGTTCCGTTGAAGAGGGTGACCGGAGTCTGGTGGTGCCCCAGTTCCCCCGTCGCCCTGCAACAGCGATTGGTCCCGATCGCCGTGGAAGCCAATGCCTTCTTTCATCCCTCCTATTCCCTCTTTGCCCGTGCGGACACCTGGGAGGAGGGGTACGCATCGCATCCAGACGATCTGACGCGGAAGAATCTGGACCCAGGTCGATTGCTCATGGCCGATAGCCTCTATTTCTGGGGCGGCTCCCAGGCTTGGTTCTACAACCACGGGCAATCCCGGCCCGCGCTTCATTTTCCGGAGGCGGCGGAATGGCAGCAGCGGGGTGCTCCAAAGATCGCCGGGCAGAACCTGCTCTACGGGGACGGCCGCGTGGTTTGGCGCACTTCGCGGAACGTGTCCGTGGACCGCCTCCCGCATATGACGACCGGAGTCGGGCGGGTTCCTGGAACTCCCGAAGACAGCGCATTTTATTTTCGCCCGGAAGGCGCAGCTCCGTGAGCGCCCAGAGCGGGCCAGCATGGTCTGGTCCCCGTCCGGATTCCTCACTGCGTTCCGGGGCAATTCGGAGTTGGATTACACCGGTGCCGATGTTGGACGGCGTTGTGCGGAACCAAAATATCAACCGTCTATTTGGGTTGGGCGAATTTCCTGTGGTTGGGGGCTTCCGTGTCGTCTCGGTCATCGGGGTTCAAGCCTCGACGAGTCGGCATCGGATTCAGAGTCGCGCAAGGGACAGAGAGTCGCGCAAGGGACAGGACGCCTATCGGGGCAATATGAATGGAAGCGGGATTGAGAAATGCTGTGTTGTCTCACGCTTCCAGCGCGAGCTTTCGATGATGCAGACGGAATCCGATGATCGCCCCTGACAGGAGAAGGAAGGTGGCGGCGGAAGGCGCCGGTTCCGGAACCACCGTGCGCTCGGAAATGAAGAAATCTCCGGGGCCAAAGAAGTCTTCGTGGCCGGGGAAGGGTTCCGGGAAGTACTGGGCTCCGCCTGGTGTGAACTCACCCAGATATTCCCCGGTCTGTTTGTCAAAGCGGATCACGGTGTCGAGAATGGGAGTGGTTCCCAGCAGATCCCCGTCGGGCAGGATTTCGATATCCGCGAGTTTGTAAGGAGAGATCGCGAACCGATCCAGATACTTGCCGTTTGCTCGGAATCGAAGAATCTGGTTGCTGGACCGGTCGTAAACATACAGGCGGTACAGTGAATCAAATGCGATTGCATAAGGTTGCGCCAAGCCGTAGGCACCGGGGGGGACAACCGGCCCAAGGAAGCGGCCCGTCCGCCCGTCAAACCGCAGGACGCCCGCCAAGGGGTCTGCGACAAACAGATTGCCTGCAGGTCCGAAATCGAGGTCTTCGGGATAACTCAATCCGGCGGTCCCTGGAGGTACGAAGGGGACCCCACCCACCATTTCGCCGGTGTGTTGGTCGATCCGGAACACCTGTCCGCCTCGGCCAGGTCCCCCAGAGGGTCCCGGCCAGTCGATGCTCAAGAGGTATAGGTCACCCGTCGGCCCCAATGAGAGGCCGGTTGGGATTGGATACGTCGGGGGGGCGGGTATGGGGTCTCGTTCGCCAGTGAAGCGCCCCAGATAGGCGCCTGAATCCGGGTTCCAACGGTGGACAGATCCATAACCCACGCTGTTCTCAGCCGCGTAGAGCAAGCCGTCTTTCCCGAATGTAACTCCGCTGAAGCCCTCGCCAATTGTCCTGAATTCACCCTCGTAGCCCCCCGTCGTCCCATCGAACCGCACCACGCGGGCGACAACGTCCCCATAATATTCGCAGACAAACAGGTCAGCCTGTAGCGCAACCGGGGACAGCAGCATGAGGATCCACGTCGACACCCAGGAGGGATGGGGTTTCATGCCATTAGGC
>JBGAPN010000300.1:0-6623 GCA_044221235.1 Limisphaerales bacterium
CGCGATCCCCACCGCCACCGCTTCCCCGTGGCGTAACCGATATTCCGAAAGCTGTTCCAGCTTGTGTGCCGCCCAATGTCCGAAGTCGAGCGGCCGTGCGCTCCCCATTTCAAAGGGATCCCCCCCGCGGGCGATGTGATCCATGTGAAGCTCGGCGCTGCGGATGATCAGGCGCTTCATCGGTCCAAGTTCAAACGCGTCCAGCGCCGGCGCATTCTGTTCCAGCCAATCGAAAAACACCGCATCGCGGATGCACGCGACCTTGACCGCCTCCACATAGCCGGCCCGCTTGTCCCTGTCACCCAGGGAGGTCAGCAGGTCGAAGTCATTAATGACGGCAAACGGCGGTGAAAACGTGCCAATGAAGTTCTTTTTTCCAAATGCATTGATCCCGTTTTTCACCCCAACGCCGGAATCGGCCTGCGACAGGGTCGTGGTGGGGATGCGAACATGCCGCACTCCCCGATGTGCCGTTGCGGCCGCCAGGCCCACCATGTCGAGAAGAGCCCCGCCCCCCACGGCAATCACGATGCTGTGGCGATCGATGTGATGCCGGTCAATCAGCGCATGGATTTCCGAAACCCGGAAATAGGCGTTCTTGACAGCTTCTCCTCCCACCATGAGGACCGGCGGCGCGACCAGCACCACTCCGGGTCCCCGGGCGCCAAAATATTCCTCAATCCTCTGGGCCAGACCGGGGCTTCCGTTCGCCAGGGACTCGTCCACAACCACCAAAATCCGGATCTGGCGTGCGAACGAAATGGGCTGGCCGTGCTTCAATATGTCGGCCAGCAAGGGGTTGGCCCCATCAAAGACACTCTCGGTGAAATGCACCTGATGGTGCCACTGCACCTGAATTGTCCTCTCAATGCTCGACATGCTGGAGTTCCGCAAGGTGGGAGGTCGGACGAATGGGATCGAGAAATATTTGGAAAACCCATGGGGCTCCCTTGACCTCATGCGGTCGATCACAATCCTCCGGACGATCGAGAATTCGATTCCGCCCGGCCCAGGTCCTGCTAGTCTCGCGGCCCGCTCATGGAAATGGTCATGGAATTGCTCCGTGGTGTTCTGAAGGCAGCCGTCGAAGGCGGCGCCTCGGACGTTCACATCAAAACGAACGCACCGTTCGTCCTGCGAATCAACCGCCAGTTGGTCGCGATTGAGGCCCCGAATCCCACCGATGCCTGGATGAACAATGTCGTCGAGAAAATCGTGCCTCCTCACGCGCGAAAGCGCCTCGATGAGGACCGCGAAGTCGACTTCAGCTTCCTCGAACCCGGCGTCGGTCGGTTCCGAACCAATGTGTTCCAGCAGAAGGGCTCCTTCGCCCTCGCCATGCGGTACGTGAAGACACAGGTGCCCAGCTTCGAGGAGCTCGGGCTCATGCCGATTCTCAAGGACATCTCCGCCGCCCCGCGCGGTATTGTGCTCATTGCAGGAACCACGGGGTCCGGCAAGTCGACGACACTTGCGGCCATGATTGAGCACATCAACGCCAACTTCAAAAAGCACATCGTCACCCTGGAAGACCCCATCGAGTTCGTCTTCGACGACAACCAATCGGTGATCGAGCAGCGCGAAATCGGCCTCGATACGCTCAGTTTCCAGCACGGATTGAAACATGTGCTCCGCCAGGACCCCGACATCATCATGGTCGGCGAAATGCGCGATGCCGTCAGCTTCACCGCCGCCATGCAGGCGGCCGACACCGGGCACCTCGTCCTGTCGACGCTGCACACCCAAAATGCGGCACAGTCGGTGGGCCGCATCCTCGACTTCTTCCGTCCGGACGAACGGGAACAGGTCCGTCGCCAGCTCGCCGGCACACTGAAGGCGGTCGTTTGCCAGCGGATGGTCACCACCGTGACTGGAGGCGTCACTCCGGCGCTCGAGATCCTCATCAACACCCCGACTGTTCGAAAAATGCTGGAAGAAAATCGTCTGGAAAAGCTGGGCGCAGCCATTGAGACCAGCCGCGACGACGGAATGCAGAACTTCAACCAGGCCATGTACGACCTGGTGAAGGCGCGGCGAATCAGTGAGGCCGAGGCACTCGCGAAGGCTAGCAATCCGCAGGCGCTGGACATGATGTTCAAGGGGATCTTCCTCGACGAAGGCCGGCGAATCCTCTCCTGAGTCCGTCCTGCTGTCGTCCTCGACCCGTTCCGCTCAGCGTTAACGCAGCCCGCAAGGGGACGTTCCAGTCTCCTTCGGGCGCAGGAAACATCACTTTGCCCTTTGCCAAGGTTCCCACTTCCCCAAACTGATTCCGCATCACATGAGCAAATCGTCCAAGTTGAGTTCAACGTCCCCGCTTCGTGCCTTCTCATCCCGGGTTGTTGACGGCATTGAGCGCGCCCCGAGCCGGGGAATGCTGTATGCCACTGGCTTCAAGAAGGAAGATTTCCGGAAGCCGCAGGTCGGCGTGGCTTCCACCTGGAGCATGGTGACTCCTTGCAACATGCATATCGACCAGTTGGCCGTCAGCGTGGCGCAAGGGATCAACGAGACCGGAGGCAAGGCGGTCGTTTTCAACACCATCACGATTTCGGACGGCATCTCGATGGGCACGGAAGGGATGAAATATTCCCTCGTGTCCCGCGAAGTCATCGCCGATTCGATCGAGACCGTCGTGGGTTGCCAGGGGTTTGACGGCTTTGTCGCCATTGGCGGTTGCGACAAGAATATGCCGGGCTGCGTGATGGCGATGGCGCGGTTGAACCGCCCTTCATTGTTTGTCTACGGAGGCACCATCCTCCCGGGGGAACTCGACGGACGGGATGTAGACCTCGTCAACATCTTCGAGGCGGTTGGCAAAAATGCCGCCGGCGGGTGCACGGCCGCCGATGTCGAGCGGGTGGCGGAAGTGGCGATTCCCGGGGCCGGATCCTGCGGCGGCATGTACACCGCCAACACGATGGCCAGCGCCATCGAAGCCTTGGGAATGAGCCTTCCGAATTCATCGGCCCAGGCGGCCGTTTCCAAGGAGAAGACCCTCGACTGCGAACAGGCGGGCGCAGCAGTCCTGAACCTGATCCGGCGCGGAATCAATCCGCGCGACATCATGACCCGGGAGGCGTTTGAAAACGCGATGACCCTCGTGATTGCGCTCGGCGGTTCCACCAATGCGGTCCTCCATCTCATTGCCATGGCCCATTGCGCCGGCGTCAAGCTGACCCTGGATGACTGGACCAGAATCGGTAAGCGGGTGCCGGTTCTTGCGGATCTCAAGCCATCGGGCAAATACGTGATGGCGCGCCTGGTTGAAATCGGCGGAACCGTGCCGCTGATGAAAATGCTCCTCGACGAGGGCCTGCTCCACGGGGACGTGCTCACGGTCACGGGCAAGACCATGCGTCAGAATCTTCGCACCGCGCCGAAATACCCCAAGGGCCAGGATATCGTCCGTGGCTTTGACAACCCGATCAAGCCGACCAGCCATTTGGTCGTCTTTCGCGGCAATCTCTGCCCGGGCGGTGCCGTCGGGAAAATTTCCGGCAAGGAAGGCCTCAAGTTTTCAGGCAAAGCGATTGTTTTCGAGCGAGAGGAGGACGCGCTCCAAGGCATCCTGGGGGGCAAGGTGAAAGCGGGTCATGTGGTGGTGATTCGCGGGGAAGGACCGAAGGGCGGACCCGGAATGCGCGAGATGCTTTCGCCCACCAGCGCGATCATGGGAAAGGGGTTGGGCAAAGAGGTGGCTCTCATCACCGACGGCCGATTCAGCGGAGGTTCTCATGGCTTCGTCATCGGACACGTCACACCAGAGGCTTTTGAAGGCGGACCGCTCGCCGTGGTTCGAAACGGCGATCCAATCCTCATCGACGCCGAGGCCCGAGCCATTACGTTGGCCATCGGGGTTGGCGAACTCGATTCGAGACTCCGGAAATGGAAGCAGCCCAAGCCCAACTATCGCCGCGGAGTCCTGGCCAAGTATGCAGCGTTGGTGGGCTCCGCCAGCGAGGGCGCCGTTACCGACCGTCAATTCTGAAGGCGGCCTACGCTTTCCCCATGGATCCCATCGGATGTTGGGGTGCCGAACTCATCAGTTCCCTTCCACCACGCGTTGGGGCTGGGGATTCGTATTGATCAGGACCCAAGACGCCGGTCCGAGGGCAGATCATAGCGTTTCAGCACCCGTTTGGTGGCGTCGTCCAGCGTGGCAGCATCCAGCAGGAGGGTCTGAAGATTCTCCCCTTTCGTGAATTGCACCCGGATGACGCCGTCCTTCGGGTTCTTCAGGGCCTCGGCCACATCCGCGAGCGTGGAAATTTTCCGGCCGTTGATCTGATCTACAACCAAAAGTCGGATATCCTGGTATCCGAGATTGTAGGGATCAGGAAGCACCGAACTGAGCATGATCAGCGATGGCCGCTCGGGTGTGGGAGAATCATTCTGATAATGCTGGAGACGGAATGGTGCGCGCCTCCTCCACTCGTCTCCCCACCCACGAAGAAAGGGCTGATCAAGAGGTTGGAAGACCAGGCCTCCAGCGACGAGATACTCCGGGGGGTGATCGAACATTTCCCTTGGAACGAGCTCATCGTGATAGTTTGCCTTGGGAAGGGTGTAGTTGACGGTGATTTCCTTTCCGTCCCGCCAGACTTTGATCGGAACAACCTCGCCGGCCGATCGTGTGCGGCTTGAGAGGTTTTCGAGCAACAGGTGTCCATACTGCGGGTCGAGATAATCCCCCTCCACATCAATCGGAAACCCATCGATTTCCAATAGGACATCCATGGGCTTGATCACCGGATTCTCCCCGGGGCGTTTTGGAACCTTGAGGACAACGGCCCCACGCTCGGGTCCCTGAAGCTTCAGATACTCCAACGTCGCCGGGTTCTCAGCGGACTGCCAGGTGAAGTCAAAATAGCCCATTCCCGGATTCTTTCCCTGTCGCTGAGCGTCCAGTACGCGCCGGATGAACGGGACCGGAACGACGTTGCAGACGTTTCCTGCCTTCGAGGTGGTCAGTCCCACGACCTTGCCGTCGATGGTGACCGGCTCTGCCCATCCCAATCCATTGAGCTCGGTATTGACCTCCAAGGTCAGCCGAGGCGCAAAACTCAGGGCACCATCCTTGACGCTGAATTTGCTAAACTCAACCCGCCGACTCTCCAGATTGCCATCCCTCCACCGTACCAGGTTGAAATCAGGAACCGATGGGATCGTTTCCAACATCTCAGCCGGCTTCAACCCGACCCAAAAGCCGGGATCATCGGAAGTCACCAATGCCAGGTCCGCATGGACGTCGATCCAGGCGACCTTGGCGGAATACCATTTCCCCCGCCCCCCCTTTTGCAGTCGCACCAGCGTCTGGTTCGGAAGGTGTTGCGCCGTGGTCAGGACCTCCTTATCGCTCAGGACCAGCCCGTGCTTGCGGACTGTGCGTGTCGGAGTCGTCCAAGGTTGGAACAGGTCGTAGTCCTTGAAGGTGACCTCGAGGGTAACGACCGAGTTCTCCCAAGCCGAAGGTTCGGCGGCCTGCACCACGGCCATCCAAGCCAGCGAGACGAAGGACCAGATCAAATACCAGGTTGGGCGTTTCATAGGCGGCGGTCGGATGGGATTCCGTAGGTTTTCAGGATTTCGTCGTGGGATGCCGAAGCGGCCTCCCGATCCAGGCATTCGAAGCCTCCGACACCACCGAACTCGATAATGTGCTGCCCGTCCTTGTTCTTCTCCAAGGCGCGGGTCACGTCCTCGAGATTGTCGATCCGAATGCCATTGATCTTATCCACCAGCGCGCGCCCTCGAATCCGAAGGTTCGCGTTCACCGGATGTGCGAGCGTCGTTGCGAGGACAACCGGTTCGGTACGCGCCTTGTCCGGTTCCTCTCCACGCCGGTAATAAAGCTCATAGAAGAGGGCCGAATTGCCTGGATCCGGTCTCTCCCTGCCCAATGTCCGAAGATAATCGGCACTCAGGGAGGTGAAGACCAATCCACCATGGATGAGATAGCGGGGTGGAATGTCATACTGGTTGCCAGCCAGGCGGTCCCCTTCATAAACGGACACCGGCAACTCGAGTTCCAATGGGTTTTTGTCGCGCAGCAACTTGAGTTTGACGGATTCCCCGTTTTGCGGGGCCTGAAACAGGATTGAAACCGCAACTCGGTTATCCCGATAAAGAACCGTGCCGTCACTCCCAACGGGGAGTCCGTCGACCTCCAGCAAAACGTCGTCCGGTTTCAAAAGCTTTTCGGCCGCACTGCCCGCACGCAGCCCGTCGACCCGAGCTCCAGCGCCTTGATCCCGCAATCCCAGATAGCTGCGATAAGCCGGGTTCTGCAACGGCACCAAGCTGATGCCGGCCTGCGGAAAGCCATCGTATTTGCCGTCACTGACATCCTTGAGAAAATGGCGAATGACCTCGGGAGGAATGAAGAATCCGGCGTTTTCGAGCCCAGGCACCCCTTGGAAGGCGACTCCGACCACCTTGTCATCCTGAAGGACAGGACCCCCACTGTTCCCAGGATTGATCGCTGCATCGGTCTGGACGGCCAGCATCGAGCGGTTCCCGGAGTGGACATAGTTCTGAACCTCAATTCGGGAAACGACACCCCTCGTGAAGGAAATCTGTTCCCCGCCCGCCGGATAGCCACAGGTGACCACCGTGGAACG
>JBGAPN010000301.1:0-6605 GCA_044221235.1 Limisphaerales bacterium
GCCGAATCCCTCTCCGGCTTCACCCCCTCCCCCGCCGGATCCCATTCTCACGCCGCCGGCGTCCCGTTCGAACTGGCCCTTCTTCGTGGCCGCAGGGCTTGTTCTGCTACCCGGGCTTCTCGGAGCCACGGGAAGCAGCGACGCCGCCGCCATGGGGGCCCTGCTGTTTGCCCCCGCTGGAGCACTCGTTTCTGGAATCGTGTTGGGAGTACGACTCGGTCGGTCACCCGGCGCTAAAGTCGTCCTGAGCCTGGCGATGATTGCCGGTTGCCTCGTCGCCGCTGAATGCAACGCCGCTGCAGGCTGCGCCGTCGGCAACCCTAAATTCAATTTTCACTGACCCGGTCGCCCGCAGCGCCTGGCGACATCCGTTGCGGCTCACAGATTTCCAGTCCCACCCGTCACACCGAATCGCCGCATGATGGCGGACTCCAGAGTTTAATGACTGGACCGGCCGATTCGCCCTCCCAAGTCCATGATGCCTCCATCAACCCCTCCGGAATGAGTTCGATTTCGCTACGCCCGCGTTCCGAGCGCCTCAAGCAGACCACGACCCGTTGTCCGGTCTGCCACGCGCCGATTCCGGGTGAAGTCTGGCGCGAAGACGGCCACCCGGGCCGGGTGGTGCTCCGGCGTCATTGCCCACAGCACGGGACGTTTGAGGCCACATTGGCGACGGACGCCCGATTTTACTGGCTGGCCCAGGGCGATCCCTCCAACGCGACCGGCGGGACGTGTTGCCGGCCTGCGGCACCCGACTCCAAGGAAAGGGGCACGCTCGGGCGAAACGCCAACGGTCGCGGTGAAAACACCTTTGAAACGCTGAGCACCTGTCTCGCGCTCATCGAAATCGTTCGCTCCTGCAACCTCGCCTGCCCCACCTGTTATGCCAGCTCGCCGGTGGGAACCGGCACCGCCGTGGATGCCGTCCCGCTCGACGAACTCCAGGCGCGGATTCAGGGAGTGATCGATCGCAAGGGAGGCATCGAAATCCTCCAACTCAGCGGCGGGGAGCCCACGTTGCACCCTGACTTCTTTGAACTGCTTCACTGGTGCCAGAGCCACGAACACATCGACTTCGTCCTGATCAACACCAACGGGGTCCGCATCGCCAACGATCCTGTCTTTGCGGAACGCCTCGCGACCGCCGCCGCGCGCAAGGGATTGCAGCTGTATCTGCAGTTCGACGGTGTCCAGCCCGAGGCCCAGCGCGACCTGCGCGGCACCGATCTGCGGGTCGTCCGGGAGCGGGCGATCGACGCGTGCGGACGCATCGGACTGCCGGTGACCCTGGCGTGTACGGTCACGCCCGAAAATCTCCCTCACGCCTGGGCGGCCATTCAGTTCGGCCTCACCCGGCCGCAGGTCCACGGAATCACCTTCCAGCCGTTGTTCCAGAGCGGACGACTTCCCGCAGACGCTCGCAACTCCGGCGCATCGGAGCGGCTCAACGTCGCCGACATCTTGACGAGCGCGGTATCGCACAGCGGCGGGCGGCTGAAGTTTGAGGATTTCACGCCCCTGCCGTGCGGCGACCCCAACTGCGCCACCCTTGGCTATCTGCTCCGGCAGGGAGACCAAACCTATTCGGTCAGCGAATTCCTCGATTTTTCCCGGTTGCAGGGATTCCTGAAGGACAAGATTCAATACCGGTTGGAGGACCTCGTCCGGTGCGGCTGTGAAACCGAACCGCTTGGGGAACTGCTCCACAACCTGGAACTGCACGGTGGCGTGGCGTTCCGGATCATGGTGAAGCCGTTCATGGATGCCTGGACCTGGGACCAGGACCGGATCGACCGCTGCTGCACCCACGTGATCCGACCCGACGGACGGCTCGATTCCTTCTGCCGTTACTACTCGGGCTTCCCGGACACGCGTCCGGCCCCATGATCCCGAGGTCGCCCGCCTCCCCCGCGTGGTACACGGTGCTGCTGCTGACCGCCCTGTTGGTCAGTGCCCTGTTCTGGATCCGCATGGCCCGACGCGATTCGTCGCTGGTGGTGCTCTGGCTGGGTGCGCTGATCGGGGCCTTTGTGGGTGCCAAGCTGGTTTACCTGCTGGCCGAAGGCGGGCGGGACATCGGTCAGCCCGACTTCGTCCGTCGCCTGGCCACCGGCAAATCCGTGCTTGGCGCCCTCCTGGGAGGTTATGCGTCCGTGGAAGGATTCAAAAAACTGCTGGGATACCGGAAGCCGACCGGTGACGAATTTGCCGTGATCGTACCGGCCGGTATCGCGCTGGGCCGGGTGGGCTGTTGGATGAACGGATGCTGCCTGGGCCACGCTTGCGACACGGACTCCTGGTGGACCCTGCGGGACGCCCACGGCATCCCCCGCTGGCCCTCCGTGCCGCTGGAATTCGCGTTCAATCTGACGGCGTTGGTCATTCTCGCCGGGTTGCGCCGCGCCGGTCGTTTCCCGGGAAACCTGTTCCACCTCTATCTCATCGCCTACGGACTGTTCCGGTTCCTGCACGAACCGTTTCGGGACACCCCGCGACTGTTCGGACCGTTCAGCGGGTATTCCATTGCCGCGCTGGCTGTCGCCGGACTGGGAGCCGTCCGGTTTGTCCAGCGTCGTCGGGAATCCCAGCCCGCAGCCACGCCATCACTTCCACAGTCAGGCTAAGAGCCTTTCCGAATACTCAGAGGGGTCCTGTTTTCGGACAGGCTCTAGGGCGTGGAAACCCGGTAGAACGACCCGGAAGGTTCCGCAGCGCCCGGATCCGTCCATTCCACCGCCCTCGGCCCCACAGTCGCCGCAACGGAGTGAACGGTCTGCCAGACGCCGCCATTCAAGTCGTTTCGTCGCTGGATCGAATAGCCCCGTCCCGCTTCGGCCTGGAATCTCACGACGACCGGCCCGGTCCCGGTGTCCACCTGCGCACGAAGTCGGCTTGCCGCGGCCTGCGGATCCGTGCCCGCCAGGTATTCCTCCCGATTGCCAAACCCATCTCCATCGGGATCGAGCGCCGCATCATCCCGGGTCGGATCCAATCCATGCAGCCGCTCCCAGCCGTCCGGAATGCCGTCGAGATCGGTGTCGGAGCCACCACCGCCGACCGTTGAGGTTACGACGATGTGATTGGAGGCCACCAATTGCCCGTTGAAATCGTAGGCCAGGACCTCCAGCGGATTCTCACCCAGCCACAGCGGCACGCGAACCTGCCAGTTGGTGATCGTCCCCCAGGTCCAGACACCCGCGGACTCCGGAGATCGGAGAACCAGATCCCGGTATTCCACGCCGGCTTTTCCAGCCAGGTTCACAAACGAGGTGGCCACCAGCAGATCCGATCCGCCTCCGCTGGTGATCGCCAGGGGCACGGGTTTGGGGAGCTGGGCCCGTGCGGACGCCGCCCGCTGCTGGATGTAGGAAAGCACCCCGCCATAGTTCTGACCGGCGAGCTGGGCATAGTGAGTTGTCCAGCGGCTCATGTAGGTGGAATTGAATGACCGGTTGAGAAGGTCTCCCACGTGGCCGAGGAACCGGCGTTGGTTCCCCGGGAACTCCAGCACCCGGCCGATGTTGGCGCCCACCGGGAGCGCATCGGACGGATTGCGGGTCCAGGCAAAATCCATGTCCCAGGTAAAGGTCATCGCCCGGCCGTCGGTGGCGCGGAAGAAGAACATCTGGTTGTGCGGGTATCCCACGGCATAGGTGTCGGCGTCGCCGCTGAGCGTCTTCAGCGCCATGACCCGCGCCCATTGATCGATGTCCATGAGACGCCGGGATTCCTGCTCCAGGGCCGAACCGGAGAGGCTCATGGCCTTGGCCAGCGTCACCATGGGTGCATAGCGGTCGTCATCACGATGGTTCTCGATCAGGAAATGCCAGCGGTACGCCTCGGTGTCGTCGCCCCGGTTTTCGATGTCGGAGCTGATGACGTCATCAGGTTGGGGCAGCTTCGGCCGCTGAGGATCGCTGCCCACCGAGGTGGTGGGGTAGTAGATCAACTCGATCTTGAACATCTGGCCGTCCGTCTCCCCGGGCATCGAGTCCTCCACAAATTGCCCGCTGTACTTCGAGGTGGCCAATTGCGCCACACCGTTTCGGCGCCCTTCGAGTGCACGCGGAAAAATGCCACGAACCAGGTCGTTGTAGAGTTCGGCCATCCCGCCGGCCTGATTGATGATATGGTGCAGGACGATTTCATCCTGCCGTCCCCCACGACCAGAATAGCCTCCGCTCCGGTCCAGGGTCACCGAATCATGAACACCGCGGAACAGATGATCCGCTGGAAAATCGACCGTGAACCCGACCCGCCCTTCATCGGGTCGCCCCCGTTCGCTCGACTGCAGGCTGACCCCCACATCGTAAAACACCTCGGACTCGTCCACGACCACGGTCCCGCCAAGCGCCTCATTGCTCATGAGGTTGGTGGTCGCGAACTGGAACGCGGAGTCCGCAGCCGTCATGATGATGCGCAACTGGTGGAGCCGCGTCACGGCAGCCTGCCCGTCGCGGACCTGGTAGAGCGCGCGCGATTGAGAACCCCCCGGCGGATACGTGCTGCGGGCGCCCCGTCCATCCACCGCTTCCACGTAAAACTGCACCACCGTGGAAAGGGACAGCGGCGGGATGGACGCTTCAAAGCGATCCCCCGCAGCCCGAACCATGTTGGTGTTGCGCCAGCCTTGTGCGGCGGGGTTCCACCACAGGACGCATCCCGCCACGCCATCCGGATCGGTGATTTCCGCCGTCACGGTGGTGGATTCCGTGGGCGCGGGAACGGCGGGACGGTGTTGGACGGCCCCGTAGGTCGGCCCGGCATTGGCTGTCCAACGCGAGTTTCGCGCGCCAGGCGTCCCGCCGGATACTGGGGTCTCCAGGACGGTGGTCCGCGCCACGCGATTGAAATAGAGCCGTGAATTCAGCCGGGGACATCCCGAGATGGAACGGGCGCGGAACGCAATGCGGTAGGTGCGGCCGTTCACGATGGCGGTGTTTCCCACCAGGGTCGTCTCCAGGTGATTGTGCATGTGCTCGGTGGGACCGCTCGCCACCAGGCGCAACAGATGGTTCCCGGGACGGTCCGGATCCGAAATCACCTCGGTGCCTCGATGGTTTCCGAGAAAACGCCAGGCCGCCGCGCCGTTCTCGAAGTCGCCATTCTGCAGCAGTTCCCGGGCGGAACCGGTGTCGGGCGATTCAACCACGTGCAGGTCATCCAGCCACACCTCACCGGCATCGAGCAGGCCGAGGATGAATTCGTTCCAGCGGGTCGGGCCCCGGTCATCTTGGGCGGTGGCGGTATACGCGTAGTCCTTCCAGGCGGAGCGTGCGGATTCGTCACTCGCCGCCCAGGACTCGGCACGACGGGGATCCGAACGAGGATCGCGAAGCTCCAGGGTCGAGCCGCCTCCATCCGGCAGCGACGGCCAGGGCCGGTGGTCGAAGTACCGCACTTCGCTGGCCACATTGCCCATGGCATCCAGCAGGGTCAGCCGGTCCCCGCTACGGGACAGGCGCCCAGAAAAGTCGCCGAGGATGCGGACTCCGGGATACCGGGTCCGGAGGTCGTCAGCCTGCGCTGCGACCACCAAGTATTCTCCAGTACCCAGGACGGTTCCGATCGGAAAACTGAAGCCAATGCCACTCCCAAACCGCCAGCCACCTAGATCCACCGCATCTCCGCCCCGATTGAACAATTCAACCCAGGCTTCGGTGGATTCCCCGGCGGGAACGGCCGGTTCGATCACTTCGGTCAACTTCGCCTCCAGGCCAAAGACGATGTCGGAGCTTCCGGCGGAAACCTGATGGACTTCCACCGCCAACACGTTGGTTCCGCTTCGAAGCGCGGACAACGCAATCGGTGACCAGGAACCCAGGGTCGCATCACCCACACCCGGGGCCGCCAAGGTATCATAGGTGGCGGGCCCATCCGGCATGTTCAACCGCAGCACCTCGGTTCCGTTCAGGTAGACGATGGCGCCGTCATCGACCAGGAGCCGCAAATCCATCTGGAGACCGTTGGTGTTTCCTTCAAAGACAAAATGGTTGCGGAAGTAGTAGGTCGTCCGCCCCAGGGTCAGCGGGGTGTTCTTGGGACCGGGAAGATCGGCCGTCTCCACGTACAGGACCCCACGCCCCGTCGACCAGGATTCGTCCGAATACTCAGGCCGCGGCCAGTCGGGGGAGGGTTCGGCGCCGGACTGGTTGAACCGCCATTCGGCGTCCAGGGCCAGCAAGGGCCGCTCCTCCACCACCGCAGCATGGCCCGCCAACGCCCGGGGATGGTATTGAATCTCATTCAGCACCACATCCCGCTGAAATTGGAATTCATTGGTAGCGCCCGGAGTACCCCGCACCGGGGTCTGCCAGCGTTGCGATTCTGAGTCCCACGCTTTCAGGCCATCCCCGACCACCACCGCATCCAGCAACTGGGCACCATCCGCCGCAAACAAAAACAGCCGGTCGTCCGCTTGGGGGATCCCGCCGAGGACATTTTGGTCCACCACGGCAAAGGCCCCAGGCGACAAGGGATCCGTCCCGCCCAGGACCACGTCCACCCCCGGCTGCCGGGAGCTTCGGAGGATCAGCCCCTGGGCGGTCACGGGTTGATCCGAATCATTCACCAGTTCGACCCAAAACGGGCGAGCCTGCGGA
>JBGAPN010000302.1:0-6709 GCA_044221235.1 Limisphaerales bacterium
AGACGGATCTGGGCCCACAAGGGTTCGTCATTCGGTTCGAAGACAACCCACTTGAGCCCCCGGTAGAGGCTCTCTTCGATGAACAACGCCACGCGGCGCACCGGGATGTACTTCCATTCGCTGGCCGCCTGATCGCTGCCGTCCAGGGTGCGGGAGCCCCAAACCACGTTGCCATAGATCGGGAAATTCCGGAGGCAATTGATGGCAAGGGGATTCAGGGTGCCATTCTCCTGGTCGGTCAATATATCCTCCAATTCGGAGACATTGCGCACCACAGCCTCGGTTCCGGCGGGAGCCTTCCACACCCCTCGGGTGGAATCGATGCGGGCAAATAATCCGGCGACTGTCCCCGAAGCCCCGCAGGAACGCAGGCGGAAGTCGTCGAGCGGATCCGGGATTCTAACCCGCGGATAGAAAAGGGCAGCGTTGCGGCTCCGGAGGGATCCGTTGGCGTCAAGCCACTGCGAAATCGACTCCGGTGTGTCGCGACCGGTCGGTGTGTCGACCAGCAGGATCGCCCTTCGCCGTTCGCAGTAGGTGACGGCCGACGCCAGCAGGGCCTGCGCCGCCGTCGCGGTGGCCGGGTCTCCGGCCAGCGCAGCAGCCCGGGGCAGACAAAGTAAATTGAACAGGTCGGCATCCTCCAGGGCGCGGAGTCCGGTCTTGGTATTGAGGTCTCCGATCAATGCGTTGGCGTCCGGCAGTGCATCAGTTCCCGGAGTGCCCGTGCCTTGGGCGGTGTCGCTTAACGCCGCCCCCGCACCGAATGAATAGAGCTGAACGTTGGAGGTCGCGCCCGAACCGGTGGAAAGCCTTAGTTCCGAGTGCGTCGTCAAATCCATCGCGGCGGAGAGGCTGACTGGAGTTCCGGCGGCTCCTCCCGAGATCAGGATCAGCCGCTTCTGGGCCGCGGCGTTCGGCGTGCTCGGGGCGTCATAGGAAATCACCCGGGCCCCGGTGAAGGCCGCCAGGGCATTGGCCGACCGGATGGCGGTCTGCAAGGCGGTCGCCACCGCAGCCAACGTGTCGGCGGATGTCGCCACGCGCACCGAACTGGCACCCTCGGCGCCCAGATACACGCCCAACCGGGCTCCCGCCGAAACGGGCAGCGGCGGAGTCAGTTGACTGCTGACGAAGGCGCTGACATCGGCGGCGCCGGCATTGGCGGCGTCCATAAGCAGCGTGGTGGCTCCCGCTCCCGCCACCACAACGGTTGCGCCCGCTGTGCCGGCCAGGAGGATCAACCGGTTTTCCGCACCTTCCGTCGCCAAAACCACGCGAGCCCCGGTGAAGGCGGCGTCACCATTGGCCGCCCGGACCTTGGCTTCAAATTCATTCCGGGCTGCGGCCAGGCTCGCCATGTTGGCCGTCACCAGGTTCACCGAAGCGGTGGTCGCCCCGATGGTGATGGACAGGGTCAGTGTGGAGCCCGCCGGCGGCAGGGTCACCGGAGTCGCCCCAGTCAGGTTGGCCGATTGCCGTCCGGACCGACGCTCGCCAGCGAACAGACGGACCGAGCTGGAGTTGGGAACCGGAGCCGAATTGGGAGCATCCAGAAGCAGCGAGGGCGCCCCCGCCCCGTCAACAAACACGCTGGCGCCCGTTGTTCCCGCCACCAGGAGCAGCCGTCGTTCGGCACTGTCAGCCACCACGAGGACCTGCGCCTGGGTGAACGATGTGGCCGTGTTTGCAGCGCGGACCTTGTTCTCCAACTCTGTCCGTGCCGCCGCCAAATCGGCCATGTTGGCACGGAGCAGCGTGACATTGGAAACCGTGGTCGAACCGATGGTCACGGCAAGGACCAGATCGGCGCCCGGCTGGGTGAACGCCTGGAGATTACCCGACAGGCGACCGTCCCGTGTGTCTCCGTTCAAAAATCCCAGATTGGTGGCGACCGGATCGGAACCACCTGCGGAGAAGACCACTCGGGACGAGGGGCTCGACGCACCGGCCAGTATCCGCAGGCGATCGCCGATGACTTCAACGGATGCATCGGCGAAGGCCGGACGCTCCGGTCGCGCCAAGCGGATCGCGGACTCCAGCAAAGAACGGGCCTGTGCCAGGGATGTTGGCTTGGCAGAGAGCCGGGCGACACCGCGTTCGAACCCTCCCGAAGTCGATCCGATGGAAACCTGAACCTGGGGAGAACTGGAGGTGATGCTGGGGAACGCCGTGGGGAACGCAGAGGTGAGGGTTCCACAGGCAAGGGGTACGGCGACGCCCGGAGCCTGGGTGAGTCGGACCAGCTTGGAGCCGGTGGTATCATCATTGATCACCGTCCGGGCATTGCGGCGGTCATTGGCGTTCACACTGAGACTGGTGAATGACTCGGCAATCACCACAACTTCCTGGCCGTTACGGGACTCGACCAAAAGGATATCGGCGTTGAATCGTCCCCCTGACACAGGCGCCACCGGAGTGATGCGGATTCGCAACTGCTGCCCCCATGTGCCCGGGTCAGGCCGGGTGCCGCGGCCGGCCTCCATGGTGAGAGACGCAGAACCGTTGATCCCAGATTGAACGATCACCCCAGCAGCAGCACCTCCAACGCACCGAACCACCCAGGCCTCCGTGCCGCCGTTCAGGAAAAACTGCTGAACCGCGTAGCTGGCCTCACTGAGGCGGTCGAGTCCGCCAAACTCGCGCTCAAAATCAGCGTAGCTCAAGATGCGAGTCGACTTGTTGACGAGACCGCGCCGAAAATAATCCACGAATGCGGCCACGGACGTGCTGACGCCGGCAATCGTGCGGACGCCACTGGGTATTTCCTCGACATAGACGCCGGGATAGGTGAGGGCTGAGGGCATGGGGGTATGAGTGGCTGGGGTGAGACTGGCGCACGCGCCGCAGTCAAATGGGTCGAAGTGGGGATTAGAGGGCTTCTAAAGAACTCCAAAAGTCGATCGTTTCGTCAAGTGTTTCTGGTAGGTATTTGTGTCACTGGTCCGGGAGATTCAGCTCCCAAGCTGACAGAACTTGACGAACAACTTCATGAAGCCGCTCAAGCGTGTTGAACGCTTATCCCGCCGGGCCGGAGCAGGCCTGTAGATTCGCGGCGAGCGGACGAGGTTCTGGGATCAGGGCCGGCGGACAATATGAGCGTTGTAACGTGGATCGCTGGCAAACAAGGCGTCCTCGACATTGAGCTCCGGATAGCCGGGCGACAGAAACTCGATGTGAGTTCCCCGGACGGCCAGTCCAATGTTGGGTGCCAGGCCTCTGGCGAGCGCCGCGGCGTTGCGGCCACCCGCGTCATATCGCTGGGCGGCCAGCCAGGCGGAAAAGGCCGCGGCTCCCTGCGAATTGTCGAGTCGCACCGAAGTCCGCCCGCCGGCAAACCCCACGAAGGCCGATCCCCCTTGAAGGCTCGTCTGGAGATCTCGCTGCGTCGCGGCCGGGCCCGCGACCGTTCCGCGGACATTGGGCGACACGATCCAGACCAGATCCTGGGGCGTGATCGTGGGGATCCGGAGCTGTGGGTTGTAACCCCAAATACGGGGCCACAAGTAGCGATTGCCCAGTTCTCGGTCGCAGAAATCCTCCAGCGAGGTCGCTGTGCCGGCGGGAATCGGGGGGCGTGCCACCAGCCAGACCAGTTCCCCCCGTCGAAGCGGGCGGCCCTGAAGCTCCGGATTCAACTCTTCGAGGGTCGTTGCGCTTCGACCGTAGCGCCTGGCGAAGTCGGCCAGCGATTCCTCGTTGGTGACCGGCCAGGCCTCGCGCCGGCGAATCCGCTCCTGGCGCTGAAATGTGGCTTCGATATTGGGGTAGTCCGCGGCAAACCGCTGTTGATCTGGGGGCAGGTTGAAGTTGAAGGTGGCGACGTCGGCCACTTGGAAGAAGTATTGAAACAGGTCGGGCGCCGAAACGGATGGAAGCTGCGGCGCATCGCCGAAGTGATTGCGAAGAGCATCCAGGAAATCTGTGTCACCGCCGACGTTGCAGCCGCGGATTTCGATGTGGGTATTCCCGTCAATCCGGCCGCGGATCCGAGCGAGCTTGGTGACATAAGTCCCACCCGCGCCCTCCCGGGCCACTCGGGAGATTTCCGGATTAAGCCCGCGTTGGCTGGCATCCAGCAACGGGGTCGCGAGCGCGTCAATGTCCGCCTGCGGAAACTGAAATGTGCGGCGTCCCTGGAGCGCGACTGGCACTCGGGCCTCGAACATGCCCAGGTTCCGCTGGGTCGTCGCCTGCTGGGCTGCTGGAACACTCGCCACCACGAGCGGCCGGTAAAGAGTGCGCCGGAGTTGAACCCATTGATTGAGCACAGCCCGGTTGGAAATATTGGGCACCGCGCCAGTGGGCAGACGCAGCTCGTCCAGGAAATGTCCTTCAAGCACCGCTCGAAGATAAAGCCCCTCCGTGGAACTCAGGTCGGGGACGGTGGTGACGCCAATCCCCGCCAGCAGGGGCCCGGCGACGTGATCGGCAATGAGGTCGGTCAGTTCATCGCTCAGGGTTGCGTCGTCCAAAAGACGAACCGCGGCGGTGGCGCCGCGAAATTCCTTCGCGCTTCGAAATCCGGCCTCATTCGAACCAAACAATGAAGTGGGCACTCCCTGCAGAAATCCGAATTGGAACAACCCGCGCGCGCCGTGGGAAACCAACCTGAACTGGTCAATGTGGCCGCGGCCGCTGTCGAGATCGCTGACCACCTCCTCCATAGAACCGACCCGGCGGACATTGGGATAGCCCCAATGCCGGAAGAAAGCGGCGCCAGCGTCGAGGAATGCAGCCTCTCCGACGGTGGAGACGTAGGTGCCGCGTTCCAGCCGGTGCAGGCGCCCGACCGCCGTAGGAGCCATGCGGATGCGGCTCGCGGGGAAATGCTCCCCTGATGCGATTCGGCGGGTCGCGGTTTGAGCTTCGGCCTCCTCGGGCGATCCTGCGGCGTCCACCCCAATGCGGAGGCCTGGGGTTACCGGGTCGCTGCGCTGCTGCACGACATGCGTGAGTTCGTGCGCGAGAAGCAGCCTGCCCGAAGGGGAATCCAGCGCAGGTCTTCCGGCACCAAGGACCACGTGCGCTCCAACCGAGTAAGCAACGGCATTGATCTCCTCGGCGGAACGATAGGCATCGCAGTCGTCGTGAATTCGGACATGTCCAAAACTCATGCCAAAGCAGGGTTCCAAGAGGGTGCGCGTCGCCGGTGCAAGGGGTTGACCGGGTGAGCTGAGAACGGAATGAACGCTGGCCGGCGCTTCGTTTCGGACGGGACTGGTCATCGACGTTTGTGCGTCCGACGCGTCCGAATTGTTGAAATCGGGTGAATCGACCGGCCGTCGCCGGAGCGACCGTCGCGTCCCATCCCCGGAGAGGGCCGTGCTTGCGGGCCCGCGATGGGTATGAAGCGGGTGGCCGGCGGGCAGTTGAAGAGGTGCTGGCATGCTTACGAATAGAAATAGGAGTGGTTACGGCGGATCCTTCCCATTGTCCGACAGGCTGTCGCAGCCGGACAGGCATTCGGAGACCCTGATCGCTGCGGCTGAATCCACCTCCGCAAACCATGGCAGCAGGGCGTTGCCATGGACTCGCTGGGACCGGTGTCGCGGGCAGCGCTTGGTCCGGTTCGACCATCCGGAATGGTTGCAGTCATTTCTTGAGTCGTTTCTGTGTCCAGGCCGAATGTCACTCAGCAGGAAACTCGATGACATCGCGTTGCGCTGTCTGGTTGGCCAATCGCTGCGGCGGTTTGATCGGGCGACATATTCGAACGCGGCTGAGGCCTTCCGGAATGCGCGGGACCGGAGCGGTGTCCAATGTTATCGGTCAAGTCGCAGGGAATGGACGGACCAGCCTGCCCCATCGGCGTAAACCACCCAAAGTGTCCCGTCTGCACGCGGGACCGCCCGGAGCACGTCGATCACCGCCGGAAGCGGAGGCGCAGGGGTCTTCAATTCCGGCAGGCGCACGGTTCGTTCCCGCCCGGATGGTCCCACCCAAACGACTTTCCGGCCATTCGTGAGCAGGGGACCCAAGTCCGGTCCCACGCCAATCGCCGTCAGGAAGGTGTCGTCCAAAACACCGCCGGAGAGGATAACTTCATCAACACCTCCGAAAGGTCGCCGAATCCACCGGCGATGTTTCCCATCGAATTGGATTCTCCAGACGGCGTTGTTCCAGACCAGGACCGTCGCCCCGGAGTCGCCAAGTTCCACAACCCGCGCCAACTCTCCCGTTCCAGTCTCAACGCGGAAGATCGCGGCCGGCGGCGATTTTCGATGGAGATACGGGATTCCATGTTCGTCCTGCAGCAGGGAGAGGGTTGTGCCCGGTGTGCCCGAAATCAGGCGCCTCCAGAGGCGTTGTCCGGCGCCACTCAGCAAAGCGAGTTCGAATCCAGAATTGCCCATCCCCAATATGACTGCGCTGTCACCCGGTTGCGGTGCGAGTCCAAGCAACTGCGGAAAGGGCAGATCAACGCGTTCCCAACTGGACGCCGACTGTCGAATGACAGTCCCACTGCGGTCCGCCAGCCAGAGTGTGCCTCCGGCATCAACATAAAGCTGTGGGGGAAACCGGACCGACTGGGGGGAACCCAGGATTCCCCCGGCCTCCGGAAGATAGGCATCGGCGAGGAGACTCACAGACCAATCCTGGGCTGCCAGCGGCAGATCACTCATGGCCACCTCCCCAAAAGGACCGCTCCGTCAGACTTTTGGAGCCTCCTTCCCCGGAATCCAGTCCGATCTCCAGCTGACAACCG